>JALCPO010000025.1 GCA_022650455.1 Oscillospiraceae bacterium
GTTTCGGATTATACCCCTCTTTCCATCAAAAAGAAGCTTGCGGCCGGAAATTACGAGGAGAAGCAGGTTATCCTGAAAGCGAAAAACCTGCTGATCAGCCGGAACAACCTCACGGAGCCGCAGGCGCACCGGTTCATCCAGAAAAAGAGCATGGACACCGGCAAAAAGATGGTGGAGACCGCCATGATTATTCTGAATTCGTAAGGAGTGGGTGGACAGATGAGATTTACCAAGATGCAGGGTACCGGGAACGACTATATTTATGTGAATTGCTTTGAAGAGACGGTAAAAGACCCTGCGGCGCTTGCCGTGCGGCTGAGCGACCGCCATTTCGGCGTCGGTTCGGACGGGCTGATCCTGATCGAGCCTTCCGAAGCCGCCGACTGCAAAATGGATATGTACAACGCGGACGGCTCCCGCGGCCTGATGTGCGGCAACGGAATCCGCTGCGTGGGCAAATACGTCTATGAACGCGGGATCGTCCGCAAGGATGTTCTGACGGTGGAAACGCTGAGCGGCGTCAAGACGCTTTCCCTGACGGTGGACCGCGGCCGGGTCGGCGAGCTGGAGGTCGACATGGGACGGCCCGTTCTGGAGCCGGAAAAGATCCCCGCCCGTTTCGCCGGGGACAGGGTGGTTGGCGAGCCCCTCGCCGTGGATGGGAAAGAGTACCGCGTCACCTGCGTTTCCATGGGCAACCCGCACTGCGTCGTGTTTGCGGAAGACACGGAGAGCATTCCCCTCGCGGAGATCGGCCCGAAATTTGAACGCCACCCCGCCTTCCCGCAGAGGGTCAACACGGAGTTCGTGCAGGTGCTCGGCAGGGGAGAGGCGAAGATGCGCGTCTGGGAACGCGGTTCGGGGGAAACGCTGGCCTGCGGCACCGGCGCCTGCGCGGCGGCGGTCGCCTGTTTCTTAAACGGGAAGACCGGGCGCGGCGTTCTGGTCCATCTGCGCGGCGGCGACCTCAAAATCCGCTGGGAAGAACCGTCCGGCGATGTTTTCCTGAAAGGCCCCGCTGAATTTTCTTTTGACGGAACCGTCGAAATCTGATATAATAGGTGTTCGGAATGCGGATTTTTGAATTATTGAGGAAGGGAATGTGCAAAATTTGCTGAAAATCAACGAGAACTTTGCCAAACTTCCGGCAAATTACCTGTTCGTCGAGATTGCCGACCGGGTAAAAAAGTTTTCTGAACAGCACCCCGAAACCGAAATCATCCGGCTGGGCATCGGCGACGTGACCAGGCCGCTGCCGGAAGCGGTCGTGGACGCGATGGCGAAGGCCGCGCGGGAAATGGGGGAGGCCGCCACGTTCCGCGGCTACGGGCCGGAAGCCGGCTACCCGTTCCTGCGCGAGGCGATCAGCAAAAATGATTTCCGGGACCGCGGCGTGGAGATCGGGCCGGATGAGATTTTCGTCAGCGACGGCGCCAAAAGCGACACCGGCAGCATCGGCGATATTTTCGGGACCGACAACGTCGTCGCGGTCTGCGACCCGGTGTATCCGGTGTATGTGGACACCAACGTCATGGCGGGCCGCGCCGGGGAATATGTGGAAGGCAAAGGCTTCAGCAAAATCGTTTACATGCCCTGCCGCAGGGAAAACGGATTCCTTCCGGAAATCCCGGAGCGGCATGCCGACATGATCTACCTGTGTTTCCCGAACAACCCCACCGGGTTGGGGATCGACCGCGCAAGCCTGCGCGGGTGGGTGGATTACGCGCTGGAAAATCATGCGGTGATCCTCTACGACGCCGCCTATGAGGCGTTCATCACCGAGCCGGATATGCCGCGCAGCATTTTTGAGATTCCCGGCGCCAAAAAGTGCGCGGTCGAGTTCCGCAGCTTTTCCAAAACGGCGGGGTTTACCGGCGTGCGCTGCGCCTATACCATCATCCCGAAAGAGCTGGTTTTCGGGGGCGTTTCGCTCAACCGGCTCTGGAACCGCCGGCAGTCCACCAAGATGAACGGCGTTTCCTATCCGGTCCAGCGCGCGGCGGAAGCGGTGTACTCCGAAGAGGGCGCGCGCGGCGTGCGGGAAAATCTCGCGTATTACCGGGCCAACGCGAAAATCATGCGCGAAGGCTTGGCGAAGGCCGGGTTTGAGGTGTACGGCGGCGTCAATTCTCCTTATGTCTGGCTGAAAGTTCCCGAGGGCCTGACCTCATGGGAATTCTTCGACCTGCTGCTGGAAAAAACCGGCGTGGTCGGAACTCCGGGCTCCGGCTTCGGCGCCTGCGGGGAGGGCTATTTCCGCCTGACGTCGTTCAACACGAAGGAGAATACGCAAAAGGCTGTGGAACGCATCGGAAAAACGTTTGCGACGTGACGCAGCCGCCCCGCAAACTGCCTGATCAAACAGAATGGTTGGTGAATCAATGAAAGCATTACTGATGCTGGAAAACGGAATGTGCTTTGAAGGCTCGGGCTTCGGCTGGGAACACGACACGCTCTGCGAAGTGGTTTTCAACAGCGCCATGTGCGGTTACACCGAGCTTTTGACCGACCCGTCCTATGCCGGCCAGGGTGTCGTGATGACCTACCCGCTGATCGGCAACTACGGCGTCTGCTACGACGACGCGGAATCCGTCCGGCCGTGGCTTTCCGCCTATATCGTCCACAGAGTTTCCGACGTCGCCAGTAATTTCCGCAGCGACGTGGACCTGAACACGTTTTTGAAGAATAACCGGATTCCCGGCGTGCAGGGGGTCGACACCCGCGCCCTGACCAAAGTCCTGCGCGAGAGCGGCACCATGCGCGGGATGATCGCCTACGGCGAGGCGGCGGATCGGGACGAGATGAAAAAGAAGATCCGGGCTTTCCGGATGGAATCCATGGTGCCGCGGGTCAGCTGCAAAGAACCGGCGGTCTACGGGGACGGCCCTGTGAAGGTGTCGCTGGCCGACTACGGCGTCAAAAACAATATTATCCGTTCCCTCGTTTCCCGCGGGTGCACCGTCAGGCGTTTTCCGCACGACGCCTCGTTCGAGGAGCTCATGTCTTTCGACCCGGACGGCATCATGCTGACGAACGGGCCGGGGGACCCGAAGGACTGCGGCAAGGAAATCGGCGAGCTGAAGCGCGTCTACGCCCACGGCGTCCCGACTTTCGCAATCTGCCTCGGCCACCAGCTGATGGCCCTCGCGCAGGGGTTCGACACGTATAAATTGAAATACGGCCACAGGGGAATCAATCATCCGGTCAAGGAGCTGGCCGAAAACAGAGTGTATATCACGTCCCAGAACCACGGCTATGTGGTGGATGGGAAAACCGTTGATCCTTCAGTTGCGGACATCAGTTTCGTCAGTATGAACGATGGCAGCATTGAGGGATTAAACTATAAAAACGGCAAAGTCTTCTCGGTGCAGTTCCACCCCGAGGCTTCGCCTGGCCCGCTGGATACCGGCTTCCTGTTTGACCGGTTTCTCAGCCTGATGGGAGGGAGCCGGCTGTGAGCAGACGCAAGGAAATCAAAAAGGTAATCATCATCGGCTCCGGGCCCATCATCATCGGGCAGGCCGCGGAGTTCGACTACGCGGGCACGCAGGCCTGCCGCGCCCTGCGCGAAGAGGGGATCGAGGTCGTCCTCATCAACTCCAACCCGGCGACGATCATGACCGACCGGCAGATTGCGGACAAGGTCTATATCGAGCCCCTGACGGTCGAAACGGTCAAAAAAGTCATTTTAAAGGAAAACCCGGACAGCATCCTGCCGACCCTCGGCGGGCAGAACGCCCTGAACCTAGCCGTGGAGCTGGAAGAATCCGGGTTTTTAAAGCAGAACCACGTGGAGATGATCGGCACCAAGGCCGACACCATCCGCATGGCGGAGGACCGGGAGCTGTTCAAGGAAGCCATGGGGCGCATCGGCGAGCCCGTGGCGAAGAGCGCCATCGCCGAAAATGTGGAGGACTGCGTCAAGGCCGCGAAGGCGATCGGCTACCCGGTCGTCGTGCGCCCGGCTTACACCCTCGGCGGAAGCGGCGGCGGCTTCGCGAACAACGAGGAGGAGCTCGTCAGCATTGCGACGGTCGGGCTCAGCCGCAGCCGCGTGCATCAGGTCCTCATCGAGCGGAGCATCGCGGGCTGGAAGGAAATCGAGTACGAAGTGATGCGTGACCACAACGGAAACTGCATCACCGTCTGCAACATGGAAAACATCGACCCCGTCGGCGTGCATACCGGCGACTCCATCGTCGTGGCACCCTGCCAGACGCTGGCCGACAAAGAACTGCAGATGCTCCGCACCTCGGCGCTGAACATTATCCGGGAGCTCAGGGTGGAAGGCGGTTGCAACGTGCAGTTTGCCCTGAACCCGGACAGCTTCGAGTATGCGGTCATCGAGGTGAACCCGCGCGTGAGCCGCTCCTCGGCGCTGGCTTCCAAGGCGACGGGCTACCCCATCGCGAAGGTCGCGTCCAAAATCGCGCTCGGCTACACGCTCGATGAAATCCCCAACGCCATCACGAAAAAGACGTTCGCCTGCTTTGAGCCGACCCTCGACTACTGCGTGGTCAAGATCCCGCGCTGGCCGTTCGACAAATTTATCAACGCGAGACGCATCCTCGGCACGCAGATGAAGGCGACGGGCGAAGTCATGGGCATCGCCCCGACGTTTGAGGCGGCCCTGATGAAATCCATTCGCTGCCTGGAACAGAATACGTACAGCCTGCTGGATGATACCCTGAAAGAACTTTCGGACGCCGAACTTGAGGACAGGCTGCATGTGGTGGACGACCGCCGCCTCTGGGCGGTGGCCGAGGCCCTGCGCCGCGGCGTGACGAAAGAGCATATCCACGAGATCACGAAAATCGACCTCTGGTTCCTGCAGAAATTCCGGAACATCGTCCGGATGGAGAGGGCAATCGCCGCCGGCCCGGTGGACGAGGCGCTTCTCCGCAGGGCCAAGGAAGAGGAATTCCTCGACCGCACCATTTCCAAGCTCAGCGGGATCGGCGTGGAAGAGCTGCGCAAGATGCAGAAAAAATGGGACATCCGCCCGGTTTATAAAATGGTGGATACCTGCGCCGCGGAATTCGACGCGGAAACGCCGTACTATTATTCCCGGTACGGCGTCCGGAACGAGTCCGACCCGGCGACCGACCGGAGAAAGGTGCTCGTCATCGGTTCCGGCCCGATCCGCATCGGGCAGGGCATTGAATTCGACTTCTGCTCCGTCCACAGCGTATGGGCGCTCAAGGAGCTCGGCTGTGAGACCATCATCGTCAACAATAACCCGGAAACGGTCAGCACGGATTTCGACGTGGCCGACAAGCTGTATTTCGAGCCGCTGACGGAAGAGGACGTCCTGCACATCGTCGAGCAGGAGAAGCCGGACGGGGCCGTGGTCCAGTTCGGCGGGCAGACGGCCATCAAGCTGGCGGGCGCGATTGAAAAAATGGGGGTGCCGATCCTCGGCAGTTCCTACGACAGCATCGACGCCGCGGAAGACCGGGAGCGCTTCGACGAAATCCTGAACCAGTGCGGGATCCCCCGCGCCGCGGGCCGCACCGTGTTCACCTGCGACGAGCTCGGCTACCCGGTGCTGGTGCGCCCGTCCTACGTTCTCGGCGGGCAGGGGATGCAGATCGCCTACTCCGACCAGGACATCATCGAACAGATCGGCATCATCAACCGCGTGGCGCAGGAGCACCCGATCCTCGTCGACAAATACATCATGGGCACTGAGGTCGAAGTCGACGCCGTCTGCGACGGGACCGACACCATGATCCCGGGCATCATGCAGCACATTGAGCGCGCGGGCATCCATTCCGGCGACAGCATTTCCGTCTACCCGGCGATCGGCGTCCCGAAAGAGATGCAGAACCTTATCGTCGACTATACCCGCCGCCTGGCGAAGGCCCTGCACGTCATCGGCCTGCTGAACGTCCAGTACATCGTAAAGGACGGGAAGGTGTACGTTATCGAAGCCAACCCCCGTTCGTCGAGAACGGTGCCGTATATCAGCAAGGTGACGGGAATCCCCATCGTCCCGCTGGCCGTCGGGACGTTCTTCGGCAAGACGCTGCCGGAGATGGGCTACCATTACGGCCTGCAGAGCGAACGCAAGCTGGTGGCGATCAAGATGCCGGTGTTCTCGTTTGAAAAGCTCTACGGCCAGGACGTAAACCTCGGGCCGGAGATGAAGTCCACCGGCGAGGTGCTGGGCGTCGCGCGGACGTACGACGAGGCTCTCATCAAAGCCTTCTACGGCGCCGGCGTCCATAAGATCGAGAAGGGCAACGTCATCATCACGGTCAAGGATTCGGACAAGGAAGAAGTCCTTCCCATCGCGCAGGGCCTGTACGACCTCGGCTGGACGATCTTTTCCACCGGCGGCACGTCCGAGTTCCTGAACGCCCACGAAATTCCGACCATCCGCCTGCATAAGATCGGCGCGGGAAAGCCGGATATTCTCGACCATATCCTTTCGGGGAAGATCAATCTGGTTATCAACACGCCGTCGACGGGCGTCGCGCATCACCGCGACGGGTACCGCATTCGCCGGAACGCGGTGGAGGCCGGCATCCCGTGCCTGACTTCCCTCGATACCGCGAACGCGTTCCTGACCTGCGCGCGTCATGTGGACACCACGCAGCTTTCCGTTGTGGACATCACGAAGGTTTCCACGTTTCTGAACTTTATCTGAACCGGCGCCCGGGTCTTCCCGGGCGGCCCGTATCCCGTATGGAGAAACCTGGGACAAAAAACAAGGACAAACCGATGAACCGGAGGGAAAAATCTTGGAAAAGAAAGAACAGATTTACGAAGGCAAGGCAAAAAAGGTTTTTGCGACGGACGATAAGGACTACTGCATTGTCGATTACAAGGACGACGCCACGGCGTTCAACGGCCAGAAAAAAGGCACCATTGCCGGCAAGGGCGTTGTGAACAACAAGATGTCCAATTACCTGTTTCAGCTGCTGGAGAAAAAAGGAATTCCAACGCATTTTGTCAAACAGCTGAGCGACCGCGAGACGCTGGTCAAAAAAGTGGAGATCGTTCCGCTGGAAGTGATCGTGCGCAACAAGGCCGCCGGAAGCCTGGCGAAACGCCTGGGTCTGCCGGAGGGCACCCCGATGAAAACCCCCGTGCTGGAATTCTGCTACAAGAGCGACGAGCTCGGCGACCCGATGGTGAACGAGTACCACATCCTCGCGGCGGGGTTCGCGACGAAGGAAGAAGTGGACGAGATCAGCAGGATGGCCCTCAGGATCAACGAGCTCCTCTGCGAGTTTTTCCTTTCCGTCAATATTGAGCTGATCGACTTCAAGCTGGAGTTCGGCCGCTGCCACGGCAAGATCATCCTCGCGGATGAGATTTCTCCGGACACCTGCCGCTTCTGGGACGTCCATACCCACGAGAAGCTGGACAAGGACCGGTTCCGCAGGGACCTCGGCGGGGTGGAAGAAGCTTATCAGGAAGTCATGAAAAGGATCGGTTTGTAATGGAAAACACGCGCCCGACCCGTTCGGTGCCCGGGTGGGAGGAAGAACATCCCGGCGAGGAATGCGGTGTCTTCGGAATTTATTCCGACGGCACCGTGACCCCATCCTATGCCGCTTACAACGGGCTTCTCGCCCTGCAGCACCGGGGGCAGGAAAGCTGCGGCATCGCCGTCAGCGACCGCGGCGTCATTTCGTATTCGAAAGACATGGGCCTTGTGACGGAGGCCTTCAGCCACCGCACGCTGGAAAACCTGAAAGGTCAGATGGCGGTGGGGCACGTGCGCTACTCCACATCCGGCGCCAGCGTGCGCGAAAACGCGCAGCCCCTTGTGATGCGTTATATCAAGGGGACGCTCGCCATCGCCCACAACGGGAACCTGACGAACGCGTATGAGCTGCACCAGATTCTGGCGAAGCAGGGCTGCATCTTCCAGACGACGATCGACACGGAGGTCGTCGCGTACATGATCGCCCGGGAACGTGTGGAAGCACCGTCCATCGAGGAAGCCATCCACCGCGCGATGCCCAAAATCCACGGCGCGTATTCCATGATCGTCATGAGCCCGCAGAAGCTCATCGCCGTCCGCGACCCCCACGGGTTCCGGCCGCTGTGCATCGGGAAAGTCAGCCGCTCGTATGTGTTCGCGTCCGAGACCTGCGCGCTGGACGCCTGCGGCGCGGAATTCGTCCGCGACGTAAGGCCCGGCGAGATCGTCGTGGCGGACAAAAACGGGCTGCGCAGCATCTGCGACCCGGTGTCGGTGAAAAAATCCCTCTGCGTCTTTGAATACATCTATTTTGCCAGGACCGACAGCATCATCGACGGGATCAGCGTGTACGAGGCCCGCAAGGAGGCCGGCCGGCTGCTCGCCCGGCAGAAGCCCGTGGAAGCCGATATGGTGATCGGCGTGCCCGAGTCGGGAATCGACGCCGCCATCGGGTACAGCGAGGAGTCCGGAATCCCTTACCAGAAGGGCATCGTGAAGAATTCCTACATCGGGCGCACGTTCATCAAGCCGAACCAGTCGGAGCGGGAGCGCAGCGTCCGCATCAAGCTGAACGCGCTTTCCACGGCGGTCCGCGGCAAGCGCATCGTCATGCTCGACGATTCCATCGTCCGCGGCACCACGAGCGCGCGCATCGTTTCCATGCTCCGGGACTGCGGCGCGAAGGAAGTCCATCTGCGCATCAGTTCCCCGCCGTTCCTGTGGCCGTGCTACTACGGGACCGATATTCCGTCCAAGAACGAACTGATTGCCTGCAGGCACAGCATCGAGGAGATCGGGAAGATGAGCTTTGCCGATTCCATCGACTTCCTGAAGCTGGAGAACCTGCCCAAGATGCTCGGCGGAAAAGGGGAAGGCTGCTGCGACGCGTGCTTCTCGGGCAAATACCCGGCGGAAGTCCCGGATTACATGGTGGCGCAGAAGGATTACGATTATTGCACGCCGATCAAACGGCTGTAGCTTTTGGAGGCCTTTGAATTGAAAGATACGTATGAATCCCCGCTGTCTTCCCGCTACGCGGACGAGAAGATGAAATATCTTTTTTCGCCGGATAAAAAGTTCCGCACCTGGCGCAGGCTTTGGATCGCCCTTGCCGAAGCGGAAAAAGAGCTCGGCCTGAACATCACGCAGGAGCAGATCGACGAGATGGTCGCGCACCGGGACGACATCAATTACGATGTCGCGCAGGCGCGCGAAAAGGTCGTCCGGCACGACGTGATGTCCCATGTGTACGCGTACGGCGTGCAGTGCCCGAAAGCGGAGCCGATCATCCACCTGGGCGCGACGTCCTGTTACGTCGGCGACAACACGGACCTGATCCTCATGACCGAGGCGCTCCGCCTGGTGCGCGGTAAACTGGTCGGCACCGTCCGGATCCTTTCGGGGTTTGCCCGGAAGTACCGGGACCTGCCGACGCTCGCCTTCACGCATTTCCAACCCGCCCAGCCCACCACGGTCGGCAAGCGCGCGACCCTTTGGATTCAGGACCTTCTGATGGATCTGGAAGACGTGGAATACCTGCTTTCCGGCGCGAAGCTGCTGGGCTCCAAAGGGACGACCGGCACGCAGGCAAGCTTTTTGGAGCTGTTCGACGGCGACCACGCGAAAGTTCGGAAGCTGGACCGACTCGTTGCGGAAAAGATGGGTTTCCGTTCCTGCTTTGCGGTTTCCGGCCAGACGTATTCCAGAAAGGTGGACAGCCGCGTGCTGTCCGCCCTGAGCGGCATCGCGCAGAGCGCCGCGAAGTTTTCCAACGACATCCGCCTTCTTCAGCATCTGAAAGAGGTGGAGGAGCCGTTTGAGAAAAATCAGATCGGCTCCTCGGCCATGGCGTACAAGCGCAACCCGATGCGCAGCGAGCGTATTGCCTCGCTGGCCCGCTACGTGATTGTGGACAGCCTGAACCCGTGCATTACGGCGGCGACCCAGTGGTTTGAACGCACGCTGGACGATTCCGCCAACAAGCGCCTCAGCGTGCCGGAAGCTTTCCTCGCCGTGGACGGCATCCTCAACCTTTACGCCAACGTGGCCGACGGGCTCGTCGTTTACCCGAAGGTCATCCGCAGCCACCTCGAAAGCGAGCTGCCGTTTATGGCAACCGAAAATATCATGATGGATGCGGTCAAGCGCGGCGCGGACCGCCAGAAGATGCACGAGCGCATCCGCGTGCATTCCATGGCGGCGTCCCGGGTCGTCAAGGAAGAAGGCGGGAAGAACGACCTTCTCGCCCGCATCGCCGCGGACCCCGCGTTCGGCGTGACGCTGGAAGAACTGAACAAAATTGTCCGTCCGGAGCGGTATGTCGGGAGGGCGCCGCAGCAGACGGAAGAGTTTCTGGACGAAACGGTAAATCCGGTTCTGGAAAAATACCGGGACGTTTCGGATGAAAAAGCGGAAATCAGCGTATAAAATTTTTTAATTGTTTTTCGCGTTTATTTATGCTATCATAGGATCGTTGTTTTTTGTTTTTTTTTCGGCTGTCCAAAATCGGCCGCAGGGCAGTTCGGTATTGCCGCAGCGGCACGGCGGAGTGATGTTGAAATGATTACAGCAATTGTCGGAGCGGACTGGGGCGACGAAGGCAAAGGGAAGATAACGGATGCCGAAGCCGCAAAATCCGATATCGTCATTCGTTTTCAGGGCGGTTACAACGCCGGCCACACCATTGTGAACCATTACGGGAAGTTTGCGCTTCATCAGCTCCCGTCCGGCGTGTTTCACAGCCATATCACCAATATCATCGGCAACGGCGTTGCCCTGAACCCGGAAAAATTTATTCAGGAACTGAACGGCCTGCTGGAGCGCGGCGTTCCGAAACCGAACATTCTGGTTTCCAACCGGGCCCAGATTTTGATGCCGTACCATGTTCAGCTCGATACTTTTGAGGAAGCGAGGCTTTCTTCCCATTCTTTCGGTTCCACAAAGTCCGGGATCGCGCCTTTTTATTCCGATAAATTTGCGAAGATCGGGTTCCAGGTCAGTGAGCTGTTCGCCGACGAGGCCTATCTGCGCGAAAAGATCGACCATGTCATCACACTGAAAAACGTCTATTACGAACATCTGTACCACCAGCCGAAGCTGGAAGCCGACGCGGTTTACAGCAAGCTGATGGAATACAAGAAAATCCTCGCCCCTTATGTGGCGGATACGTTCGCGTATCTGTACCGGGCCGTACGCGGGGGAAAAAACATCCTGCTGGAAGGCCAGCTCGGCGCGCTGAAAGACCCGGATTTCGGCATTTACCCGATGGTGACGTCGTCGAACACCCTGGCGGCCTACGGCGCGGTGAGCACCGGCATTCCTCCGTATGAGATCAAAAACATCACCGCGGTGGTCAAGGCGTATTCCAGCGCCGTCGGCGCGGGAGAATTCGTCAGCGAGATTTTCGGGAAAGAGGCCGACGAGCTTCGCCGCAGAGGCGGGGACGGCGGGGAATTCGGCGCCACGACGGGCCGCCCGCGCCGGATGGGCTGGCTGGACCTGGTCGCGTCCCGCTACGGGTGCCGTGTCCAGGGCGCGACGGGCGCGGCCCTTACCGTTCTGGACGCGCTCGGGTACCTGGATGAGATTCCGGTCTGCGTTGCGTATGAGCTGGACGGAAGGAGGATCGATTCCTTCCCGCCGACGGTGGACTTGAAGCGCTGCAAACCGGTCCTGGAGAAGCTCCCCGGCTGGAAATGCGACATCCGCGGGATCCGGAAATTCGAGGACCTGCCGGAGAATGCGAAACGGTACGTGGAGTTCGCCGAAAAGGGAATCGGCGTGCCGATCCGGATTGTCTCGAACGGGCCGTCCCGGGAAGACATCATTTATCGGTAAGATCAATCGATCAGGAGTAGTTGTGCAAAGAAGCGCCGGCGACAAGTCGGCGCCCATTGCTTTCATAAGACTGAGAGGTGTTTTTGTAATGTGTGGTATCGTCGGATACGCGGGCGGCGACCAGGCCGCGCCCATCTTGCTGAAAGGTCTGGCAAAACTGGAATACCGCGGATATGACTCCGCCGGCGTCGCTGTTTACGACGGCACGTCCATCCAGGTCGTCAAAACAAAAGGCAGATTGAAAGTTTTAAGCGATAAGATCCACCAGGGCGCCGACCTTTCCGGCGTCGTGGGGATCGGCCATACGCGCTGGGCTACGCACGGGAAACCGTCGGATGTCAACGCCCACCCGCACATGAGCCAGTCTGGAAAATTCGCGGTCGTTCACAACGGCATCATTGAAAATTATCTTTCTCTCCGGAACTTTCTGACGGAACAGGGGTACCGCTTTGTGTCGGAAACCGATACGGAGGTCGTTGCCCAGCTGCTGGACTATTTTTATGAGGGCAACCTGCTGGACGCCGTCGTGAAGACGCTCGGAAAGATCCGCGGCTCCTACGCGCTCGGAATTCTGTGCAAAGACCATCCGGACTGCATCATCGGCGTCCGCAAGGACAGCCCGCTGATCGTCGGGCTGGGAAAAGGGGAGAATTTCATCGCTTCCGATATCCCCGCCATTCTGAACCGGACCAGGGATATTTACCGCCTTGAGGAAAACGAGATCGCCGTCGTTAAGAAAACGGGCGTCGCCATTTACAATCTGGATAAAAAAATCGTGGAAAAAACGCCCTGTCATATCGATTGGGATATTTCTTCCGCTGAAAAATGCGGATATGACCACTTTATGGCGAAGGAGATCATGGAACAGCCCAAAGCGGTGCGCGACACGATTTCGCCGCGCATCAGGGACGGAGAGATTGTCCTCGACGACATACGGCTGACCGAGGAGCAGATCCGCAATTTTACCAGAATCTTTATCGTTGCCTGCGGCTCCGCCTACCATGTCGGCGTCGTGGCAAAATACATCTTTGAGCAGTATACCCGCATCCCGGTCGAAGTGGACGTTGCGTCCGAATTCCGTTACCGCCATCCGATTATCGATCATAAGGTCCTCGTCCTGGTCATCAGCCAGTCCGGCGAGACCGCGGATACCCTTGCGGCGCTGCGTGAGGCGAAGCGCCTCGGAGCGCGGACGATTTCCATCGTGAACGTGGTGGGCAGCTCCATCGCCAGCGAGTCGGACGACGTCCTTTACACCTGGGCCGGACCGGAAATCGCGGTTGCCACAACAAAGGCTTACAGTACACAGCTTGCGGTGGTCTATCTGCTGGCCATCTATATGGCGGAGAAACTCGGGAGTATGTCGAAAACGGATTACCGCTTTTATATTTCCCAGCTGGAAAGCCTTCCGGACAAAATCCAGGAAGCGCTGAACACCAAAGAGCATGTGCGCCGGCTTGCCGACCAGTTCTACCGTTCCGACGATATTTTCTTTATCGGCCGGAACCTCGACTATGCCATGTCGCTGGAAGGCTCGCTGAAGCTCAAAGAAATTTCGTATATCCATTCGGAAGCCTATGCGGCGGGCGAATTGAAGCACGGGACCATTTCCCTGATCGAAGAGGGGACGCTTGTGGTTGCGCTTGCGACGCAGCGGCGGCTGTTTGAAAAAATGATGAGCAATGTAAAAGAAGTCAAGGCGCGGGGGGCCGTTGTCCTCGGCGTTACGACGGACAACAACACGCAGATTGAAAAAGAAACGGACTGCGCTTTTTATGTTCCGCAGATCTGCGACATGATGCTTCCGTCCCTCGCCGTCGTGCCGCTCCAGATGTTTGCCTACTATGTTGCGTTCCTCAAAGGGTGCGACATCGATAAACCGCGCAACCTTGCAAAATCCGTTACGGTGGAATGAAAGGACGTCAGATGAGGAAAAACGAGGCCGTTTTGGTACTGGATTTCGGCGGCCAGTACAGCCAGCTGATTGCCCGCCGGGTGCGCGACCAGAACGTTTATTGCGAGATCCGGTCTTTCCGTACCCCGGCGGAGCAGATTGCTTCCGGCAATTATAAGGGGATCATTTTTTCCGGCGGGCCTGAAACCGTGTACGACAAAAACGCGCCGAAATGCGACCCGAAAATTTTTGAGCTGGGGGTCCCGGTCCTCGGCATCTGCTACGGCGCTCAGCTCATGGCTTTCGAGCTTGGCGGAAAAGTTCAGAATGCCGAGATTCGGGAGTACGGGAAAACCGAAGTGGATTTTCAAGCGGATTCCCGATTGTTTCGGGGCGTGGCGGATCGATCCGTTTGCTGGATGAGCCATACCGTTTATATTTCGCAGGCCCCCGCCGGGTTCCGCGTGACCGCGTCGAGCGGCACCTGCCCGACGGCGGCCATGGAAAATGCGGAGCGCGGCCTTTATGCCACCCAGTTTCATCCGGAAGTGGAGCATACGGAGGATGGACGGAAAATTCTGGAGAATTTTCTGTACGGCATCTGCGGATGCTCCGGCGATTGGAAGATGGAATCGTTTGTCACGACGACGGTGGAAAGCCTGAAAAAGACGATCGGCGGGAAAAAGGTGATCTGCGCGCTTTCGGGCGGAGTGGATTCGTCTGTTGCGGCCGTTCTCGTACACCGGGCGGTCGGCGGCAACCTGACCTGCATTTTTGTCGATCACGGCCTGCTGCGCAAGGGTGAGGGCGACGAAGTGGAACGGATTTTCCGTCATCAGTTCGATATTCATTTGATCCGTGTCAACGCACGGGAGCGTTTCCTTTCCAAACTTGCGGGCGTCACGGAACCGGAACGCAAACGAAAGATCATTGGAGAAGAATTTATCCGGGTGTTTGAGGAAGAAGCGAAAAAAATCGGACAGGTCGATTTTCTGTGCCAGGGCACCATTTACCCGGATGTTGTGGAAAGCGGCACGGGAGATGCGGCCACCATCAAAAGTCACCACAATGTGGGCGGTCTGCCGAAAGACATCGGCTTTACGGGCCTCGTGGAGCCTCTGCGGTATCTGTTCAAGGACGAAGTCCGCAAGGTTGGCACGCAGCTCGGTATTCCGGAGAATCTCGTATGGCGTCAGCCGTTCCCGGGTCCGGGGCTTGCCATCCGTGTCATGGGTGAAGTGACGGCGGAAAAGCTGGAAATTCTGAAGGATGCCGACGCGATCTTCCGCGATGAGGTGAAAAAGGCCGGCTTGGGACGAAAAATCAACCAGTATTTTGCGGTTCTGACGGGAATCAAAAGCGTCGGGGTGATGGGCGACGGGCGTACGTACGACAATACGGTTGCCCTGCGGGGCGTTACTACTTCCGATTTTATGACGGCGGACTGGGCACGGATTCCCTATGATGTGCTTGCGAAAGTATCCGACCGCATTGTCAATGAGGTATGCAACGTCAACCGGGTGGTGTATGATATTACGAGCAAACCTCCCGCAACCATAGAGTGGGAATAAGACCACTTTCCCCGCGAAGGGCAGATCGTCAAGAAAGCGGTCTACATCGCCATCGGCGTTGATCTGGACGGACGCAAGGACGTTCCGGGGATGTGGGTCGGCGAGAATGAAAGCGCCAAGTTCTGGGCCGCCGTGCTCAACGGCTTGCGCAACCGCGGTGTCGAAGACATTTTCATCGCCTGCACGGACAACCTGGCCGGTTTCTCCGGGACCATCGAGGCTGTATTCCCCAAAGCGGAGATCCGGAACTGTGTGATCCGCCAGATCCGCAATTCTACGAAGTATGTCTCCTACAAGGACCTGAAAGCGCTGATGGCCGACCTGAAAGCGGTCTACGCCGCCGTGGACGAGGCCCTCCGCTCTGGAAGCCCTGGATGTTTTCTCCGGACACTGGGACAAGAAGTACCCCAAGATTTCCGCCTCCTGGCGGGAAAACTGGCCGAACCTGAGCACCTATTTCAAGTACCCTCAGGAGGTACGGCGGCTGATTTACACCACCAACGCCATTGAGGGTTTTAACCGCCAGCTCCGGAAGGTGACAAAAGCAAAATCGGTTTTCCCGACGGACGACAGCCTGCTGAAAATGCTTTATCTGGCCATGATGGACATCACGAAAAAATAGACCGGCCGCCGGCAGGACTGGAGCATGATCCATGCCCAACTGGCCGTATTTTTCGCCGGCCGGATGCCGGATTAAACTCCCCATACCTTGACATACGGCCAAACAGCCGCTACTATGTTGGCAAGCCAAGCGGCAAATCTCATGCCGCTTCGCTGCAAATATTTTGCTCCGTTTTACACTCGCATTCGGAGTTTACACAAAATTTGAGACGCACCCGAGCATCGGCTCAACGGAGAGGCTCGCGGAACGCGGGTAAAAATTGCACTATCCAAGTCTTCCCAATGGTATTTATCTTGGCGGTCCTCGTATACATAGCATGAACCCTCACCTCATGATCATATTTATGAAGCGAGAGGGTCATAAATTACATATTAGGTCAATATTACACTCAATACACACAACATAGAAATTACTTTTTCTTAAAGTAACCGTGTGCAATTTCGATGTTTTTTTCACTCCCGATATCGTATCCTAAAAATGTCAGAGCAATCTGTGGATTGAAAATATGTTGTGTGCATTGATTGCAGCGAGTGTAAAGGGGCATTCCATCGGAATTTTAACTGGTCCCGATGGAATGTTGCCTTATCAATTTATAAAGCAAATACTGCTCTTGGATTGCCTGAAAACCGTTATACCAAATCAAAAACCCGCATGGCGCTGATGAATTCAGTATTCACGCGGGTTTTCTGTTTACGATAACATTATGTTTGCAGCGGGGAAGAGGCGATGCAGGAGTCAGATTGGAAGCGCAACACGTTCTGCAATTTTTATGAAAAAGGAATATAAAATCAGAGAATCTACCTTGCAGTGCGTGAAGAAATCAATTATAATCTATGCAGAGGGAGCGGTTGAAATGGAAGAAAAAGAATTCTTACAGGCGATCCTTAAAAAGCTGGGCGGCATGGAAATAAAGATCGATGGGCTGGAAAAGGGGCAGGCCGAAATCAACGACCGGCTTTCCAGCCTCGAAGAAGATTCCAAAATCACTCGGAGCGGCGTGAACACGCTCCTTGACTGGGCGGAAAAAGTTCAAGTGCAGGTCAGTATCCCACTGTATCGGAAGGACGGTGACTGACATGGGTGATGATGATATGGACGACATGATTGTTACGTTCGGCGACGAGATGGACGACGAGGACAGCAAAAAAAAGGACAAATGAAAAAGAGCCGGGGCGCGAAGCTCCGGCCTTTCTCTTGCCTGTAGCCGTACGCAGATGGGGGCGGAGAGCCTCCGGCACAACTTGCCGAAAGCTCCTTTTGACCGCTGTAAATATTCATAGAAAAAAGAATTTCATTTCCACAAAAATCATTGACTTTTCTGATTTATCAAACTATAATTATTACAACACAGAAACGTGCCCGAGCACATTATGGATGTGCCCGAGCACAAATACAGGAAAACAAAGAAGATGCTGCCATGGCCGTAACCATTAGAACGATCGCCGAAGCCGCCGGTGTGTCGCGCGGAACAGTGGACCGGGTGATCAACAACCGCGGCGGCGTCAAACCGGAGCTGGAGCGGAAAATCAGACGGCTGATCGCGGAACTTGGCTACCGGCCGAACCGCGCGGGCAAAGTGCTGGCCGCGCTGAAAAAACCGATAACGATCGGTTGCCTGCTGCCCGGAGTCGGCAATCCGTTCTTTGACGGGATCATCCGCGGGTTCCGTCAGGCGGAGCGCGAGCTTTCCGATTTCGGCGTTTCCCTCGAGATTTCGCTGATCAAAGGGTTCGATGTGCGGGAGCATGTCGACGCCCTGCGGGCCCTCGCGCGGAAAAATGTTTCGGCAATCTGTGCGGCGACGGTGGATGTGCCCGAGGTCCGGGAAGCGGTGAACGGAATCATCCGGTCGGGGATTCCCGTGGCGACGGTCAATTCCGACCTGAGCGGGACCGGCCGCTTGTTCTATGTGGGGTGCAATTACCCGGAGAGCGGCCGGACGGCGGCCGGCATCCTGAATCTCATCCGCCGGGATGAGATGGAGCTTCTGATTGTGACCGGCTCCGTCCATATGCAGGGCCATAACCAGAGAATTCAGGCTTTCACGCAGGAGCTTGCCGACCGCTCGGTGCGCTTTCATGTCGCGAAGGTGATCGAGACGGGAGACGATGAGGAAATTGCCTACCGGTGCGCGCTGAAAGCCCTGCGGGATTTTCCGGGCGTCAACGGCGTCTATGTCACCAGCGGGGGCGTTTCCGGCGTCTGCCGCGCCGTCTGCGAAAAGAATCTGGCCGGAAAGCTGACCGTGCTCTGCTTTGACGATATTCCATCCACAAGGCGTTTAATCCGGGACGGCGTGATCTCCGCAACCATCTGCCAGGAGCCTTCCCAGCAGGGTTACCGGTCGGTCAAGATGCTTTTTGAGGATATTGTCAACGCGCATCCGCCGGAGAAACGGCTCTACTATACGGATACGGTCATTAAAATCCGGCAGAATCTGTAGAACCTTTTACATTTCGGCGCCAAAATATAATACATAGATAGGACGGATTCCATGGCTGTAAGATTGAAAATTCGCCCGGTTCGGGAACCGGCGTTCCGCCGGTACGGCAGAATCGTGCGGGGCTTTGACACGGAAGAACTTCGGGACGCGCTGAAAAAGACGCCGGTTCCGAAGAAAGGGACGGTTTATCAGGCGTCCGAACCGGAACTGGAAAAGCTGGGCGTCTTTGCGGAACTGCGCGACCGGGAGTTCGGCGGGCTGCCGCTGCAGATCGGCTATTGCAACGGGGTCAACCACAAGCTGAACGCGCTGGAGTACCACCGCTCCTCGGAAGTGAACCTTTCCGCGGACGACATGGTCCTTCTGCTCGGCGCGCTGCAGGACGTCGATCCGGAAGATGATACGTACGACACGTCCCGGGTGGAAGCGTTTCTTGTCCCCGCCGGGACGATGGTGGAACTCTATGCCACCACGCTCCATTTTGCCCCGTGCAGCAGCGGGGACCGGGCGTTCCGGAACGCCATCGTCCTGCCGCGCGGAACCAACCTGCCGTTGCAGGCCGAGCCGAAACGGGAAGGGGAAACCCGGCTGCTTTTTGCGGTGAACAAATGGTTGATCGCACATCCGGAATCCGGCATGGGAAGGGACGGTGCTTTTCTCGGGCTGAAGGGCGAAAATATTACGGTGGAACAGGAGACAGAAAAATGAGCGGAAAATGTGTTTTGGGAATCGATGTGGGAACGTCGGGATGCAAAATTCTCGCGGTGGACGAATCCGGGAAGATCCTGGGTTCCGCCGTGGAGGAATATCCCTGCTACGCCCCGCGGGAAGGATGGTCCGAACAGGATCCGGGTGACTGGTGGAACGGCGTCGCGAAAGGGCTGCGGAAGATCATGCCCTCGCTGGCGGGGAAAACGGTCGGCGCGATGGGCTTTTCCGGCCAGATGCACGGCATGGTCGCTTTGGACGCGGACCGGAACGTCGTCCGCCGGGCAATCCTCTGGAACGACCAGCGCACGGAAAAGCAGTGCGCGGAAATTACCGAGGCGGCTGGAGGACGGGACGCGCTCCTCGGCATTACCAACAACCGGATGCTGACGGGCTACACCGGCGGGAAGATCCTCTGGATGAAGGAGAACGAACCGGAGAACTACGCGAAAACCAGATATATCCTCAATCCGAAGGATTATATCCGTTATCGTTTGTGTGGGGAGATCGCGACGGATGTCTCCGATGCGTCGGGAACGGGCCTGTATAACGTCAAGGAACGGAAGTGGGCGTCCGGCCTGATGCGGAAGATCGGTCTCGACCCGGGACTGTTCCCAAAGGCGGTGGAGTCCACCGAGGCGGTGGGCCGCGTCACGCGGGAAGCCGCCGCGCAGACGGGAATCCCCGAAGGGACCGTGGTTGCGGGCGGCGGCGGCGACGCCGTAATTTCCACCACCGGCCTCGGGCTTATCAAACCGGGCCGCGTGGGCGTCACGCTCGGCACGTCGGGCGTTGTGGCGATGGGGCTTGCGTCTTTTCTGCCGAATCCGGACGGAAAGCTTCAGGTTTTCTGCGGCAACGCGCCGGGAACCTACAACGCGATGGGCGTGACGCTTTCCGCGGCGGGTTCTTACCAGTGGTTCCGCAACGCTTTGGGCGATTATGAGGCCGCCCGCGCCAAAACGGAAGGGGTCAGCGCATTCCGTCTGCTGGATGACGAGGCTTCGAAGGTTCCTCCATGCTCGGACGGCCTGGTGTTCCTGCCGTACCTGACCGGCGAGCGCGCTCCGCTGAACGATCCGAACGCGAAGGGCGCGTTCCTCGGCATCACGGCCCGTCACGGAAAAGGCCATTTTGCGCGCGCGGTGCTGGAAGGCGTGGCGTTTTCTCTCAAGCAGGTTTACGACCTGATCATGAGCGTGAACCCGGGCGCGTCCTCGGATGAGATCGTGCTGGCGGGCGGCGGCGCGAACAGCCCCGTCTGGCGCCGGATTTTTGCCGATACGTTCGGCCTTCCGGTCCGCACCGTTTACGGCAGCGCGGAAGGCGGGTCGTTCGGCGCGGCGCTTGCCGCGGGCGTAACGGCCGGCATCTGGCCGAATCTCGAAGCCACCGTGCCGCTCATCCGCCCGGAAAGCAGAACGGAACCCGTCGGCGCAAACGTGCCCTCGTATGCGGCGCAGTACCGGAAATACGTGAAATTCTACGATGCGCTGAAATGGAGCTTTTCAGACTGAATCTGCACGGCACGCTCCGCTGCGTTTAAAATGTGAATCCGAAAACATTGGCAAATAAAAGAATCGTCAGGCAATGCCTGGGAAGGAGATCTTTTATGTTTCAAAACATTCCCGATGTAAAACTCGGCATCGTCGCCGTGAGCCGCGACTGCTTCGTGATTTCCCTGTCCGAAAAGCGCAGGAAGGCAATTGTGGAAAGCTGCGGGGCGAAGGGGCTTTCCCTTTATGAGGCGAAGACCACGGTGGAAAACGAGGCCGACATGCTCAACGCCGTCGACGAGGTTAAAAATGCGGGCTGCAACGCTCTGGTCGTTTTCCTCGGAAACTTCGGGCCGGAAACGCCGGAGACCCAGATCGCGCAGCGCTTTGACGGCCCCGTCCTGTACGCCGCCGCGGCCGAGGAGAGCGGTAAGGACCTTATCAACGGCAGGGGCGACGCTTACTGCGGCATGCTGAACTGTTCCTACAACCTGGGGATGCGCCATATCCCCGCCGTGATTCCGGAGTATCCGGTCGGAACGGCCGTTGGCATCGCGGAAATGATCGCGGAGTTTATCCCGGTCGCGCGCGCGGTCATCGGGCTCAAATCCCTCAAAGTCATTACGTTCGGCCCGCGCCCGCAGGATTTCTTCGCCTGCAACGCACCCATTCAGCCGCTTTACGACCTCGGCGTGGAGATTCAGGAGAATTCCGAGCTGGACCTTCTGGTGTCCTACAAAGAACATGCGGGGGACAAACGGATTGCCGCCGTCGCGGACGATATGGCGAAGGAGCTTGGCGTAAAAGGAAACCGGTACCCGGATCTGCTGCCGCGGCTGGCGCAGTTTGAGCTCACTCTGCTCGACTGGGCCGAACGCAGCCGGGGTTCCCGCGACTATGTGGTGTTTGCCGACAAATGCTGGCCGGCGTTTCCGCAGCAGTTCGGGTTCGAGCCCTGTTACGTGAACAGCCGCCTGACCGGTCGGGGAATCCCGGTTGCCTGCGAGGTGGATATTTACGGCGCTTTGAGCGAGTACGTCGGAGCCTGTGTGACCGGCGACGCCGTCACTTTGCTCGATATCAACAACAGCGTCCCGAAGGACCTGTATGCAAAAGAGATCAAAGGCAAATTCGACTACACCCTGAAAGATACCTTTATGGGCTTCCACTGCGGCAACACTCCGCTGTGCAAACTCTCTGAAGGTTCCATCAAGTACCAGCTCATCCAGAACCGCCTTCTGGAAAACGGCGGCAAGCCGGATTTCACCCGCGGTACGCTGGAAGGCGACATCGCTCCCGGGGAAATCACATTTTTCCGTCTGCAGAGCACTTCCGACGAACAGCTCAAGGCGTACATCGCCCAGGGCGAGGTCCTGCCCGTGGCGACCCGCTCATTCGGCGGCATCGGGATTTTCGCCATCCCGGAGATGGGCCGTTTCTACCGTCACGTGCTCATCGAAAAGCACTATCCGCACCACGGCGCGGTTGCGTTCGGCCATGTGGGCGCGGCGTTGTTCACCCTGTTCCGTTACCTCGGCGTGCCGGATATCGCGTTCAATCAGCCGAAGGGAATGCTTTACCAGTCGGAGAATCCCTTCGTAAAATAAATGCGTGTTTTCATCCGGCTCGAAGTTCAGCGCAGTTAAGAGGCCGCATGGAGGATTTTTCCTTCCATGCGGCCTCTTTGCAATCGGAGAATACGTTGCCGTCATCCTTTGATCGCCCCTGCGATGACGCTTTTCTGCAGTTGGTCGCTGAATATAAAATAGATCAGCAGCGTTGGGACGGTAGCAATCACAAGACCGGCCCCGATGGGGCCCCAGGCCGTTCCCTGCTGCCCGGAAAGGGCCATGATACCCACGGTCAGCGTTTTCAGGCTGTCGTTGCTGATAAAGGTATTGGCAAACATCAGCTCGTTCCAGGACGAGAGAAAAGTGAAAATAGCGACGGTAGCAATGGCCGGACGGACCAGCGGAAGCGCAATGCGCCAGAACATCTGGTAGATATTGCAGCCGTCCAGACAGGCCGATTCTTCCAGCTCGCGCGGGATGTTTTTCATGAAACCGACCATGATGAAAACCCCCATCGGCAGGGCAAAAACCACGTAGGGCAGAATCAGGGAAAGGTAGCTGTTCAGGAGGTTCAGATTTCTCAGCACGATGAACATGGGCAGCAGCGTGGCGTGGATCGGAACCATCATGCCGAGAAGAATATAATTCAAAAAAATGTTTTTGGCTTTCCAGTGCATACGGACGATGGCGTAAGCCGAAGTCGTAATCAGAATGGTGGAAACGGCAATGGTAATTCCCGTCACAATGACGCTGTTCCCGAAATAAACGCCGACGTTGCCGCCCGTCATCACGGTATAATAGTTGGATATTCTCCAGATGTGGGGGATTCCCATTGCATTTCCACTGTAAATTTCGTTGTTGTCTTTAAAAGAAAACAGGAACAGCCAGATGAGCGGATAAACCTGGATCACCGTGACAATTCCGAGAAACAGATATAGAAAGAACGAAGGCCAGCGGAACCGTTTCTTCGTTCGGTTATACCTGCGTGAGGACTCTTGCCCCATTTCTCTTATCATTTTTCAGTCCTCCGCATTCCGATTGAAAAGTTTCTGGATGACCACCGTGCAGACCAGGCATTCCGCAATGATAAAAATAGCCATTGCGCTGCCGTACCCGTACTGGTACCGGCTGAAAATGGTCGTGTACATCAGGGTCGTGGGCACCTCCGTGGCATGCAGCGGCCCGCCTCCCGTCATGACATAGATCAGGTCGAAGGCTTTAAACGAGCCGGTCACGGCAAAGATGACGCAGACGCAAAGAATCGGTTTCATCAGCGGAATGGTGATGCGGAAGGCCATCTGCGTCTCGCTTGCTCCGTCAATGCGCGCCGCTTCGTAAATATCCGGCGAGATGGATTTCGCGCCGGCGTACATCAGAAGCATGTGGTAACCGATGTACTGCCACAGCATCGCGATGAAAACGGAGGCAAGCGCCGTGCGGGTGTCGGCAAGCCATGCGTTTGCATACTTCCCGAGCCCCAGCGCCCTCAGCACAATATTGAGCATACCGTAATCCGCATTATAGATTTTCATCCACAACTGTCCGATGACGACCGTGGAAATGATGACTGGAATAAAATAGACCGTTCGGAAGAACCGTTCCCCGCGAACGCCCCTCGCAAGGATGAGAGCCAGGAGAAGAGAAATAGGAAGCTGAATCCCGACTGAGATCAGCGCAAGGACCAGCGAGTTGACCACCGACTGGACGAAGCCGTCGGTATTGTCCACAAAAAGGCTTCTGTAATTGGAAAGCCCGACGAAGACGCTTTTGGAAAAGCCGTCCCACTGCAGCGTACTATAATGAATGGAGAAGAAGATCGGCAGGACAACAATTACGGTAAATAACAGAAAGGTTGGGAAGGTGAAAAGAAAAATCGCCTTTTTGTCCTTTAATAGTTTTTCCATGTATAATCAGCCTTCTTTTCAGAGTTGTGCCCATCCGGGTCTCAAAAAACGCATGGACGGAAAAGTGTCTTCCCTGTTAAAGAAGGAAATCCGTAACAGGGAAAACGCATATTCCGGCGGTCTGTATTCAGGCTGTTTTATTGATTTTCTGCTGCATCTGTTTGCCGAACTCATCCGGGACGATCTGTTTGCCGAACAGGTTCTGAACAAGGTCCTGATGGGTCTGCGCGTCGTTGCCGGTCAGGTAAAGGTCCCATGCGGGGACGCTCCCGGTCGATCCCTGGACGATGTCGTCCATAATCTGTTTGGAGAGCGGATCGACTTTGGACTGGTCGATCGAATCATATTTCCATTCCGGCAGTCCGGCGCCCGTAAGATACATGCCGCTTGAAAAATTTTCGGCCAGATATTTAATCGCCTGCACCGCCTCGTCCTTATGCTTCGTATTTGCGCTCACACACAGCGCATCCGCGCCGCCGCCTAGGTATTCGGCATCGGTTCCCTTGCCGCCGGAAATCGTCGGGAATTTCACGGCGCTGACTTTGCCCTTCAGAGACTGGTCGATGACCTGGGCGTCGAAGTTTCCGCCGAAATACATCGGGATCTTCCCTTGGCTGAACTGCGCCACGGACTCGTCGCGCGTCTGCCCCAGCACATCTTTGGCAAATGCCCCGGCGTCCACCAAGTCCTCCAGCTTTTTCGCCGCGTTGATAAATGCCGCCTGGTTGAAGGATGCCTTTTTGTTCAGCGCATCCAAGCAGAGCTGGGCGCCTCCCTCGCGAAGCGCGATCATGTCGTAGTACCACATGCCGGGCCATTCGTCCTTTTCTCCGACGGCCATCGGGACAAGCCCTTTCGCCTTGAAAGCCTTGACTGCGGTCAGCAGCTCGTCGTATGTAGTCGGCACTTTCACGCTGTTTTGCTTAAACAGGTCGTCGTTTACATACAGCGCGCCTGCCTGCTGGTTGTAAGTCAGGCCGTACACCTTTCCGTCGTAGGTGATGTTGGTCAATGCTCCGGAAAGCATTTTGTCCTTTGTGCCGTCGTTCAGGTAACTGTCGAGCGCAAGAATCTGCCCCGCCTCGACAAACGGCTGGGTGAATCCGCCGGCCCAGGTGTAAATGATGTCGGGCGCGTTGTTTGCCGAGATCGCCGTTTTGATCTTGACTTTGTATGCGTTGTTTTCGGTGGCGCTCGAGTCGATCTGGATATTCGGATGATCCGTGTTCCACTTTTTAATGGTGTCTGCCATGATGTGCTGGGTGTCGTTGGTATAGTTGTTCCAGAAGGCCAGAGTCACTTTTTCGGCGCCGGCGGCAGATGAAGCGGCACCTCCCTGTGATCCGGCGCTGCTGCCGGACGGCTGGCCGTTGCAGGCGGTGAAGGAAGCCAGAAGAACCGACAGCCCCAATATGCCCGCAAACAAGCGTTTGATTTTCAACATTATCTCCTCCTTAAAAGTATTGGATATTTCATCCGTGCCCGCAGGCATTTTTTTCGCCCACGGATTCGGCCTGATCCCAAAATAGTATTCATTTTTTGCGTTTTAATTTTGGCCTTTTTAGTCCCGCCGTCGAGATCAATTTGGAGAATAAAAACAAATTTATCAAGTTATATGCAATATATTATTCACAGTTCCTAAAATATTTCTGACTTCATTATAAAATGTTTTTTTAGCTTTTCAATAACCTTTTCCTATGAGGGCAAAAATTGAGCACTATTCAGCAAATTCTGGTAAGACTGAGGCCGCCCGACAGGATTAAGATGGTAGCGGTATCACAAATACATCAAAATACATTGGGAGGCCTCCAATGACTACTTTACCGGACTATCAAAATGAACAGCTCAGCTTTGAAGAAAGAGCCCGCGACCTTGTTTCCCGTATGACGCTGGAAGAGAAAATCTCCCAGATGCAGTTTGAGGCGCCGGCTATCCGGCGTCTGGGGATTCCAAGCTATACCTGGTGGTGCGAAGCCCTGCACGGCGTTGCCCGGGCTGGCGTCTCCACCATGTTCCCCCAGGCGATCGGTATGGCCGCGGCGTTCGACGAACCGCTTGTTTTTCAGACCGCCGTGATTATTTCTACTGAGGGGCGGGCCAAATACCATGAGTTTCAGCGGAAGGGCGACCACGGCATTTACAAGGGCCTTACGTTTTGGTCGCCGACCATCAATATCGACCGCGACCCCCGTTGGGGACGCGGCCAGGAAACCTATGGGGAGGACCCGTATCTTACCGCACGCCTTGGCGTCGCGTTTATCCGCGGGATTCAGGGAGACGACCCGAAGTACCTGAAAGCGGCCGCCTGCGCCAAACATTTTGCGGGGCACAGCGGCCCGGAAAGCAAACGCCATCGTTTCAATGCCGAAATCTCCCCCAAGGACCTCTGGGAGACGTATCTTCCCGCTTTTGAAGCGGCTGTCCGGGAAGCCAACGTCGCCGGCGTCATGGGCGCCTATAACCGCTTGAACGGGGAACCGTGCTGCGGAAGCCGCACCCTGCTGGTAAATATTTTGCGTGGGGAGCTGAATTTTTCGGGCTATGTCACTTCCGACTGCTGGGCGATCAAGGATTTTAACGAAGGTCATAAGGTGACCGCCAATATTGAGGAATCGTCGGCCCTCGCGGTCAAAAACGGATGCGACCTGAACTGCGGCTGCGCTTTTGCAAGCCTGGTCAAAGGCTGCCGTTCCGGCCGTGTCACGGAAGAGCGGATTGACCGCGCCGTATATCGTCTGATGCTGGTCCGGATGCGGCTGGGAATGTTTGACAAGCCGGAGCATGTCCCTTATGCTTCCATTCCCTACGAAAAGAACGACTGCGACGAGCATCGCCGTTTTGCGCTGGAAGTATCGAAAAAATCATTAGTTTTGCTTCGCAACCGCAGCGGCTTTTTGCCGCTTGACCGGAACAAAATCCGTTCCATCGCCGTAATCGGGCCCAATGCCGACAGCAGGGCGGCGCTGAGGGGGAATTACTTCGGTACGGCGTCCGAATCCGTCACCGTGTTGGACGGGATCCGTGAAGCGGTGAATCCCGGCACGCGGGTGTATTACGCGGAAGGCTGCCATCTTTACAAAAACAGCATGAGCGGCCTTTCGGAAAAAAATGACCGCCTCGCGGAGGCGGTTTCGGCGGCAGAACGATCGGACGTCGCGGTTGTATGTCTGGGGCTGGACGCAAGCCTGGAAGGTGAAGAGGGTGATACTTCCAATGAATTCGCATCCGGCGACAAGATCAATCTGGAATTGCCGGGAAATCAGGAAACGCTTTTGGAAGAAGTGCAGAAAACAGGGACCCCCGTCGTCGTCCTTTTCCTTTCCGGCAGCGCGCTTGCCGTGACCTGGGCGGATGAACATGCCGATGCGGTTGTGCAGGCATGGTATCCCGGCGCCCAAGGGGGACGGGCGGTCGCTTCCCTGCTGTTCGGGGATTTTTCGCCCGCCGGAAGGCTCCCGGTCACTTTTTATCGTTCCGATAAGGACCTGCCGGATTTTGAGGACTATTCCATGGAAAACCGGACGTACCGCTTTTTCCGCGGCGTCCCGCTGTACCCGTTTGGCTACGGCCTGAGCTATACGGAGTTTGAATATTCCCAGCCCTCTGTGGATCGTGCCAGCGTTCCGGCGGGAACGGACGTTCAAGTCTGCGCCGACGTAAAAAATGCCGGTTCCGTCGAATCGGATGAGGTCGTTCAGGTGTATCTGCGGGATCTGGAAGCCAGCGTGCGGGTTCCGCAGTGTCAGCTGGCCGGGTTCCGACGGATTCGTCTGAAACCGGGAGAGACCGCCGAAGTCGTTTTTACCATATCGGCGCGTCAGATGGCTCTGATCGACGACCACGGCGGCTGCATCCTCGAGCCGGGCGCGTTCCGGGTGTTTGTGGGGGGAAGCCAGCCGGACAAGCGAAGCGAGGAACTGACAGGAAACCCGGTTCCGTTTGTGGATTTCACGGTGACGGGCTCCCCGCTGAAAATGCGGCGGTGATTTTCCGGTGCGTCCGGCCACCGATGGGGAAAAGCCGGTGTGGAAGCCGTTCCATGGTTTCCGGCGCGGGCGGTTTTCCGGCAGCCGAAAGATTAAACGCCGACATAGAGTTTGCGGAAGTCCTGCGGGGAACAGCCCTTGTTTTGATGGAAGAGCCGGTCGAAGGTTGAAATGCTGCTGAACCCGACCGCGTACGCTGTTTCGGAAATCGTGTAATTGGGGTTGGTCAGAAGGATTTCCGCTTTTTTGATGCGGTATTCGTTTAAGTACTGATGAAAATTTTTTTCCGTAACCTCTTTAAACAGACGGGAAAAATAATATTCGCTGAAACCGGCGGCACGCGCGATATCTTTCAGGTGGATGTCTTCCATATAATTTTTTTCGATGAATTCAAACGATTTGCCGATCTTTTCAAGTCCCACGCTTTTGCTTTTCCTGTTTTTCAGATTGTCGATGTTTACCTGCAAGGGAGTGCTTTGGCATAATAATACCAGGATGTCGATCATGCGGGCCGTGTAATACAGCTCTTCGGTAAATCCGCCGTTTTCCCGCTCCTTTAATACCTTTTGCAGCTCGGCCTCGATTTTTGGGTAAAGGGTTCCGTCTTTTGGCGTGATTGGCCGCACGGCGCGGAGCTGGGTGTAAATTCGATCCATATCGGCGTAAGAGTTCAGGCTGGAAAGCTCAAAATTGATGAAGATCCGCGTTCCGGTCGGAGTCTCGCTGCAAAATTCGTGAATATCTCCGCCGGGGATGTACAAAATGTCTTTTTCCCTGAGATCGTATTTTCTTGAGTTGACAAGAACGACGAAATCGTTTTTCAGAACATAAATCAATTCGATCGCGTTATGCCAATGCGGCGGATACTGAAAGTTGAGGTTCCGGTTGACAATCAGGCGGAACGGGAATTTCTTGTCAAAGATTTCTTTTTCATGAAGGCCCTCTATTTTCATAAAATCCCCCCGAAGATCAACAAAGGTTTTTTCTGCAACTGCGCCTATTATATCATTCCGAAAGAGAAATGTCCTTTTTCAATCCGGTTTTTGATAAAACGGGGCGAAAAAAATAAAAATTCTGTACAGGTTCGTCTGAAATACCGTTTGTCATGGGAAAGGCCGGCGGAAAACCAGCAGAA
>JALCPO010000026.1 GCA_022650455.1 Oscillospiraceae bacterium
GTGGCCGGGTCAAAAACGCAGAGGTCGGCATAATTGCCTTCCTGAATCTCACCGCGGCCCTTCAGGCGGAGAACGGAAGCCGATTTCCGGGTCATCTTGTGAACGGCTTCCTCAAGGGAAAGCACATGCTCTTCCCGGACGTATTTCCCGAGGACTCTGGGAAACGCCCCGTAGACGCGCGGATGGGGCTTTCCGCCCAGCAGCCCGTCCGTGCAGATGCTGCATTCCGGCCTTTTCAGGAAGCGGCGGACATTTTTCTCCACGCCGTACACGTCCACCATGCTGTCGGCCAGACGGTCCTCATACAGAATATCAAACAGCGCCTCGAACGGATCCTTTCCGCGCCTGCGGGCGAGCTCGGAAAGGGTCAGGCCGACCGCATCGCGGTTTTTCGGGCTGCTCACGCTGGTAATGGAGATTCCGTCGAACCCGGCGAAATCGACGAAGTTGTCCCATCCCGGAATCCCGTTTCGGATGTCCTCGGCCATTTTCCGGCGCAGGGAAGGGCTTTCCAGCCGCTTCAGCGCCGCCTCCGTGCCGCCGTCGAAAACCCACGGCGGCAGGAGCACGCTGAGCGTCGTGCTTCCGGCGATATACGGGTACATGTCGAACGACACGCGGATGCCTTCCTGTTCCGCCGCGTCGAGCAGCTCCAGCATCCGGGCGCTTTTGTCCCAGTTCTTTTCCCCGCAGATTTTGAAATGCGAAAAATGAACGTGGATTCCGGACTTTCTGCCGATTTCCAGCACCTCCCGCATCGACTCCAGGATCGTATCCGCCTCGCTCCTCTGATGGACCACGAAAATGCCGCCGCGTTTTGCCGCCGTCCGGCAGATTTCAACGAGCTCTTCCGTTTTGGAGAAGGCGCACGGAACATAAATCAGCCCCGTGGAAATTCCGAATGCGCCGTGCTCGATTTCGCGGGCGGTGATTTTCTTCATATCCGCCAGCTCGTCTGCTGACGGCGCGCGGTTGTCCATCCCCATCGCTTCCAGCCGGATGTTGCCGTGGGGGACGAGGTAGCACACGTTGATTCCGGGTCCCTTCCGTTCGATCGCTTTCAGGTAGCCGTCCGTGTCCCGGTAATTCCAGTCGATTTCGTCGCTGTCCCCGTCGAACCCGGCGAGATTTTTTCGCCAGGAATCGATCCACGGCCCGGGGAGCGGGGCCATGGAGACGCCGTCCTGGCCGAGGACCTCCGTGGTGATCCCCTGCATGACTTTCGGCAGCAGCTCCGGTTTTACCAGAACCTGCAGGTCGCTGTGGCTGTGCGTGTCGATGAAGCCGGGCGAAACGACCAGCCCGGACGCGTCCACAACCCTTGTGTCCCGGTGGGGCGAAAGGGCCCCGATCTCCGCGATGCGTTCGTCCCGGATTAAGACGTCCGCCCGAAAAGCGGGCCGGCCGGTCCCGTCAATCACCATTCCGTTTTTGATGAGTGTTTCCAACTCCGTTCACCACCCTTTGAATTTTTTCCGTTTCAGGAACTGTCCGCCGCCGCGCGTCCCGAGAAACGTCCGGCCTTTTACGAGCACCTTGCCGCGCTGCATGACGAGCGGAATCGCTCCCCGCACCCTTTTGCCTTCGTAAGCGGTGTAGTCCACGGCGCTGTGCAGTCCGGAGACCGTAAGCGTTTCTTCCGCGCCGGGGTCCAGCAGGAACAGGTCCGCGTCCGACCCCGGCAGAAGGACGCCTTTGCGCGGATAAAGGCCGAAGATTTTCGCCGGATTGGCGCAGAGGACCTCGGCCATCCGGCCAACGGTGATGCGGTGCTGCGCGACGCCTTCCGAATAGATTAGGCGCACGCGCTCCTCCACGCCGGGCGCCCCGTTCGGGCACTTCGTGAAGTCGTTCTTCCCGAGCTGCTTTTCTTTCGCGAAATTGAACGGACAGTGGTCGGTGGCCACGACCTGAATTTGACCGAGCGCCAGGCCCTTCCACAAAGCGCCGCAGTCTTCCCGCGTCCTCAGAGGCGGCGACATGATATACTTCAAGCCCTCGCCGCCGCCCCTTTTATATTCTTCCCGGGTCAGGACGAGGTATTGGGGGCACGTTTCCGCAAAGACGTTTTTCTGGCCCATGGCGCGGGCCTTCTGGATTTCCGCCAGGCTTTTCGCGCAGCTGACGTGGACAAAATAGACGGGGGCGCCGCCCGCCGCGGACGCGAGGTGCAGAATCCGCGAAACGGCTTCCGCCTCGCAGTCGTCCGGCCGGCTTTCCGCGTGATAGATCGGCGCAGTTTTTCCCAGGGAGACATACCGGCTCCGCAGATACTGGATCAGGGAATCGTTTTCCGCGTGAAACGCCGTCACAATGCCGCAGGATCCCGCTCTTTTGAGAAAGCGGTAAATCTGCGCGTCGTCCAGTTTGTAGTCGTACGTCGTATAGATTTTGAAGCTTGTGGTGCCTTCGCCGGCGAGCGCGGCCGCTTCTTCCAGCAGTTCGTCCGACACGTCCTGCACGACGCCGTGAAAGCTGTAGTCGATCGCCGCCTTGCCGTCGGCCAGCTCGTGGTATTCCGCAATCTGGTGGTGCAGGCCGCATCCCTTCGGGCCGAACCCGATATGGTCGATGATGGTGGTGGTCCCGCCGAACGCCGCCGCGACCGTACCGCTGTAAAAATCGTCCACCGCCCGCACGGGTCCGGACTGCAGGTCCATGTGCGTGTGTGCGTCGATCGCTCCGGGGAAGACGTAGCAGCCCTTCGCGTCGATGACTTCCGCGCCGGTGCCGTCCGGATTTTCCCCGATACCGCTGATTTTCCCGTTTTCAATCAGCAGATCCGCGCGGCAGCAGCCGGGCGGCAGGACCAAAATCCCGTTTTTTACAATCGTCCTCATATCATCCGACGCTTCCTTTTCCGGCGGCGTCCTTCAGCAAAGCCTGGATAACGCCGTCGTAACAGTCCACCGCATTGGTGAGCTGGCCGATCTCGATGAATTCGTTTGTCGTATGGGCGAGGTCTTCCCGGGAAGGCCCGAGGCCGATGGTCGGAATGCCCGCTTCCCCCGCGTAATGGCTCCCGTTCGTGCAGAAATTGTACTGGGTGATCGCGGGGTCGTACCCCATGCCGCGCAGCTGCGCCAGCACGTTCTGCACGAACGGCTCGCTCCGGTCGTACAGCCATCCGGGGAAAAAGCGTTCCGCCCGGATTTCCGCCCCGGTGTAGCAGGTCTCTTTTCCGGAAGCGTAGGAAACCTTCACATGGAGCGACGGGTCCTTCGCCATGCTTTCGCCGCAGAGCTTCCGGATCGGTTCCAGTACGCTTTCCGGCGTTTCGCCGATAAGAAGCCTTCGGTCGTAGGTCGCGCGGCAGTAGTCCGGGACGACGGAAGCACCGGGGTAGGGGGAGGACTTGATGTCGGTCAGTTCCAGAATTCCTTTGCCCAGCACCGGGTGGCTGGTCGGGGACAGGCCGCGGATTTCCTCGATGATCTTCGCCATCTGGTAGACGGCGTTATTCCCTTTTTCGGGGTTTGCCGAGTGGCAGGATTTTCCGAAGGTTTCCACCACGACTTCCGCCCGCCCGCGCTGGCCGATTTTCAGGTTGAGCATGGAAGCCTCGCCGATGACAACGTAGTCCGGCTTCACAGCCCGGCTGATCTCCCGCGCGGCTACGCCTTCAAAGCATTCCTCGTGCACGACGCCCGCCACATCGATTTCCCCCGCGAAGTCCCGGCTTCCCTTCGCGTACCGCCCCGCGGCGACAATCATGGCGGCCAGCGCCCCCTTCATGTCGCTCGCGCCGCGGCCGTAAATCTTTCCGTCGTGGATTTCCGCCGCGAAAGGCGGGTATTTCCACGCCGATTCTTCCGGAACGGGAACCGTATCCATATGTCCGTCGAACAGGAGCTTCTTTCCGGACCTTTTCCCGCGGATGCATCCGACGACGTTTCCGTAGCGGTCGGTGTTTACCGCATCGAAGCCCAATTGCTTCATCGCCCGCTGGATTACGCCGGCGGCCTGCTGTTCTCCGCCGGAATAGCTTTTCTGCCGGATCAGCTCTTGGCAAAGCTCAATGACCTGCTGCTTTTCCTCCGTATTCATGCTGTCTGCTGCCTCCTAAGCATCGCTTTTATGCGTCGATCTTTTTATTCGCCACTCGGGTATTTTCCGTCCCACACAATAGAGCGGTAGCTCCCGCGGTCCGTATTTCCTTCCGTGCTGAAAAAGAGGACGCGGGAATCCGGGCCGAGTTTTAGGGCGTCCTTGATTCCGGCAAGGCGCGGATTGGTCAGAATTTCCGCCGCCGCGCCGAATGCCGCCGCGCCGCTTTCCCCGGAGACGACCCTTGCGTCGCCGCTTTCCGGGTTGCCGAGGATGCGCATCCCCTTCGCCGCGACGGAGTCGGCGCAGGAAAGATAATTTTCCGCGTGGTTTTTCAGGACTCGCCAGCCGATGCGGCACGGCTCGCCGCAGGCCAGCCCGGCCATAATGGTTTTCATCTCGCCGCCGACCGTGTGGATTTTTCCGTCGTCCGCTTCGGCGGTTCGGAAGATGCAGTTTGCCGCTTCCGGTTCCACAATCGTAATGATCGGTTTCTCACCGCGGTATGCGTTCGCAAAAAAAGCCGTCACCGCGCCCGCCATGGAACCGACGCCCGCCTGCAGGAAAATATGGGTCGGACGTTCCGCAAGCTGGCGGTATGCCTCATATGCCATCGTCCCGTATCCCTGCATGACCCAGGTGGGAATATCCGTGTATCCTTTCCATGCGGTGTCCTGCACCAGGACCCATCCTTTTTCCCGTGCCTGCCCGGCCGCGAGCCGCACGGCATCGTCGTAATTCAGGTCCGTGATGGACGCATCCGCGCCTTCCGCGCGGATGTTGGCAAGCCGCTCCGCCGAGCTTCCCTTGGGCATATAGATCACGGATTTCTGCCGGAGCTGATGCGCCGTCCAGGCGACGCCGCGTCCGTGGTTCCCGTCCGTGGCGGAAACGAACACCGTTTCGCCCGCCTTTTTCCGCACTTCTTCGGAGACCATTGTTTCATAGGTCAGGTCTTCCGGACGGAGGCCGGCCCTGCCGGCGAGGTACCGCCCGATGGCGTAGCTGCCGCCGAGCGCCTTGAACGCGTTGAGCCCGAACCGGAAGGACTCGTCTTTTACAAAGATGTTTCCGATGCCGAGCTGCGCCGCCGTGTTTTTCATCTCGACGAGAGGCGTGGGTCGGTACAGGGGAAAACTTGCGTGGAACCGGTTGACCTGCTCCATCTCCCGCAGGCTGAAGAGGTCCATAACCTCTTTCTCCCAGACGGATGGGTTCAGTTTTCTTTGGATCAGTCGAATGTTATTCATTATTTTCTCCCTTCTGCAGCGTTCCGGTTTCCGGCCCGGGCGGTCAATGCTCCTTAACGTATGCGGTCCCGAGCTTTGCCGGGGCGTTGAACCTTCTCCGGACAACCGTCAGCAGAATCGTGAGGATGTAGGGAAGCGCCGTAAACAGCTCGCTTGGGAAGAACCCGGAGCCGAGCGATTTGACGTAAACTCCAACCGCGTCGGACGTGCCGAACACGACCCCGGCGCCCAGCGCCAGAAGCGGATTCCAGTTGCCGAGAAAGCAGATCGCGAAGGCGATCCACCCGCGTCCGCTGATGATGCTGGTCGTATACATGCCGATGTCGCCGATGGAATAATATGCGCCCGCGATGCCGCCCAGAATCCCGGCGAACAGAACGGCCAGCAGGCGCACCCGGTTGACGCGGATGCCCGCCACATCCACGGCTTCCGGATTTTCTCCGGTTGACCGCAGGGTAAGGCCGAGCGACGTTTTATACAGAAGGAACAGAACGGCCGGAACGAGGATCCAGGTCAGGTAGGTGATCAGGTTCTGCCGGAACAGAATGGTCCCGAGGACGGGGATGTCCGCCAGAAGCGGAACGGGGAGGACCGGGAGCGGTTTGACGGTAAGCGGCTCCAGCGGGGTGCCGAAAATGACGCGGTAGAAGAATTCACAAATCCCCGTCATCAGGATATTCACCGCCGTGCCCATGACAACCTGATTCTGCTGCATATGGATGGTCGTTACCGCGTAAAGGAGCGCAACCAGAACGCCGCAGGCAATTGCCGCCAGAAAACCGAGCAGAAGGCTTTTTGTAAAATAGGCGCCCACAAAGCCGCCCCATGCGCCGAAGAGGAAAATGCCTTCCACGGCGGTCACCATCATGCCCGTCCGCTCCGCGACGACTTCGCCGCAGGCCCCGAGGATGAGGGGAGTGCTCATAAACAGAGCGTTTGCCAACAGTTTAATCATGCTTTACCGCCTTCCCGAGCAGCCTCTTGGTTTTTGAAAGGCTGATTTTGTGACGGACGAAATAGGAAATGAGGACAAAGATCATCACGAAGCCTTCCATCAGATCGATGATGCTGGCCGGGACGTTCGACACCTGGCCGAGCGTCGTTCCGCCGGTTTTCAGGGCGCCGAACAGGACGGACGCGAAGAGAATGCCGATCGGGTTTGCGGAGCCGAGAATGGCGATGCCGATGCCGTAGGAGCCCACGTCCGCGTCAAGTCCGGTGATCAGCATATGCTGCATTCCGTTTACCTCGATGAACCCGGCGAACCCCGCCAAAAGCCCGCTGATGAACAGCGTCAGGATACACTGCGTTTCCGGCCGGATGCCGCACATCCTCGCGGCTTCCGCGTTCAGGCCGACCGCGCGGATGCGGAACCCGGCCTGCGTTTTGAACAGCAGCACCCAGACGAGGAGCGCCGCCGCAACGGCGAGGACCACGCCCAGGTGGACGCTCGTTTTGCCGACGATGACCGGCAGCCAGGCGGAAGGGTCGATGGAATCCGTCTGCAGATAGTCCTTCGCCTTTTCCCGCAGAAAAGTGCGGAGCAGGTAGTCCATCAGTTCCGCGATAACGTAGGTGGACATCATGCTGACGAGAAATTCGTTGGCATGGTATTTCGCCTTCAGCAGGCCGATCAGTGCCCCGACCGCGCCGCCGCCCAGCGAACCGGCCAGGCCCGCCAGAAGGATCACGAGAAAGGCGGGAATGCGGTTCTGCAGGCCAAGCGTGACGGAAACCGCGCAGATCGCCCCGATGTAGAACTGTCCCTGCGCGCCGATGTTGAACAGGTTGGACCGGTATGCGATGGCGAACGACAGCGCCGTCAGGATCAGGGGCGCGGCCTTGACGAAAATGGTGCCGATTGTGTACCGGTCCGAAAACATGCTGGAAAACAGCAGGCCGAGGGAGGAAAGCGGATGGATCCCCATAAACGGGAGAAAGGCAAAGCTCAGCAGCAGGCCCGCCGTAATGGCAAGGAAAGTGGAAAGAAACGCCTCGGCCGCTCTTGTTTTTCGTGTCATCTTTTTTCCTCCCCATTCCGGTAGCCGCTCATCAGCAGGCCGATTTTTCCGGCGTCCACTTCCGAGGGCTTGTAGATTCCCGCTATTTTGCCCCGGTACAGAACCACGATACGGTCCGAAAGGGTAAAGATTTCCGACAGTTCCGTGGAAACCAGCAGGATACATTTTCCTTTTGCTTTTTCTTCCAGAATCGTCTTGTGGACGTAATGGATTGCCCCGAGGTCCAGGCCCCGCGTCGGCTGGTCGAACAGGATCATCTTTTTGCCGGCCTCGACTTCCCGGGCGACGACGATTTTCTGCTGGTTGCCGCCGGAAAGGCTCCAGCCCGGCACCGACGGGTCCGGCGCCTTGACGGAGTACCGGCGGATGACCTCTTCGGCGTACCGGTTGAGCCTTTTGCGGTCAAGCAGGCCGTGCTTTCTCCATTTCGGTCCGTAGCTTTCCTTTAAAAGCAGGTTTTCGGCAATGGACAGGTTCATCACCATGCCGTAGCGCAGGCGGTCGGACACGACATAACCGATGCCGCTTTCAATGTGCCGGCGGATGGAGAGATGCGTGATGTCCCGCCCGTCCAGGACGACCGACCCATCCGTCACCGGCCGCGCACCGCAGATCGCCTCGCAGAGTTCCTGCTGGCCGTTCCCGCTGACGCCCGCGAAACCGATGATCTCCCCTTTGTGAATGTCGAATGAAATATCCTCGAGAAGCGGCGGCTCGCTTTTCCTGCGGATGGAAAGGTTCCGGACGGAAAAGCCGACCGGCTTTTCTTCCGCGCCGCCGGCCGGCTTTGTCAGGTGCTCCAGGCTGTGGCCGATCATCATCCGGGAAAGGGCCGTTTCATCCGCGTCTTCCTTCTTCACGGCGCCGCAGATTCTGCCGCCGCGCATGATGACGATACGGGTGGAAACATCCATGACCTCCCGCATCTTGTGCGTGATGAAGACGACGGAATTCCCTTTTTGCACATACTGCCGCACAAACTCCATCAGGCGGTCGGTCTCCTGCGGGGTGAGGACGGCGGTCGGCTCGTCCATAATCAGGACCCGCGCGTTCAGGTAAAGTGCCTTGAGAATTTCCACCTTCTGCTGTGCCCCGACCGTCAGGTTGCGCACGAGCTCGCCCGCCGGCACGTCAAAACCGTATGTTTCCGCCAGCGCGGCGATTTCCCGCTCTTTCCGCCGGTAGTCGATAAGACCGCGGCAGTTCCCGAGAATGATGTTTTCCGTAACGGTGTGCGCAGGCACAAGGGAGAAGTTCTGCTGGATCATGGAAATCCCGAGCCGGATGGCATCCCGGGACGAACCAATCCGGCACGGAACCCCGTCGACCCTGATGACGCCTTCGTCCGCCCGGTACAGCCCGTACAGGATTTTCATGATCGTGCTCTTTCCGGCGCCGTTTTCGCCCAGAAGCGCGACCACCTCGCCTTTGCCGATGGAGAGGGAGACGTCGTCGTTCGCCACTACTTTGGAAAATTTTTTTGTGATATGAAGCATCTCGATAACCGGTTGATCCATACTCCACTTCCTAACAAGAAATTGTCAGCAATCGTCCGCTGACAATTTCTTTATGAATACTTGATTCTTCAGGCTTGCAGCTTATTCCTTAAAATACTGCTTCAAATTGATTTTGCCGTTCTTGATCTCGTTTTCCGCCTTGGCGACCGCGTCTTTCGCCGCTTTGGTGACGGAATCGGAATAGATCGGCTTGAAGATTCCCTGCGCGATGCCGGCTTCCTGCGCACCCTTCAGCTTGCCGTCCATAAATTCCTGCAGCGCCCAGATGTAAAGGTTGCTGTAATCCTCATCGATGGAAGCGACGACGCATTTGTTCACGGAGTTTTTGTTCCCGGCAAATCCGATGAATTTGGCTCCGGCTTCTCCCGCCGCGCTGATCGAGCCGAGGGATGCCTCGTTGGCATAGCAGAAAACCGTGTCGGCGCCGTTGTTGATCATCTGCTTGGTCACCTGCTTGCCGATCGACAGGTCTTCCCAGCTGTCCAGATAAGAACGGGTGGCCTTCGCGCTGCTCAAGCCTTTTGCCTTGGCCGCCTGCACCGCGGCGGCTTCGTAGGTATCCAGCAGCTGGCCCATCGCCTTGCTCGACTGGCCCCCCATGGTGGCGATCTTGCCGTTCTTCGTCACATTCCCCGCAATGATTCCCGCGAGGTAGGCACCTTCATATTCTTTCACGAAGATCGGAGCCATGTTGCTCGATTTGGAATCCGTTCCGTTGACGACCGTGAAGGTGACGTCCTTGAATTTCGGGGCGACGGCTTCGCAGGCCTTGTCGAACTGGTTCCCGGCCGCCATGACGAGGTTGTAGCCTCTTTCGGCGTACTGCGTAAAGGTGGCTTCAAAATCGGCTTCCTTTACATTTTCAACATACTCGATCTTGGTCCCCAGCTTCGCGTTGCAGGCTTTGGCCCCGGCGCTGTTCGACGCATTCCAGCCCTGGTCGTTAATGCTGCCGGGCAGGATCAGCACCGCCTTGATGTCGGAGGCTTTCATTCCGGCGGCGGAAGATGCGGCGGTGCCGTCCGCGGCCGCGGACGCCGCGCCTCCGGAAGAGCCGCATCCGACGAATGTGCTCCCGAGGAGCGCTGCGCACAGGAAAAGGGCGATCAGTTTTTTCATAATTATTTCCTCCTGGAAATCAATGTTCCGGGGAACCCGGAAGCAATCCGAGCAGAATGCTTCTTTCCCCAATTTGACATTTTCTGCTTTTTGAGATTCAATTTCAAGATTGGCATTATAATAATTTTTTATCACACCTTTCCTGAAAAAAGCAAAGAAACCCACAGTTACAGAAAACACTGTGAGCTTCTTTGCTCGAAATCGATGGACTTTATTGATTTGTGTGTATTATACGGCCGAATCCTGTTTGTGTCAACGCGGTTAGACCAAATTCAGCAGATTCACATAATTTCAGGCAACGGTTGAGGCGGATTATTGTCAGAATTCAATTCTTGCCATAATAATAATTTTATATTATAATTAAACGGAATTATTGATTCAGCGAGGGACAAAATGAATAAATATCTGCTTCGATATGCACAACTTGTCGACTTTCTGGGCCGGGTGCTGGGGAAAAACTCAGAAGTCGTCCTGCATGACGTCCATGACCTGACCAACTCCATTGTCGCCATCGCCAACGGCGGGGTCAGCGGGAGAAAAGTCGGCGGCCCGGCGACGGACCTCGTCATGGACATCATAAAAAACAAAAAATACAGGGGAAAAGATTATCTGTGCAACTATACGGGGTACACAGAAAACGGGGCGCCTCTGAAATCGTCCACTTTTTTTCTGCGGGACGACCGCGGGGAGATCATCGGGCTTCTGTGCATCAACACCGACTGCAGGGATCTGATCGCGGCGCGCGACACGCTGAACAGCCTGATTCAGCCGGGGAGCGGCGCCGGAGACGGCGCCGAAAACATAACGGAGAACCTCAGCCAGAGCGTGGATGAGTTGCTGGCCGACAAGATCCGCGACTGTGTCAGGCGCGTGGTGGATCCCGACAAAATCGGCCCGGATCGGATGTCTCAGCAGGAAAAGATGGATGTTGTCCGCCAGCTGTATGGGGAGGGGGTCTTTAACCTGAAAGGCGCGGTCGCTCAGATTTCCGCCGCCGTTAAGATTTCGGAACCGAGCGTATACCGGTACATCAGCATGATCAAAAAACAGGCGCGGGAACCGAAATCCGGTTCACCGCGCCAAAACGGGACGTTGGAGGGCTGATCCTCCGATGGACTATTCCACCGATCGATCTTCTTTAATTTGAAAAAGGTGACGATCTGCATGACAGCGGAGGGAACCAAGGTAATCAGGAATGGACCGTTTCCGAAAAAACGGACAGTGAAAAAAGACCTCCTGTTGTAGAATTGAACTACAAACAACAGGAGGTCCTTCTCATGTCAAGAAAATATACAAGAATCGAAATTCTGAGCGAAGAGGTATTTCGACCAAAGACCGCCTAAATCTAACCTATTCTGCAGCAGGGCTTTTATTTCTTTGTTCGTTCAGTCGGGAACGGTCCACAAAGCAGCCGGACGTTTCCCGGTCAGGGGCGCCGTTCTGCCGCCGACGCGAACTTCATCAGCGGACGGCAGACGGCCGCCGTAAGAACGGCTGCAACAATGGCTTCCGGAACGCCGTTTGTGACGATAACGGCCAGAACCGCGTGGTAGACGGTGCTGACAGGAATATTTTTCACTTTCCCATAGGCGTCGCGGAACAAGAAATAAATCAGGTTCATAACCAGAACCGTGTTGGTCAGGGAACCGATCAGCCCGCCGAGGGAAAGCGACAGCACCTTGTATTTCCCTTTTAAGGCCCGTTTCAGGAACCGGTAGAAATAATAGGGGACGACGCCGACCAGAATCCGGGGAACAAAAGCGATCAAAACCGCTTCCCAGCTTCCGTGCCCGGTTCCGGGAACCGGGATGAACGGCGAAAAGGCAAAAGACAGGAGCGTGGGGGCGAAGGTATTGTTGTAAAGGCTCGTCAGCCCGAAAACGAAGCCGAGGCCCGCGCCGATTTTCGGCCCGAGCAGGATGGCGCCGATAATGACGGGCACATGGATGATCGTCGCCTTAATGAGCGGAAGCTGAATATAGCCGATCGGGGTAAAATTTAAAAGAAGGATAATTCCGCAGAATAAGGCGGTGATGACGAGCCGGTTGATCCGATTCTTTTGATCCATCAGTTTTTCTCCTTTGATCCGAACCAGTGTTGGCTGAAAAAATCACAGCGGTTTTTCTTCGAGCGCTTCGGTTACCGCCCGGAAAATTTCGTCCACGGCGGCGAGAGCGCCTCTGCCCAGGTCGCCGCACGCAAGGAGCGCCTCTTTCGGTTCGATCACCAGGTACCCGCAGCATTTCAGCTTGCCGATGTTTTCCTGGACGATCGGGTTCTCGTACATCCTGGTGTTCATGGCCGGGGCGATCAGCATGGGGATGTCCCTCACGGCGAGGGCCACGGAGGTCAGCATATCGTCGGCGATGCCGTTTGCGATTTTCCCGATGACGTCCGCGGTCGCGGGCGCGATCAGGAACAGGTCCGCCTTCTTGGCAAGGGAGATATGTTTCACTTCACGCGGATAATCGAGCTGAAACATATCGGTATAGACCCGGTTTTTCGATAACGTCTGCAAGGTCAGCGGCGTGATGAACTCCATGCCGCCCTTTGTCAGGATAACGTCGACGTTATAGCCGGATTTTGTCAGAAGATTGGTAAGATCGGCCGCCTTATAGGCGGCAATGCTTCCGGTTACTCCCAGCACGATGTTTTTCATTTTTGTCTCTTCTCCCTGATTTTCCGCATCACGCGGTTTTGGATGGCATCGGCAATTTCCTGCCTTGTGTGCAGCCTTATGGCAGAGTGGTCCGTCCCGACTAACATCGCTTCGTGGCGGGTTTCGTCCATGTTTTTCCGGTCGTTTGCCAGGACAAAATCGCACCCGTTCCGCGCCATCAGGTTTTTCGCCGCCCGAAGCAGCTCGCTTTCTTTCACGCCGGCGAGCAGCTTAAAACCCACTAAAACCGTTTTCGGCTGGAGCGCTTTGAAAAGCCCGATGATTTTCGGCGTCCTTTCCAGGCACAGGAACAGATGACCGATGTCCGAAGAGATCTTTCCCGTCTGCGGCCCGCCGTAGCAGGAGAGAAGGACGGAATGAATCCGTTCGGTGAGATTTTTCCCATCCCGATCCGCGTCCCGGACCGATTCGGCAAGCTGTGCCGCCAGGCTTTCGGATGAAACGCTGTATTTCACCGTGTAGTCGCTGACCGCCATGGAATGGATCACGGCATCGTAGGGATTCCGCCGCATCTCGTTTTCAACGGCCGCCTGCAGGCTTCGCACGTCGCTGACGGGAAGAATGCGGGCGCGCGGGTTCCTGGGCCGTGCGGCGTTCTGCGAGCAGAGATAGGTCACAAGGGCCTCTTCGTTTTCCAGAAAACGGTCTGCGATGAGACTGCCCAGACGCCCCGTCGCCATATTGCTGATTTTGCGGACGTCGTCGATCCTTTCCGAAGTTCCCCCTGCTGTTACCAGAATGTTCAAGTTTTTTCCTCCATTCTCCCGGCTCAATCCTATGACACCCGCGTCATTTTGTCAATGGATTCCGGGATATTCTTTCGATTTTCACCCCTCTTGCAATTCCGGCGGAAAAAAGGTAGGATGGAAATGTAATCCATTGAATTCCGGTGTATTTTCATGAGAAGAAGGGTTTGTCATGCCGAATTTCATCGTGGCGACAGATTCCGGGTGCGATCTGCCGTATCCTCTGCTGAAGAAACGCGGGATTATCCCGTTTCCCATCAACTATGAGATGGACGGCAGGGTGATCGCCGATACGATGCTGCATGAGGACTGCAAGAAGTTCTATGACAGGATGCGTGCGGGGGCCGTCCCGAAAACGAGCCAGATCAACATCATGCAGTTCGTCGATTTCTGGCGGCCTCTTGCGCAGAAGGGGCTGCCGATTGTCCATATCTGTCTTGGCAGCGGCATATCCGGGACGTATTCCAACGGCGCCGTGGCCGTCGGTCTGCTGAAAAAAGAGAACCCCGAAGCGAAGATATTCCTTGTCGATTCGACGCTGGCGTCCGTCGGTTACGGGATGCTCGCGCTCAAAGCCGCGGACCTGCGCGACGAAGGGAAGACGCCGGAGGAATGTGTCGGCTGGCTCAATGCCCACAAGGCCGAGATCAATACCTATTATACAACGTCCGACCTTACCTATCTTTACCGCAGCGGCCGCGTCCGCCGCACCGGCATGATCATCGCCCATGCGCTTGACATTCATCCGATCCTGAATCTCGACCTTGCTGGCCATCTGATCGTTCAGGAAAAGATACGCGGCAAGAAAAAAACGGTCCAGCGAATCCTTGCAATCATCGGCGGGCTCGTCGTCGACCCTCAAAGGCAGACGCTTTACGTCTGCCACTCCGACGTGCCGGACGAAGCCCGGGAGCTGGGAGACGCGATCCGGGAGAAATTCGGATTTCGGGACGTCTATTACACCTATATCGGCACGACGATCGGCGCACATGCCGGCCCGGGGCTCATGGCTGCGTTCTTTTTCGGGAAACCGCGCACGATGAAAGGCTGGAAAGGCTGATTCTCCGGAAGGCCGGTACGGCGCATCCGCACGGTGTCCCCTGAGACCGGCGGATGTTTTCCGCCGCGGCATTTCATTTCATAATTCGCACGCCTATCTTGTGATCCGTGGGCACGGATGCTAAAATATAAGATAAAAATGAATGAGGCGATGTTTGAGATGCAGCTGAATCATATGATCGATCTGGACCAGCTGAAAGTGTCGGAACTCCGGGAACTGATCGATCTTGCGAACAGCATGCGAAACAATCCGTGGGCATACCGCGAATCCTGCCGGGGCAAAATTATGGCCACGCTTTTTTACGAACCGTCCACCCGAACCAAAATGTCGTTTCAAACCGCGATGTATCGCCTGGGCGGTGAAGTCGTCGGGTTTGACAATCCGCAGAACACTTCCGTATCGAAAGGCGAGAGCCTGAAGGACACCATCACCGTGGTCAGCGGCTATACCGACCTCATCGTGATGCGCAATCCGCGGGAAGGCGCGGCGGCGGCGGCGGCCCTTTATTCCCGGGTCCCGATCATCAACGCGGGCGACGGCGGGCATCTGCACCCCACCCAGACCTTGACCGACCTTGTAACGCTCTTTAACGAAAAGGGGCGCCTCGACCACCTGTGCATCGGCCTGTGCGGCGACCTGATCTACGGCCGCACCGTTCATTCCCTCATCAAGACGATGACCCGGTTTGAAGGGAACTCGTTCGTCCTGATCTCCACGCCGGAACTGGCGCTTCCCCAGTACGTCAAGGATGTGATGGACGCGGCCGGCTGCGCGTACCGGGAGGTGCCGTCCCTTGAGGATGCTCTGCCGGACCTCGACGTCCTCTATATGACCCGGATCCAGCAGGAACGCTTTGCAAACCGCAGTCAGTACGAAGAACAGAAGGGCGTTTTCATCCTGGATGAAAAAAAACTGGAACGTGCCAAACCGGATCTGAAAATCCTCCATCCGCTGCCGCGGGTCGATGAGATCGCGGACGGCGTCGACAGCGACCCCCGCGCCACCTACTTCCGGCAGACGGTTTACGGTATGTACGCCCGTATGGCGCTGATCCTTACCATCCTGCAGCATTCCCATATCGAGGCGGACCGGAAACCGTTCCGCTCCACACATCCGTACCGGTGCTCCAACCCGAACTGCATCACGCAGACGGAGCCGTATCTGCCGCATCTGTTCACCGAGGCGGGGGACATGCTCACATGCGCCTTCTGCGACGGCCGGACGCTCATCTGATTCCGGCTTCGGCTTGCCAAGAAACCGGAATTGTGGTATAATCGAAAATAACGTCAGGAACGGAAAATAACTGGGAGGACTTTTTATGTCAGGCCATTCAAAATGGAATAATATCAAGCGCAAGAAGGAAAAAACGGACGGCGCAAAGGCGAAGGTATTTACAAAAATCGGCCGCGAGCTTTCCGTTGCCGTAAAGGAGGGCGGCGGGCCGGACCCCGCGTCGAATTCCCGCCTGAAGGACTGTATTGCCAAGGCAAAAGCGGCGAATGTTCCGAACGACAACATTGAACGCATCATCAAACGGGCCGCCGGTGACGGCGACGATACCAAGTACGAAAATATCACGTACGAAGGGTACGGGCCGAACGGGATTGCGGTGATTGTCGAGACGCTGACCGACAACCGCAACCGCACGGCGGGCGATCTCCGCCATTATTTCGATAAATTCGGCGGGAACCTCGGCACGAACGGCTGCGTTTCCTTCCTGTTTCAGCGCAAGGGCGTTCTGGTCATCGAGCGCGAGGGCCTTGAAGAAGACAAGGTGATGGAAGACTGCCTGGAAGCCGGCGCATCGGATTTTGAGGCCGACGACGACGTCTTTGAGATTTACACCGAACCGGACGACTTCAGCGGAGTTCTCTCCGACCTGGAAAAGCGGGGTTACCATTTTGTAACGGCGGAGATTGAAATGGTGCCGAATACTTACAACACGCTGGACGACGAGGGGGCGGCGTCCCGGATGCAGCATCTTCTGGACGCCCTGGAAGACAACGACGACGTTCAGAATGTGTGGCATAACTGGGACAATGCCGATGCAGAAGATTCCGATTGATCGGAAGGCGAAGGGCCTTTTCCGCAGCGAGGCCGTTGCGGCGGAAAGGGCTTTTTTTACGGTTTCCCGGTGTTTTTGCGGCCGGGAAAAGACAAGACGGTTCCTGAATTAGTTCCATCCGGAAAAGATTGGTCGGTAAGGATGGATATTTTGCATACCTGCGAAGCAGAATAAAGGGGAAAACCACAATAACTTTGTCTGTAAGTTCGGAGGCGGAAACATGGCTGGCATTGAGAATCTGTGTATGAACTGTATGTCCGGTATGCAGGGCCAGGAAGTCTGCCCGGTTTGCGGCCGTCGGAAAGATGAGCCGCAGATGCCCGGCGCGCTTCCGTTCCGGACCGTCCTGCAGAACCGGTATGCGGTCGGGCGGGCGAAAAAAAGCAACGGGGAAGGCGTCACGTATATCGGCTACGACAACGTGCTGAATATTCCGGTCGAACTGCACGAGTACTTCCCCGCTTCCCTTTCGGAAAGGGCGGAGGACGGCAGGACGGTCCGGGTCCTCGGGGGAAGCGAACTGGCCTTTCAGGAAAACCGGAAAGCGTTTCTGGAGTATTCCCGGGCCATTGCCCATATGCGCGAGCTTTCTTCCATCCTCGTAATCTATGACATCTTTGAGGAGAACAACGCTGCCTATACGGTGTCGGAATGGAACGACAGCATCACCCTGCGCTATTTTGTGGAACGGAGCGGCGGGAGCCTGGGCTGGAATGCCGCGCGCCAGCTTTTTATGCCGGTTTTGTCTTCGCTGAGCGTGCTGCATGCGCATTCTGTGGGCCATTTCGGCATCTCCCCGGATACTCTTCAAATCATGAAAGACGGAAAAATGAAACTCGGGGGCTTTTCCATCGGAGCGGTGCGGCAGATGGATACCGACCTTCCGCCGGACCTCATCCCCGGGTGTGCGTCGGTTGAGCAATATATTATGGGCGACACGCTCACGGAAGCCACCGACGTGTACGGGTTCGCGGCGTCCCTGTTTTTTACCCTGACCGGTACGCTGCCGCCCGAGGCGCCGAAGCGCCGCACCGACGCGCGCCTCCTGATTCCGAATGCCATTCTGCGCAGCCTTCCGCCTTATATCATTTCGGCGCTGGCCAATGCGCTGCAGCTTTCCCCGGAAAAGCGGACCCCGACCTTCGAGCGCCTTCGCGCGGAACTGTCCGCCGCCCCCGCCGTGACGGCGGCTCTGGAAACGAGCCAGAAATTTGCCCGCGTTCCGCCGGCGCGTCCGGTCGCTTCACCGGAACAGCCGAAGGCGAAAAAGGGAGTTCCCGGTGTTGTATGGGTTTTATCGTCCTGCCTGACCATGCTGGTGATCTTCGTCGCGATCGGCATGATCTGGATGAACCGCTCCGGGGCGGATTCCCAGATGAACGCCGCCCAGACGGCCGCGTCCGAAATGTCTGCGGAAACGGCGGCAAGCCAGCCGGAATCGGACCTGTCCGATGCGAACACGGTACTGGTCCCGAATCTCGTGGGCGAGAATTATGCGGATCTGGCTTCCGCCGAGTCGGCGGAAGATTCAGCGGTGCGGGAGTATCAGGTCCTTCCGTCAAACCAGCCGTCTTTCAGCGATTCCGTGCCGGAAGGGTGCATCCTCTCGCAGGACCCCAAACCCGGGACGCGGATGAAAAAGGGAACGGTGATTGTCGTGGTCGTGAGCAAAGGCCCGGCAGTCCGCACGTTGCCGAAAGTTGCGGGGAAGACCCTTTCGGAGGCTTCCGCGGCGGTTACCTCGGCCGGGCTGGTCCCCTCCCAGACGGAGGAAAACAGCGACACCGTACCGGAAGGCCGAGTGATCGGCTATCAGGACGTGCAGGAAGGGAGCCAGATGGCTTACGGCTCCAAAGTGATTCTTGTCGTCAGCGCGGGACCGAGGGCTGCGGAGCCGTCGTCCGCCGCTTCGGCCCGGTAGAATCACCGGAAAAAATTTTCACACGCTTTGGTCCGGGATCATCGATCCCGGATTTTTTATTGACAAAGCCGCCGGAATGCGGTATATTTGCTTTGGCTTTTCTGCAAAAAAGCTTTAAATTATTAAAGCACCGGCCGGTTTTGGCCCGGCTGAAATCCAGAAAGAGTATGAGATGAGGATGGGGAGCATGGAAAAAGCAAAAAAAATTTCGGCGCTGATTCTTTCTGCTGCCGCGGCGCTTTTGTTTCCGGGCTGTTCAGGCGGAAATCCGTCTTCCAATGCGGCGGGCAGGACGTTCAAAATCGACGTGATCCAGTTCGTTCAGCATGAGGCGCTCGACGCGTCCTACCGGGGGTTTGTGGCGGGTCTGAAAAGCGCCGGGTATGAAGACGGCAAAAATATCAGGCTGGAATTCCAGAACGCCCAGAACGAACAGTCGAACTGCGTCACCATCGCCAATAAATTTGCGAACGACAGGCCGGACCTGATTTTGGCGATTGCAACGCCCGCGGCGCAGGCCGTGGCGAACGCGGTCAGGGACACGCCGATTCTGGTGACCGCCGTGACGGACCCGGCAACGTCCAAGCTGGTGCAGTCGAACGAAAAGCCCGGGACGAACGTGTCCGGCACTTCCGACCTCACTCCGGTGAAGGAGCAGATCGATCTGGTGAAGCAGATTGTTCCGGATGTCAAAACCATCGGCCTGATGTACTGTTCCAGCGAAGCAAATTCCAAGTTTCAGATCGATATCGCCAAAAAGGAATGCGATGCGCAGGGAATCCGGTATCTCGAAAAGACCGTGTCCAATTCCAATGAAATTCAGCAGGCGGCCCAGTCCCTGGTGGGGAAAGTGCAGGCGGTCTATATTCCGACCGACAACATGCTGGCCGCGGGGATGACGACGGTGACCAATGTGCTGAACCCGGCGAAGATCCCGGTCGTCGCGGGCGAGTCTGGAATGGTCGGAAAGGGCGGAATCGCTACATACGGTATCAACTATTACAAGCTGGGCCAGCAGACCGCGGTCATGGCGGTGAAAATTCTGAAAGGCAAGGCGAAACCGGCCGACATGCCGATCGAATATCAGAAGGACATGGATGTCACCGTGAATCAGAACGTTGCGAAGCAGCTGGGCATCACGCTTCCCCAGGCTCTCCTTGCGAAAGCGTCTTCCCCCGCGTCGTCGAACTGACGGCAGGGGCTTTGCAGTTGGAATTTTCCGGGCGGCGGGACACTCGCCGCTTTGCGTGGGAATGGATCAAGGGAGGATCGAACAGAGGAAATGTCGTTTTTGCTTACGATGGGAAACGCTGCCGCACAGGGAGTCCTGTGGAGCATTATGACGCTGGGCGTTTATTTGACGTTCCGGCTGCTGAATTTTGCCGATATGACGGTCGACGGGAGCTTCGCCACGGGCGGGGCCGTCGCCGCCGTTGCGGTGAACGGGGGGATGAACCCCCTGCTCGCGCTGCTGCTTTCCCTGCTGGCGGGGATCGCATGCGGCGCCGTTACCGGCTTTTTGAACACCAAGCTGAAAATCCCGGCTCTGCTGGCCGGAATTCTGACGATGATCGCGCTGTATTCCATCAATATCCGCATCCTGGGCGGGCCGAATGTCTCGCTGGTCAATGTGCGGACCGTCTTTTCCGCGGTCCCCGGCAGCCCGATGGGTTCCACGTTTCTGGTCGGCGCTCTTACGGCGGCCCTGATGGTGGCTCTGATGTACTGGTTCTTCGGCACGGAAGTCGGCTCTTCCATCCGGGCGACGGGCGATAACGAATATATGGTCCGGGCGTTCGGCGTCAATACCAACACCATGGTGATGATCGGCCTGATGATCAGCAATGGGCTTGTGGCCCTTTCGGGCGGCCTCATCGCGGAAAACCAGGGGTACGGCGACGCCAACATGGGCATCGGCACCATCGTGATCGGCTTGGCGTCCCTGATTATCGGCGAGGTGCTGTTCGGGAACCGGTTTAATTTCGTTTACAAGCTCTGTTCCGTCATCGTCGGCTCCATTCTTTACCGGATGATTATCGGCTTTGTCCTTTTCCTCGGGCTGGAATCCAGCGACCTCAAGCTTCTGACGGCGATTGTGGTTGCCGTCGCGCTTTCCGTCCCGGTGATCGTCAAGAAATTTCCCGGGAAGGCCGCGGCGGTGAATACGGTGGAAAAATCCGAAGATGCCGGCGCGGACGCGTCAAAGTAGGGGGCGGATTCTGTGCTGGAAATCAAACATATTTATAAAACTTTCAATCCGGGAACGGTCAATGAAAAGAGGGCGCTCAGCAATCTCGGTCTGAGCTTGGATTCGGGGGATTTCGTTACGGTGATCGGCGGGAACGGAGCGGGAAAATCCACCATGCTGAACCTGATCGCCGGCGTTTATGCCTGTGATAACGTCGCCGGGAGCTCCATTGTTCTGGACGGCACGGACGTGACGAAAGAGCCGGAATACCGGCGCGCAAGGTTTATGGGGCGCGTGTTTCAGGACCCGATGCGGGGTACGGCTGCCGGGATGGAGATTCAGGAGAACCTCGCCATGGCGTACCGGCGGGGAAAACGCCGCGGGCTGCGGTGGGGAATCACCAGACAGGAAAAAGAGATTTTTCACGAAAAGCTGAAGGTGCTCGGCTTGGGGCTGGAGAACCGCATGTCATCCAAAGTCGGCCTCCTTTCCGGCGGCCAGCGCCAAGCGCTGACTCTGCTGATGGCGACCCTGCGGAAGCCGAAGCTTCTTCTTCTGGATGAGCATACGGCCGCCCTGGATCCCAAGACGGCGAAGAATATTCTCTCCCTGACGCATGAGATCGTCACCCGGGATTCCCTCACGGCCCTCATGGTCACGCACAATATGCGCGACGCGATCCGATACGGGAACCGCCTGATCATGATGAACGAGGGGAGCATTATTTTCGATGTTTCCGGCGAAGAGAAGAAGAAACTTGCCGTAGAGGACCTCCTCAAAAAATTTGAGGAGGCAAGCGGCGCGGAGCTGGCGAACGACCGGATGCTGCTCGCCTGAGCCGGATACGGCAGCCGTAAAACGAGCGGGGGAGTCCCCGCTCGTTTTTTTCTGCGGGCGGACGCAGAAAAGCCCCCGGCCTTTTACAGGCCGGGGGCAAAAACGCCATACGGAAAATCAGTCGCTGCTGAAAGGCAAAAGTGCGAGGTGACGGGCGCGCTTGATTGCGATCGTCAGTTCACGCTGATGGTGCGCGCAGGTTCCGGTTACCCTGCGGGGAAGAATTTTCGCCCGCTCGGAAATGAAACGGCGCAGTTTTGCAACGTCTTTATAATCGATGGTGTCCACTTTATCTACGCAGAAGCTGCAGACTTTCCTGCGGCCCCTGCGGCCGCCGAACCGGCGGTCTCTTGACGGCCTTTCCGACCGGTCGTTTCGGTTGTTGTTGTCAGCCATAAAATATTCTCCTTCCTACGAATTGTTCCGTTGCTTCAGAACGGCAGATCGTCGTCCGACGGAATTTCCTCAAAGTCGCCCGTGTCGCCGCTGCTGTACGCGGGAGCGGGCTGTTCGCTGTGGGCGGCGGGGGCGGTTTCCTGCGGCTTCACCGGCTGATTGCTGCTTCCGCCCAATCCGTCGCCGCTGCGTTTCGGTTCGGCAAAATGCACGTTGTCCGCAACAATCTCAAAGGCTTTGCGTTTGGTTCCCTGTTTGTCCGTGTAAGTCCGGGTCTGGATGGAGCCTTGAACGGCGACCAGCTGGCCCTTGCGGAAATATTTGCAGACAAACTCGGCCGTGCTGCGCCACGCGACGATGTCGATAAAATCCGTCTGGCGCTCCGCGCCGGCCCTTACATAGGAACGGTCCACCGCGACGGTGAAGCTTGTCACGGAAACGCCGTTCGGCGTGTGCCTCAGTTCCGGGTCGGCGACGAAACGCCCCATTAAAACGGCAACATTCAGCATTTCAGGTCACGCTTCCTTTTTTTCTTCCGCCTTCGGTTTGTCCGCCTGCTTTTTCAGTTCTTTTTTGACGATCAGCGACCGGAGAACGCCGTCGGTAATGTTGTAGACCCGGTCAAGCTCGGCCGTGAACGAGGGGACGCTGGTAAAGCCGATCAGCGTGTAGTAGCCTTCCTCTTCTTTGTTGATCGGATAGGCGAGCCTGCGCTTGCCCCATTCGTCGACCGTGTCGACCGTACCGTTTGCTGCGACCAGGTCCTTGAACTTCTGAATCGCGGCTTTGATGCCGTCTTCGCCCAGCTTTGTGGAAAGGATGAATACGGTTTCGTAGGAATTTTTGATTTCTGGCATTTTGTTGCACCTCCTTTTGGACATAAGGCCCCTGAAAACCAGGAGCAAGGATGAAAGCCGATTTTGGCTTAACTTTACTTATTATATCAGCCGGGTTCCGCCCCGTCAAGGGTGAAGCGGCGGTTTAAAGCGTTTTGCAGAATTCTTTCAGGTATTCGCGGAATTCCTGCCCGATTTCCGGGTGCTGAAGGGCGACCTCCACCTGTGCCTTCATAATTCCGAGCTTGTTGCCCATGTCGTACCGGGTTCCGGTGAAGTTCACCGCCACCATCCCGTCGCGCCGGGCGAGTGTGCGCATCGCGTCCGTCAGCTGAATCTCTCCGCCGGCCCCCGGTTCCGTATGGTCCAGAATCTCAAAGATGTCCGGCGTCAGGACACAGCGGCCGAGAATCGAGTACAGGGACATGACCTTGTCGGGCGAAGGCTTTTCGATCATGTCGGTGCACCGGAAGAGATTGTCGTGAAGGGGCTCCACTTTCAGCGAGCTGTATTTGGAAATGGCGCCTTTCGAAACCTTGTTGACCCCTACGACGCATTTTCCGTATTCGTCGTAGGCGCGGATAAGCTGCCCGCAGGCCGGGTCCTCACCAATGATCACATCGTCGCCGTACAGGACGGCGAACGGTTCGTTCCCGACAAAGGAGCGCGCGCAGTTTACAGCGTGGCCGAGGCCGCGCGTTTCCTTCTGGCGGACAAAGTAGATGTTGGCCTTGTGCGCGATCCCAATGATTTCGTCGAGAATTTTTTGCTTTTCCGGCCCGCTGCGTTCCAGCCGGTCTTCCAGTTCCGGCACTCGGTCGAAATGGTCCTCGATCAGGCCCTTGCCGCGGTTCGTGATGATCAGGATGTCCGTAATGCCGGAACGGACCGCTTCTTCCACAATATACTGGATAGCCGGCTTGTCCACGATGGGAAGCATTTCCTTCGGCATGGATTTGGTTGCCGGAAGAACGCGCGTTCCCAGTCCGGCGGCGGGAATAACCGCTTTTGTCACTTTCATTCGAAACTCTCCTATTATATTAATTATAAAAAGAAAAATTTATGCCCCATGGTTCAGTACGACAGAACGAAGAAGTAAACAATCAGGAAGCAGAACAGTATTCCGGCGGCGAGCGTCATATTCAGCCCGCCCTCCTGTTGAAGCCGGATGGAAAAATCCGTCGGGGAAGAGGTTTCCTTGTGGATCCTTTCGATGGAAGTCAGGCAGTGCTTCAAATATATTTTGTTGCCGTTCAGCCCGCAGATCAGCATCACGACCAGAGCCGCCAGATAAAAAAGCATCGGGGCGGCGAGCAGAAGTCTCTGCTGGGCCGGAAGCAGCAAAAACTGACGGATCAGCTCGTTCTGCTGCGCGGATGTCGTAATGGTATAGGCGTAGTTGTTTTTCGGAATGCCCGCGGCATCGAACCAGACCGTGTACAAGGGGTCAACGAAATACTTCATCAAAAAAAGATACGCGGCCAGAAGAACGCCCTGCACAGCCGTGATGATGGCGCCGATTTTGTATTGCTTCCGGTACAGCATCCAGATTCCCTGGAAAAAGAACGCGGAGAAATTGAAACGGTTCCGCATAAACCGCTTGATATTCATGAAAACCGGGATATAATACTGGGTGTTTCCCTGGACGAATTTCGCCACATCGCCGGCCGGAATATTGCCGATCGGTTCATTCGGATGGACGCCGCCCAGAGGGTCGAACGGAAACGGGAACGGCTGGCCCGCGAAAGGCGGGTAACCGTTCCCCGGCGGGGGATAGCCGCCCGGCGCGTTTTGGCCGCCCTGCGCCTGTTTGGGAGAGGAATTCCCGTACGGCGGCCGTGTTTCGTCCGACAGCGGCTGCCCGCAGTGGGAGCAGAAAAGGGCCGTTTTCCGGTTTGGCGCGCCGCACCGCGGGCAGCGCCTCACTCCCTGCCCGGACGTTTTGTCCGCCGTCCCGTCCCTCTGGGGCGGTTTCCATGCGTCCGGAGTCCCGTGCCGGTCGGAATAAATACATTTGCCCACGCGGGCATAGCATTCCCTGTGGTACGGGGCGCCGCACTGCGGGCATACCACAATATCGTCATCCGCCGAAAAGGTCTTTCCGCAGACGGGGCATTTTAAACCCACATAATTCATTTCTACAAAGCCTCCAATCCGGATCCAAATTCCATTGTACCGAAATATAGCAAAAACTTCAATCGTTTCCGCTGTAAGTTTTCAACTCATTCACAAATTCCGGAAACATTTTTTGACTTTGCCGCCAATCTATTTTATAATAATTAAATCACAGACATGAACCGAAGGATGATGGTATGCTGCAATTTGAAGAACTGAAGCAGTCGCTTCAAGGGCTGGAGCCGGAGCTGAAAGACCTTGCCGACGCCCTTGGGCTGGACGCTCTGCGCAAGGAAATTCTGGAGCTGGACCAGAAGGCGACCGCGCCGGATTTCTGGGACGATATGGAGAGGTCGCAGAAAATTCTGCAGCGTTCCAGTTCCCTGAAGAGCAAAATTGAGAAATATGAGAAATTGAAAAATTCTTACGGAGATCTTCTGGCGCTGATCGAGCTTGCGGACGAGGAAGGGGACCTTTCCCTTCTGCCGCAGGCGCAGGAAGAGCTGGAGAATTTCCGGAAAGAACTGGAATCGGAGCGGCTTTCCACGCTCCTGACTGGCGAGTACGACGGCAAGAACGCGATTCTCACGTTTCACGCCGGAGCGGGCGGAACGGAAGCGCAGGACTGGGTGATGATGCTTTACCGCATGTACTGCCGGTGGGGCGAACGCCACGGCTTTACCGTCAAAACGCTCGATTCCCTCGACGGCGAGGAAGCCGGGCTGAAAAGCGCCAGCGTCCTGCTGGAAGGGGAGAACGCCTACGGATATATGAAAAGCGAGGCCGGCGTCCACCGCCTGGTCCGCATTTCGCCGTTTGACGCTTCCGGCCGCAGGCACACTTCGTTTGCCTCCCTGGAAGTCATGCCGGAGATCGACGATACCATCGAAGTGAAAATCAACCCGGACGATCTTAAGATCGATTACTTCCGCGCGAGCGGCGCGGGCGGGCAGAAGGTCAACAAAACCTCGTCCGCGGTACGCCTGACGCACATCCCGACGGGCATCGTCGTTTCCTGCCAGGTGGAGCGCAGCCAGTACCAGAACCGCGACGTCGCCATGCGGATGCTGAAATCCAAACTAATGGAGATCAAGGAACGCGAGCATCTGGAGCGGATCGAGGACATCAAGGGAGTCCAGAAGGAGATCGCCTGGGGTTCCCAGATCCGTTCCTATGTCTTTATGCCGTACACGCTGGTCAAGGATCACCGCACCGGTTACGAGTCGGGCAATATCGACGCCGTCATGGACGGCGACCTCGACGGTTTCATCAATGCCTACCTGAAATGGCAGACCAGGGATTCGGCAGAAGAACAGGGCGGCTGAATTTTCCAGAACAAGCGACGGAGAAACTGGCCGGGGACATTCCGCTTTGGAACGCCCCGGCTTTTGCTATCCGGAAATCCTTTCGGCCCTTTTTTGCTGGCGGATGTCTTTGCCGACAAAGACGATTCTGCGGTAGCTGCCGATGATCCGCGATGCGAAGCGTTCCGAATAATCTTCCACCATCTCTTTTGTGGAAAGATTCGTGCTGATGATGGTCGGCTTTTGCAGCATCAGGCGCGTGTTGATGATATTGTAGATGGCGGCGGAGGTAAAGGAGCTTTTAAATTCCGTGCCGAGGTCGTCCAGAATCAGCAGGTCGCAGTCCCGCAGGGAATCTGCGGTTCCGGTGCCCCGGTCGCGCCCGAAGTGCTCGCTTTCCAACTTGGTGACCAGGTTTCCCACGGAACAGTAGACCACGCCGAACCCTTTCCGGATGGCTTCCCTGGCGATGGCCAGGGAAAGGTGCGTTTTCCCGAGACCGGTTCCGCCCGTCATGATCAGGTTGGGCGAACGCATGTGAAACTGATGCGCGTAGGAAGCGCAGTACCGGAATGTGCTTTCCATGACTTCCCGGTCGCTCGGCCTTCCGTCCCTGCTTTCCGGGGAGTAGTAGTCCAGGGAAAAGCTGTCAAAAGTCGAGAGCGAAAGCGGCGTCAGTGCGTTCAGCCTTCGGTAGGATTCCGCCCGGAGCAGGTCTTTCATGCATCCGCACATTTTGCCGTCTACATAGCCGGTGTCCTTGCAGGAAGGGCAGTGATAATGCGGTTCGAGGCTGTCAATGCCGTTTTCTGCCAGCAGGCGGGAGAAATCCGACTGAAGGGCGAGGTTTTCCTCTTTCAGCTTTTTCAGCTGTTCCGCAGCGTCCTTTCCGCCCAGAACGGCCTTTGCCGCGCCGACGGCCGTCGACGCGAGTTTGCGCTCCATCTGCCGTGCCCCGGGACATTTTTTGAAAAGCGCTGCCCTGCGTTTTTCCGCTTCCTCTTCCGCACTCCTGCGGCGTTCCCGCAGAATCTTTTCGGCGGAGTTGTAGATTTCCCGGCCGTATCCCAATGGATTCACCCTTTCGTGTCGTAAATGCTTGTCCGCTCGTATTCGTCGATGTCGAACGTCAGATTCCTTTCCTTCGGCGCCTTTCCCCGCCCGGACTTTCCGCTTTTCCGCGCGGATGCGTGCTCCATCTGGTCTTCCTCGGCCTGCTTGGCGGTCGAGATTCCCGCTTCGTGCCACCTCCGGAGAATGCTGTTCATATATCCCGGCGAATATTTTCCTCCCGCGCTGTCGATAGTGCGGTCGTAAGCCTCGCGGATCATTTCCGGGCTGAACCCCCACTCGTTGATCCATGTGGGCGCATATGCCTCTTCCCGCTTGGAAGGGAGGCGGTGCGAGATACCGATAGCCTGTTCCACCGTGCGCCAGGCTTTCTGGTTTTCCGCCAGCAGGCGCAGCTTTTCCTCTGCCTTCTCGTGAGTGGCGATTCCTTCGTCCGCCCAGTTCATGGCGGCTTTTTCTATGTAGCGCATATTCGCTTTGCCAATGCTGGACGCGTACTGCATCAGCATGACGATCACGTCGGACGGCAAGCCGAAGTCGTCGTGGATCATCAGCAGCGTGGCGGATTCACCGCCGGAAATCAGCCGGCCCAGAATTTCCTGCGCGGACTGCATCAGGCATGCGATCTCCGTCGATTCCGAAATGCGTTTGGAGACAAATTCGCTGTCGGGTTTCTGGGGCCGGGAGAGGACCCGGCGCGGCTTCTCTTCTTTCGCCGCATCTGCCTTTGCTTCCGGCTGGAACGCGGTAGATTCCCCGGAATTTTCCGTTTTGCTCTCTGCCGGGGCAAGGCGGCCGTCCGAGGCGGCGATCAGGCCGGTTTCCTGCCAGTAAAGCATAGCGTCGCAGACGTCCGCGCGGTCGATTCCGAGCGCATCCGAAATGTCCTGCGCCTCAAACGGCTTGCCGGCGTGCCGCAGAGCCCAGAGGAGCACTTTCAGCTGAACCGAGCCGGCAAGTTTCAGATTATCGTCGACAACGGAGCATGGAACTGCGAAAACTGAATTCCATGCCCCGAGGTTGATGGAGTAACTCATATGTTGTCACCTTTCCAACCGATTCCCATTTCCTTTATTTTATTATAACATGAGAGGGGAAAGAGTGACAGAGAAAATTTCCTCGCGCTTTTTACGGGAAAACTTGACAGGACGGAAAACATTCTCTATAATAAGTCTGTTCTCTTAATATTTTGCGAATGTAGCTCATCTGGTAGAGCGCCACCTTGCCATGGTGGAGGTAGCGAGTTCGAGTCTCGTCGTTCGCTCCAGAAGAATGAGTCTGGACGCAATTCGCGTTCGGACTCTTTTCCTTGTATAGGACTTATCGCTCGCGTTTAAGCCCTGCATCTAAAAAAGGATTTGAACCATCACGGTTTGAGTCCTTTTATTATTTTGCTTTTTTTTATGGTATACTCAGCTCAAATTATTTATAGAACTAGAACGGGAAGATTTCCATTTATTTGTATTAAAACAAATAAAAAGTTGAGCAGGCCGCGTTGAATCCAATCGTTATGGTGTTAAGAACTTTACAGTCTCCATGCAGCGTTGTCTCATAATGGTAATATATTTGCGGCAATAAATGGGATTGAATAAAGGGCCTTCTCAAAAACGGTCAGTGGATTTATAATTTAGTTAATCCACTGACCGTTTTGG
>JALCPO010000027.1 GCA_022650455.1 Oscillospiraceae bacterium
CGCCTTTCCGCTTTTCCGGGACAGGAACCGAAGGCAGATGGAATGAAACGTTCCGATCGTTATGGCCCGCAAAACTTTCTTATTCCCAAAATACGCGGCGAGCCGGGCGCGCATTTCGTTCGCCGCCCGGTTGGTAAAGGTAACAGCGGTAATCTGTTCGGGGGGTACGCCGCGATTCTGAATCAGATATGCGATCCGGCTGACCAGAGTTTTTGTCTTTCCCGTCCCGGGCCCGGCAATTACCGCAACGGCTGCGTCCGAGGCGGAAGAAGCCTCCCGCTGCTGAGGATTCAATCCGGCGAGCGCGGCCGGAAGGTCGGTTCCGGCATTCGCTTTTTTCCGGACCCGGCTGACAGCCGGGTCCGGCCGCGCGGTTTCCATGTCGGCCGGCTTCTTTTTCCTCCCGATTTTCTTCGCCGGGGAGACATCCTGCTTTTCCTGCCGGAAAAAGCACATCTGGCCGGCGAGCCGGTCGATTTCGTCCTGTTTGAGAATTTCGACCTTTCCATATTTCCCGTCATATCCCGGCCGGACGTCCACTTTTCCGGCCCGAAGCCGCCGGATCCCCTCGGCGACCAGCGGCCCGGCCGCAAGTTCAATGTCGCCGGGCTGCGCTTCCCGAAGGATAAAAAGCTCCGGCCCGAGGTCCTGAATCATGCGTTCGTAACTTGCCTGAACCTTCTTGCTCGCGGGGGTAAAGCCCGTGGACGCGGCAATGACCTCGCGAAGGGGAACCAGGCTTTCAAAGTGCTTTGCCGTCGGAGGAACAAAGCCTTCGCTGCGGTCGGCAAGCGCTTCCACGCGGTGGAGCACGCCCACCGTGATTCTGCCGCCGCACACCGGGCAGACGCCCGAAACCGCTTCGGTATCCGAGGGTTTCAGGCATACCTTGCAGTTCCGGTGTCCGTCGTAGTGGTATTTTCCTTCCTCGGGGAAAAATTCAACCGTGCCGAAGAGTTCCTTGGTTCCGCGGTTCCGGAGCGCCCGATCGATAGCGGGATAAGAAAGATCCGTGTCGAAAAGATTTGCCTCTCTGGCAAGGTTCGCCGGCGAATGGGCGTCCGAGTTTGAGACCAGGTTGAAGCGGTCCAGCGCCGAAAGGCGCCAGTTCATGGGCGGATCGGAAGAAAGCCCGGTTTCAACCGCATGGATACATCCGGTCAGGTCTCCGAAACATTCCTCGATGGTGTCAAAGCCGGAGTAGGCGCCGAACAGGGAAAAATGCGGGGTCCAGATATGCGCGGGGATGAAGACGGCGTCTTTGCACACGTCGAGCGTGATTTCCAGAAGGTCTTTGCTGTCGAGGCCCAAAATCGGCCTGCCGTCGGAATGCAGGTTGCCGATGGTTTCCAGGCGGTGCGAGAGAGCCTCCGCGGCTTCCAGGCTCGGAAGGAGAATCAGGTTGTGCACCTTTCGGACCTTTCCGTTCTTTTTGTAGATGGAGCTGATCTCCCCGGTAACGAGAAAACGGGGTTTCCGGTTGGAGCCTTCCGTTTCCTCGCGGCGGCGGGATTCGTCCTTGAGCGTATAAAGCCCTTCCTCGGCCGGAACGAGCTTGTCCTTCAGCTCCGCGCGCCAGGCGGGGTGGGTAAAGTCCCCCGTTCCGATGAGGTCGAGACCTTTCCGGCGTGCCCACAGTTCCAGAAACTCAGGGACACATTGTTTGCTGGTTGCCCTGCTGTATTTTGAGTGGATATGTAAATCGGCCAAAAACATCAAACACACCTGCGGTTTTTGAGGAATTTAAATTTCTTTCATTATAACACGAAATTTCCCGCGGCGGGCCGCTGCTTTGGCTGTGGAAATATTTTTTCGAACGACTGTGCCAAAAATCGGGCGTTTCAGGAACCCACTCTCAACTATAAAAGAAAAGCGGTGCCTGAAGCCGCTCCATTCTTCGCAGCTGTTTTACAGTCCATTACCCTTCCGCAAAGAGTATCATAAACTTATGCGGAAAGATTTTACTCGCCACCCGATAGAATTTATAAAACGCCCCCGGCGTATAGACTGCCCTTCCTCTTTGGACAGCCTTTAAAGAATTTCTTGCCACTTTTTTCATGTCCAGATACGGGAGCTTGTTCACAATCGACTTTTTCCCTTCTTCTTCCCCCAGAATGGCCATTTCTGAGGCCATATTGCCGGGGCATAACGCGCACACATTGACACCGCGCGGTTTCAGTTCCCTGCGGATTGCCCTGCTGAAATACAAAACAAGCGCTTTTGTGCCGCTGTATACCGCCATTTTTGGATTCGGCACGAAAGAGCAGACGGAACAGGTTTCGACGATGCAACTCCCTTTCCTCATATAGGGAAGACAAAGTCTTGTGATTGCCACGCAGCCTTTGGCATTGAGGTTTATCATGTTCAGCTGGCTGCCCAAATCTTTTTCATCAAAGTTTCCTCTCGTGCCGACTCCCGCGTTGCTGACAAGGATTTTAATATCCGGTTTGGCTTCCTTCAGCAGTTTTTCAAATTCCGCATAAGATTCGTCTTTCGCCAAATCCAAGGGGATCGCCCTTATTTTTGTCTTCGGGTACTTTTGTTTGATTCCTTCCAGCCGTTCTTTCCTGCGGGCAATCAGCCATATTTCATCCAGTTCCGGATGGTTTTCAATGAGCTCTACCACAAACTCTTTTCCCAGGCCGGAAGAAGCCCCGGTCACAACCGCCGTTTTCATATTCAAAGTTCCTGTCCCTTTACATTTGGATTGACATACTGTCCGTGGTTGCGGGTCCTGCTTCCATACTGGATCGCAAACTTCGGGCAGCGGTGCAGGCATCCAAGACAGAGCGTACACTTTTCCTTGATCCATACCGGCTTGCCGTCCCGCATCTCAATTGCCTCAACCGGACACTTTTTCGCGCAGAGTCCACACCCGATGCAGCTGTCCCCCGCCGTAAAATGCTTTGTCTCCCGCGCTTTTTCATACTGCGGGTAGAATAATTGAGCCACAAACGCGGGCACTTTCCGGCGGCTGAAATCCCCCGCGAGCTCTCGTTTGATCTTCCCTGCCACGTCCGCAATCTGCTTTTCCGCCTTGCGATTGATCTTCTCGACTTTTTCTTTGTCGGTAAGATTGAAAACCGGTGTCCACGTATCCGGCATCTGCACACTGAACCTGCCATTTAGGGCAAGCCCTTTCATTTTCAGAAATTCGTCGACCATACGACCGACCTGCCCGGTTGTGGTTCCGAATGTCGCCACATGATAAAGATATGGGCAGCCTGAATCAGGGATCCGAAGTTCCAGTTTTTCAAGGAATTCCCGTACAATGGAAGGCAGGCCCCAGAAATAGGTCGGCGTAACGAAGCCAATTCTTTCAGTTTTCTTTACTTCAAAGGTGAATTTTTGGTTTTTGACACAATCTGTAATTGCAATGGCTTCTTCCTTCGTTTCCGCTGCAATCTTCAAAGCGATATATTTGCTGTTTCCGGTCGCTGAAAAATAAAAAATCACGTTTTCTCCTCCCATCTTGATTAGACAGCACGAAAGCAATAGAATGATTCTTCCAGAGAAACTCTGTCACCCGCTGGGTTGGGCAGTTGACGGTCCATCCCATATCTCATAAAACAAGGGAGCAGGAGATTCACATTGCCGAAAATCTCACGATGAGGGTATGTGGCAGAACTTTCGTCAGTAAGTGATAGAATTTATAAAAAGCGCCCTGCGTATAGGAAGCCTTTCCTTTCCGTGCCGCTGCCAGAGACCTGGATGCGAGTTTTTTGACATCCACTTGCGGTAAAAACATAGAAACACCATGGCTTGCGTTTCTTGCGCCGGCGTTCATGTCCGTGTTCATCCAGCCGGGATGGACTGCGCAGACATTGAAGCCGCGCGGCTTCAATTCCTGCCGCAAACCTGTGCTGAAGTTCATTAAATAGGCTTTGGTCGCGCTGTAGACATTTAAATGCGGATTCGGTGCAAAGGCTGAGGTGGAACAGGTTTCCAGAATCACGCTGCCCTTTTTCATATAGGGCAGGCAGAGACGGGTTACTGCGGTGGCGCCTTTCACATTCAGATCGCACATGGCTGTTTGACCGCTTAGCTCCGCTTCATCGAAATTTCCGCGCTTGACAACACCGGAATTGCTGATGAGCAGTTTGATGTCGGGTTTGCTTTCCTCCAGCATTTTGCCGAGCGTTTCATCGTTCTCGTCTTTGGAAAGGTCAAGGCCAATGGCTTTGCATTTTTTCTGCGGGTATTGCTTCGCAATTTCATGGAAGCGGCTCCAATCTGCGGGCAACCATCCATATTTCATCAATTTCGGGAAATTCGTGGACTACGACATCGACATATTCCCTGCCAAGGCCGGAAGAAGAACCGGTTATCACTGCGACCGACATTTTGGAAGGCTCCCTTCTGAATTTATCGTCCTGATACCTTAATTTTCCCTTAACCCACATTCAGCCGGGGAATTTGTGCTCCTTCCCGCGGGTGAGAATTTTGTCTGTGATGGGGTTTGCCCTACTTTCTGCTCCAATTTACGCTTACAAAATATTTTCAATTGAAAATATTTAGACTATTGCAAACTTACATGCTTCATGATAAACTGAAATGCAAATAAAAACAAGAATCAAAAAATAACTTTTGTTTAAATTTAGACAGAAGTATGGAATCTGCAAAAGAGGTATTGCTGATGAAATACGATATTGCGAAAAAAACGACCAGGGGGGCGAAACGAACCTTGGACGCATTTTCCGGTACGATGTTCGAGCTGCTCTCGGCAAAGCCTTTTGAAGGAATCTCGGTCAACGAGCTTTGTGAGAAAAGCAATTATCCCCGCGCTACGTTTTATAACTATTTTGATGACAAATACGACCTGCTGAATTACTGCTGGTACAGAATTGGTAAGCAGATCCGCCTGGATGAATATGCCGAGCTTGACCCGGGGAAAAGTCTGTATATCTTTTTCGACCGTGCCTATGACTTTGCATCCGTTTCCTTGGCAACGATCCAAAAAATTCTGAAATTCAATTCCACGGATTCCTTCTTGCTGAATCATTTCCGAGGTTATCTCGGTACCCAAATACGGAAAATTTTTCAGGATTGCCCTGATCAGGACGGTTCCCCGATCCCCTATGAGATTATCGCCGACCATTACAGCAATACGGTCCTTCTCATTTTAGGATGGATTTTCTTGAAAGGAAACCGCTGCTCCAAGGCACAGGCGCATGAATATTTGAAATATCTTTTGGGAACATTCCAAAAAAATTGAAGGCCGGAATTTTCGGCAAAGCTTCCCTGCCGAGGATGTCTCCTTCACGAATGGACCTTTTTGCCCTTTATGACTTCCATTCGCAATTCCAAGGTTACCATAAGAACAAGGCGCAGGTTTCCGCTCGAATGTGTGAGCGAAAACCTGCGCCCCGTTTTAAGACGCTTTCTTCCACAGCGGATTTCTTTTTGAATCCGCCCTTTTTGGAATACAGAATCGAGAAGGCGACGACCGCCAGCAGAATGATCCCCAGGATCACCCGGCCCGCAACGGAGCCTTCGTAGCGCACCAAGATCGGAGCGGCAAGCAGGGAAACCATGTTGATAACCTTTATCATCGGGTTCAGGGCCGGGCCCGCGGTATCCTTCAGCGGATCGCCGACCGTGTCTCCTACGACAGCCGCTTTGTGGGCATCCGATCCTTTGCCGCCGTACATGCCGTCTTCAATGGTTTTCTTTGCGTTGTCCCACGCGCCGCCCGATGTCGACATAAACACCGCCAGGGACTGGCCGGAAAGGATAACCCCGGCCAGCGCGCCGCCAAGCGCTTCCACCCCGAGGAAGAGGCCGACGACCAGCGGCGTGATGACCGAAATCGTCGTAAGGGTAATCAGTTCCTTCTGGGCGGATACGGTGCAGATTCCAACGGCATGGGAGTAGTCCGGCTTCACTTTTCCTTCCATCAGGCCCGGGATATGGAACTGGCGGCGAACTTCATGAACAATGAGCGAAGCCGCGCGCGCGACCGCGTTGATGATCAGAGAAGAGAAAAGCCACGGGATGGCGGTTCCGATCAACGCGCCGATGAACACAACCGGCATCGAGACCCGAATGCCCGTATTTAAAAGGGCCGAAGAAGACGCGACGCCCATCTGTGCCTGAACCTTGGAAACGTCCGTCAGGAAAGAGCCGAAGAGGGACACGGCGGCGATCACCGCGGAGCCGATTGCGACGCCCTTCGTAATCGCCTTCGTCGTGTTGCCGACGGCGTCAAGATCGCCCATGATTTTCCTCTGCTCGGGATCCAGGCCGGCCATTTCCCCGATGCCGTTCGCGTTGTCGGAAATCGGGCCGAAGGAATCCATTGCGACATTGTTCCCGGTAAGGGTCAGCATCCCGATGCCGGTCATCGCCACGCCGTAGAGGATATATGTAACGTCATGGCCCCAGTAAATCAGAACCGACGTCAAAATGGTGACGGCGATAATCAGCGTCTGCCAGACGGACACCTCAAACCCGTTGGAGAGCCCTTTCAAAATCAGCGTTGCGGCTCCGCCGGACTTTGCCGCCTTGGAGATGCCTTTTACCGGCTGATAGCGCGTATCGGTAAAATATTTGGTAACTTCGTCCAGGAGAATGGCCAGAACGATGCCGACCGCCACCGACAGGAACGCGCGCCACTCATGCATATAGAACTGGGCGAGGAAGAAAAAGGCGACGAGGCAGATCACGGCCGACGTGTAAAATCCTTTGTTGATGGATGACATTGCGTTCTGATTCGCGGAATTTTTCTTGCCCTTTACCGTGTACGTCCCTACAATGGACGAAAAGACGCCGATGCCCCGGACCAGCAGCGGAAAGACGATCCATTTGATTTCATGGGTGATGGCGACCAGGGCGCACCCCAAAATCAGCCCGGAGACGATCGTAACTTCATAAGACTCGAAAATATCGGCGGCCATGCCGGCGCAGTCGCCCACATTGTCGCCTACCAGATCCGCAACGACGGCCGCATTCCGGGGGTCGTCTTCCGGTATGCCGGCTTCCACCTTGCCGACCAGGTCAGCCCCCACGTCGGCCGCTTTCGTGTAAATGCCGCCGCCGACCCGCATGAAAAGGGCGAGCAGCGTTCCGCCGAATCCAAAGCCGAGCAGAACGTCCGGCGATGAAATTCCGAAGATGATAAAAATCAAGGTCCCGCCGAACAGCCCCAGGCCGTCGGTCAGCATGCCCGTGATCGTCCCGGAACGGTAGGCCAGCTTCAGGGACTCACCGAAGCTCCTTGCGGAAGCCGCGGCGACGCGCACATTGCCCTGCACGGCCATCCGCATGCCGAACTGACCGACAATCAGGGAGAAACAGGAGCCCATGATAAAGGCGACGGCCCGGCCGAACCCGACAATCAGCTGAATCGTCCCGGCGTCATACTGGCTGAATCGTTCCGTGGCCTCCGTGGACGGAGGTATAACATAGACGGAGAAAAATAATACTACAGTTAAAACAGCGATGAATGGAACAATTGTTTTCAGTTGGCGGTTCAAGTACGCATTGGCGCCTTCGCGGATCGCATTCCAGACTTCCTGCATCTTTGGGGTCCCCTTGCCGGCCTTGAGGATCTGCGACCTTAAGAGCAGCGCATACCCCAAACCCAGCAGGGAGATCGCCAAGACGATCCAAATGGCAACGTTTTCAAAGACACTGGCATTTTGTAACCCCGGCATTGTACATCATCCACCTTCCGTTTTCATTGCAGCATGGAAAAGAATCCCTGCTTTTTATAAATGGCATTATGCCAACTAAGCATATTATAGCAGAATAAATTGGCAAAGAAATACATATTATTGACAAAATATCAATAATATTTTGTATAATATATATAATTTAAATTCTGTAATGTGCCGAAAAGGAAACTATTTTCCTATAAAGTATATTATGATTAAACAATAAACAGCTGCGGAGGATTTTAAAACATGCTCAGTCTCTTTGGGAAAAAACTGAGTGGCAAAACCATCTTCAATTTTCTGACTTTGGTGCTGTCCGTCGGTCTGCTCGCTTATTTCTGCCTTTCCGAAAACGGCCTGACCAGTTTGTCGCAACACGTTCACGAATTTAAAATCGGATGGCTCGTGCTCGGGTTTCTGTGCATGCTGTGCGATTTGTTTCTGGATACCTGTCTTATTTTTTTGTTCACAAAAAGCGTCAGCCGGACCTATACGTTCAACCGGGCGTTCAAGGTCTGCATGGTGGGCCATCTTTACAGCGCCGTCACCCCGTTCCAAAGCGGCGGCCAGCCCATGCAGATCTACGTTATGAGCAAACAGGACATCGACCCCGGGAAGGCGACGTCGACTCTGGTGCAGAAATTTTTTATCTACCAGACCGGGATTACGTTATACAGCCTTTTCGCGATCATCTTTCAAACGAGCTATTTTAAAAGCACGCTGAATTCCGTCATGTGGTGGCTCGCCCTGGTCGGCTTTGCCGCGCAGGTCTTTGTCGCGGTCCTGCTGCTGGTTTTTTCCTTCAACCAAAGGATTACCCATAAGATCCTTACGGCGGTCTCGAAGCTGCTTTTCAGGCTGCACCTGATGAAAAACTACGAAACCACGCTGGAATCCTGGGAAAAGCAGCTGGCCGTTTTCCACGAAAGCAACAAGTCGCTGTACCAGGACAAAAAGCTTCTTGTAAAATCCTACCTTCTCACTTTTTTGCAGCTGACTTCCCTGTTCGTCGTCTCCTACTGCATCTACCGGGCGTTCGACATCGGCAACGCTTCGCCCATCAACATGATTTTTTCCCAGGCTTTTGTGACCATGGTTTCTTCCCTGGTTCCGCTCCCCGGCGCGGCCGGGGCTTCCGAGGGAAGTTTTTACATCTTCTTTTCTTCCTTCTTTACAGCCGGCACATTGAAGTCCGCTATATTACTATGGAGGATAATTACCTATTATGCCGTCATTTTAATCAGCGCGCCCTTCTCAAGGATCGCGAAAAAGATGTAGCCGCAAAGAGAAAGCGGCAAAATGCGAAAGCGTCCCGCCCGAAATCCGGGCGGGACGCTTTCGCATTGCAGGCCATCCCGATAAGCAGGGCTTTCGGGCAAGATTCAAAACGCACCGGGAAAAATCGTTTCAGCCGGCGGACCCGGAATTTCCCTCCGTTACCTCCCGGTCCAGGTAAAATGAATACAACAGGCATTGTTTCACCGGTTTCTCCGTACACCGCTCCAAAGCAAACCGGTACAGCGCAAGCTGCTCCCGGTAACGATTCCACAGGGCCCGGGTATCCCGCGTCCGATCCGTCTTGAAATCGACCAGAACCAGTCCGCCGTCCTCCTCAAAGACCAGATCGACGGAGCCCTGCAAAATCACGGCTTCCCCGCTCAGCGGCGAAGCCAGCTCCGGCTGGATCCGGCCCGCCGGTATCTCTACCGTAAACCGAAACTCCCGTTCAAAATGCGGTGAGGCGAGAACGCGCCGCATGACAGGGCTGCCGAAAAACGCTTCCGCATGGGTAAGGTCAACGGCCTGCGCCTGCGGCTCCGTCAGATATTTTTCTTCCACCAGGCGATGCAGTTCCGCGCGCGGGTCGGCCAAAGCTTTTCGATAATCGGCAAACTGGAGATAGGCATGCAGCGCCGTGCCGCGCTCCGCGGGCGTCAACCCCTTTTCACTGAGGAAAGCCGGGCGGGACGTGGCGGCATACTCCGCCGAAAACTCCCGCGCCGCCAGTTCGGATGCCGCCGCCTTCGCACAGACCCCGTTCAGGCCGGCATAGGGATACCGATAGTCCAAATCGGCGGCAATCTGCTCCTCAAGCGCCGTGTCCGGCTCCGCCTGCGGGATCGTTTCCGCCTGCCGCTCCGGTTCTTCCTCTTCCCCGGGACGGATCAGGCGGATTTTCCACGGTTCCTTTGCCGGAACCACGACGTCTTCCGAAACGCCGGCGAGCCTGCGGATGGACCCGCCGTCCGGGTGGCGCAGCGCGCAGAGCAGAAGCCAGTCGGCAATGCTGGACGCCGAGCGGACCACATAGGGCGGGATCCGCTCTTCCCGCGTCAGCCGCGAGGCCAGCCTGCCGAGCGTCTTTTCCGCATCCTTGAGCGAAGCCAGCAAAACCAGCTTTTCCTTTGCCCGGGTCATGGCGACATAAAGGACGCGCAGCTCCTCGCTCATGTCGTCGCGCTCCAGCTCGAGCGCAACCGCCGCGCGCGGCATGGTGTTGTACCGGGCGCCGTATGCTCCCTTCAGGCGCGCGCCAAGCCCGAGCTCCGGGTGGAGCAGAACCGCCGGGCTCTCCCGGTTGAACCGCCGGGCACAGCCCGCGACGATGCAGACCGGGAACTCCAGCCCTTTGGAGTGGTGGATGCTCATGACCCGCACCACGTTTGCCGACTCCGTCAGGGCGGAAGCCGCCGACATGTCCCCGCTGTTCCGCTGCAGGCGGTCGAGGAAGCGGAGAAAGCCCGTCAGACCGTTATAGCCGGAAGCCTCGTATTTTTTCGCGTACTCCAGCAGAAGGCGCAGGTTGGCAAGCCGGAGTTCCCCGTTGGGCATGGCCTGAACAATGTCGCAGAACCCCGTCTTTTCGAACACCGTGCGGATGAGCCGGTCGGACGGCATGGCCGCCGAAAGCATGCGGAAATTCTCCATTTGGTCCAGAAAGTCCGCCGCCATGGTGTCCCCGTTCTTCGCGGCTTCCGCCACGGCCGGATACAGCCTTCCGGAACGGTCGTGCAGGCGGATCCGGGCCATGTCGTCCGCGGTAAAGCCGTAAATCGGGCTCATCATCACCGAGAGCAGGGGGATGTCCTGAACCGGGTTGTCGACAACGCGAAGCAGCGAGAGCGCGATGCCGACCTCGTAGGCTTCAAAGAAACCCCCGGCGGTGTCCGCCCATGCCGGAATTCCCAAAGCGGTCAGCTCGCGGACGTAGTCGTGCGCCGGGCGGTTCGCGCTGCGCAGCAGGACGCAGAAATCCCGGTAAACCGCCGGGCGGAGGGCACCCTTTTCGGTAATGCGCGGCGTTCCGTCCGTCATTTGCAGGATCAGCCCCGCGATGCGGCGGCTTTCCTCCCGGACGGTATCCTTTTCCTCACAGCCGGAGAGGTCGAGGATATCAAGCTCCGCATCGGGTTCCCCGTTCGGGGGATAATCCGCCGCGGGGACGAGCTCTTCGGATTTGGTGTAATCGAGCTCGCCGGCCTGCCGGCTCATCAGCTGCCGAAATACGAAATTGACGGCGTCCGTCACCCCGGGCCGGCTGCGGAAATTCCGGCCGAGCACCACACAGGCCGGGTAGGCGTTGATCTTCCTGTCGTAAGGCTGAAACTCGGCGCGCCTGCGCAGAAAAATCTGCGGCATCGCCTGACGGAAACGGTAAATGCTCTGTTTGACGTCGCCGACCAGAAACAAATTGCTTTCGTCCCTGGAAAGAGCCCGGAAGATCATGTCCTGCGTCTCATTGGTATCCTGGTACTCGTCCACCATGATCTCGTCAAAGGAATCCGCAAGCTCCGCCGCTTCCGGGGTCCGTTCGAAGCCGCCCGGGGTTTCCTTAACCAGCAGCCGCAGCGTCCAATGCTCCAGGTCGCTGAAATCGGCGGCGCGGCGCTCCGCTTTCTTCCCGTCCAGGACCTGGGAAAAGCGCCTCGTCACTTCGAACAGCTTGTTCACGATCGGGCAAAGCCGCCCGACGTCTTCCCGGCACTGTTCATCCGGCGCGCCGAACAGATCCGCCAGCTTCCCGATCGTGGTTTTCACTTCCCTGCGGGCGGACATCGCCTTGTCTTTGAGAGGATCGCCCGCCCGGCCGCGCAGGGATTTCAGCCTGTGGAAGCTGAAATTGGAAGCGGCGGACAGGGCGCGGTCCCAGTCCCCGGACCGGACGGCGCCCTGAAGCGCCTGCAGGCCGGCCATATCCGCGCGGAATGCGTCGCCGTATGCGGCGGAAACCGTTTCGTCGCCGTCAATGAGGTTCAGGGATTCCTTCAAAACGGAAATGCAGTAAGCCACCGCGTCTTCCGCAAAGGACAGAATCGTCCGGCCCCAGACCGTCCGCGCGGCGCTTCCGGGATTTTCGTAAAGAGCCGCTTTTTCTCTCAACCACCGCTCCGGGAACGGATGGGAACGGACAAAGCCGTACAGCCTGCGGACGGTTTCGGCAACGCCCGCGTCGTCCCGGCCGGAAGGAAACGACTCGACGAAATCGTAAAAATCCGGGTCGTCCTTTTCATAAAATTCTTCCAGCGTTTCGTCGGCGGCTTCCGACCGGAGAACCGAGAGCTCGCTTTCGTCCAGAATCCGGACCTCCGGCGAAATGCCGAGCCGGAAAAAGTTCTGATGCACGAGGTCGGAGCAAAAGCTGTCGATCGTGCTGATGTGGGCGTGAGAAAGCAGAAGCTGCTGGCGCTGAAGGTGGGAATCAAACGGCCGGGATTCCAGCAGACGGGAAATTTCGGCGGAAATCCGCCCCCGCATTTCCGCCGCGGCCGCTTTGGTGAAGGTGACGACAAGGAGGCGGTCGGCATCCGCCGGATGGACGGGGTCGGTGATCCGCTCGATGACCCGCTGCACCAGGACGGCCGTTTTTCCGGAGCCGGCCGCCGCCGAGACAAGGAGCGTCCCGCCGCGCGCTCGGATGGCGTCAAGCTGCCCTTCCGTCCAGTTTCGGGTCATTCCCGCTCATCCCCTTTCGCTTCCGTCAGTTGCCGGATAACCGCGTCCCGGTCCCACTCCTGCATCTCCCGTTCCGGATCGTCCCGTTCATGGCCGCAGACCGGGTGGTACGGGCACCATTCGCACGCGTCGTACCGCCGTCCGTTCAAAGGCTCGGCGGCGATGTTTCCCTCCCGCAGTTCCTCGGCCATGCGGAAAATCAAGTCTCTGAGGTACTCCAGTATCGCTTCCAACTCCCGCGGAGACGCCACATGGTCCTTCCGGTCCGGCATGCCGTCCTTCAGGGCAACCGGAAGGTACTGTCCCCGCCCTTCGCGGTCCATGGCGGCAATGATTTCCGGGTCGTCCAGAACAAGCCCGTCCATGCGGAGCTGGCGCTCGGCTTTGCTTTCCAGCGTTTTCCCGTCCGCCCCGCGCTCCGCCGGAACGGACGGGCGGTTCGCCGGCATATAGAGCACGCCCGCGGGACGGAATTTCCCGTAGCGTTTCCCGCCGTTTTCGCAGAGCGCGGCCAGATAAACCAGCATCTGCATGTTCATGCCGTACAGCACGTCGGACAGCCGGAAGTCCTTTTTTCCGGTTTTATAATCGACGATGCGGATGTATCGGACGCCGCCCCGGTCCATCAGGTCCACCCGGTCGATCTTGCCGTCGACGCGCACCGCGCCGCCGTCCGGAAGGGAAATCACCAGCGCTCCGACCGAGCCGCCGATCTCCAGTTCAAAATCCGCCGGCCGGAATCCGCTCTGGGAAAGCTCCCGCGCAATATGTACGGCGACGATCTGGGCGGAATCCGAAATACGGGAGACAAGATAAGAAAAACGGGGCGTTCTGGTTGCAAGGCCCCCAAAGGTCCGGGCAACGTATTCGTCCAGAAACGAGAGAATCATCCGGTGCAGTTCTTCCGCCCGGAGAGCAAGGATTTTTTTGCTGCCGAGCTCCTCAAAAAGCTTTTGCAGGAGAAAGTGCATCAGGCTTCCATACTCCAGCGCGTTCAGCTCCGCGGCACGCCGCTCCCGGACGTTCAGTCCGTAGCGGCAGAAATACTGGAAGCGGCAGAGCTCGAATTTTTCAATCTGCGTGGCGGACACCTTCATGTCGTTCCCGAAAAGGGCGCGGGACATTCCGGAGTCCGCGAACCGGACCGGTTCCTTTTTCGCCGCGCGGCCGACGGCGGCGAGGCGCCGGCCGGATTTTCTCCTGCCGAGCAGGTCTTTCAGCGAAGCGGACAGCGTATCGTTCGCGTTCCATTTCCGGGCGGCAAGCTCCAGGGCGGGAGCTTCCGCGCAGGCAAACCACCGGGGGTCCGTCTCCGTCTCGCTCCGCACGGCGATCTTCCTCAGCACTGCCCGGGCTTCCCCGGGGATGGACGAAGGGGACAGCGCCTTTCCGGCGCCGTCCGCCGCGGGGTAAGTAAGGTACAGCCTTTCGGACGCCGCGCTCATGGCGGAATAAGCGAGGAAGCGCTCCCGAAGGGCGACGCCTTCCATCGTGTCGTTCAGCGGAAGGCCCAGGCGGACCAGTTCCCGGCGCTCCCGGTCGCTGAAAACACAGCCGTTCCCCGGCGTCAGAGGGAATTCCCCCTGCGCCGCGCCGATCAGAAAGACCACCTTCGGTTCCGCCGTCCGGATGCGGTCGGCGTCGCCCACAGTCACTTCGTCGAGCCCCTGCGGGATACTCGCGATGCTCCCGGTCCGGATGACAAGGCGCAGCAGTTCCGCATAGCGTTCGCGGGTGATCTGTGATTTTCCGATGACCAGGGCCGTCTGATCCAGAATCTTCATCAGAAGGTCCCAGACGCGGAGCTCGCGCTCCGCCAGAGCCGGGTCGCCGTTCCGCGCGATGCGGCCGGCATAAGCCCGCAGGTTTTCCGCCGCGCCGACGCGGCGGAGCAGGTTGTACGCCGCGGCCGCCATCCCTTCGCCGTCCGTCTGTTCCGTCTCGCGCATCAGGCCTTCCAGCGGCTCCACCACGGCGCGGCGGCTCTGGTTGATGCGCTCCAGCCGCTCCCGGTCGCGCTCCGAAAACTCGCCGGAAAAACCGTCCGGGTGGTCCGTCCATGCTTCCTTCCACTTTTTCCCCGAAAGGTTCCAGACGAAAGTATAATTTTCCAAATCCGAAATCTGCCGGGTGGAAAGCCCGGCGAGGCCTGTCTTGAGGTAGAGAAAAATATCGTCTGAGCGGAAACCGGTCTGAAGAATCCGGAAAGCCGAAAGAACAAGGCGCATAAGAGGCTCCGCGTCAATGGCCTCGGGCCTGTCCATGAAATACGGAATCTCCCACCGCTCCATCGCCGTGTCAAGAATGCCCTCATACGTTCCGGTGGAGCGCGCGATCACCGCAAAATCCCGGTACCGGTACCCTTTCTTCCGCACCAGATTCCGAATCGCGGCGCAGACGAAAGCCGCCTCGTCGTAGCGGTTTTTCGCCTCGTAGGCCGCCACGCCCCCGCAGGGCCGGTCATACGGGACGCGCACCGGTCGGTAGGCTCCCGCTTCCAGGGCGGACAGCGCCGGATTCTGAAAGCGGAAGCCGCTTTTCCGGAAGACCGGGGCCGCCACCGGGACGTTATTCTCCGAGGCGATGCGGATCAGTTTTTTCGCGGTACTCCGACCGATTGCAAAAAGGCCCGCGTCGGAACCGTCCAGCCCTTCCGCACAGAGCGTGACATACACGTCCGACGCCTGCCGCAGGATCAGCTCGAGGATGCCGTATTCCTGAACCGTAAAGCTCTGGAAGGAATCCACCATCACGGTATGTCCGGCAAAAAAGTCATGCCGGGACAAAATATCCCTCAGGCGCGTCAGGTCGTCCAGCGGATCCACATAGCTTTGGGAAACCAGGGCGTCGTAGGCGGAAAGGATCAGGGAAATTTCTTCCATCTTCCGCTGCAGCGTGTTTTTGGAAACGCTCCGGGAAGCATCCAGCAGCTTTCGCGGGCTGATCCCGCACATTTTAAGCTCTGCCGAAATCGGAAGCATCAGGCTGACGAGTTCCGTATTCCCGGCGCTTTTCCGGTATACCTCCAGCCGATCCCGAACCTGCTCCACAGCGAGGCTCATAAAAATACTCCGGCCGCCGTCGTCCAGGCGCCTTCCGGCAAAGCCGCCGCACCGGCGCTGGACCGCATCGACCAGGCGGGAAAAGCTCGTCACGTGCACACGCCGCGCATCCCGCGCGCCGAGGAGACGGAGCATCGCGCGCTCATTTTCAAACGAGGCCTGCTCCGGCACCAGGAGCATCAGCCGTTCCGAGCCGCCCCGCGCCAGTTTTTTCAGAGCGGAACGGACCGCGTAGGTCTTTCCGCTTCCGGATCTTCCCAGAATCAGCCGAAGCATGGCCGTCCCCCCTTGTCGTCCCTCGTATTATACCATAAACGCCGCGGCCGTTGGGGGAAAATCAAGCGAAGCGGAAAATTAAAAAGCGGGCTTCATCTGCTTGAGCCAATCGCGGAACTGCTCGTACATCTCGACCGATTTGAATTTCACTTCATAGCCGTTCGTACTTCCCTGCTCCTGGACAATCCGCATCTCACTCTGATTCAGGACGTCGTCCAGCTCGGAAGGCGCTTCCGCCGCCGGAAGGCATAAAGCGGGGAACAGGACGCACCACCAGTTGTGTCCCCGGCCCGACCCGATGGTGACGCGAAGGGCGTCGTACGCTCCCGCCGGGAGCGTGACGCCGCCGTACTGGCGCGTACTGAAATACATGTTGGTCATCTCAACCTGCACCGCGTAGGAATAGCCCTGCCGGCGGACCTCGTCTTCCGCGGCCTCCCGGATTTTGGGGATGACCAAGGAAACCGCTTTTTCCGCGTTTGCCTTATTTTTTACGCCGTCCAGAATTCCCCCGCTTTCCGAAAGAATCCGGTCGCGCACCTTCAGCTTCAGGGCCTGGTCCTGCTGGGAATCGGAATTTGCGAGGACGTGCAGCCGCAGAATATGATTCGGAATATCCTCGCAGCCTGCGGCGAAACCGGTAAAGGTAAACAAAACGGTCAGAACGATCCCCAGCAAAATCGATTTTTCCCATATTTTCATAGAAATTCACCTCTGCAATTTGTTACATGGGAATTATTGGCAGGGATTGTGCCAAATATTCGTTGAAATCGCAGGGGAAACAAGATATAATTTGAGAAGAATCCCGGCCGTCTTTCGTTTGGTGGAAATAAGGCGGCGTGCCGGGAAAACAGCCGCCAAGGAGGATGGGCCATGGTTGAATTTTTTCGCGGGATACAGGCGGTTCTTCCGGACGGCGTTTTTTCCCTGCTGTCCTTCCCCGCCGTGCTTCTCCCGGCGCTGGTTCTGTATCTGATCTGCCTGCTTCTTTTTTTTCGCCGGACAAGCCCGGGGAAAAACGTCGCGATCGCCCTTCTGTTTCTGTATGCGGGCGCGCTGATTTCCCTGAGCCTGCCTCCCGCGTGGCCGGACGGCAGGCTGGTCACGCCCGCTTCGACGGAATGGGCCGTCCATTCGGTTCAATGGACGCCTTCCCTTGCGTTTTCCGGTTTCGGAGACTGGAAAACGCTTCTGCGCTCCACGGGGGCCGACTTCGCGGTTTTGATGCCGCTGGCGGTCCTTGTCCCCCTCGTCAACCCAAAGTTCCGGCTCGGCCGAATGCTGGTTCTCTCCATCCTCGTTTCCGCCTGTATGGAAGGGCTGCAACTGACGGGCAATATCCTTGCGGGCACGGCGGTCCATCCCGTCCGGGCGGACGACGTGATCTGGAATGTTGCCGGCTGCATGCTGGTTTCCCTGCTCTTCGCCGGGTACCGGCGTTTCCGCTCTCCCCGCCACACGGCAAAGCACTACCGCCGCTGAGCGGCCCGGCAACGGGCTCGCCGAAAACGGAAAATTCAGATTCGCTGAAATGCGGCAGAAAGCCGGGAGCAAAAATGCTCCCGGCTTTCTGCCGATCGGAAACCATCCGGAACCGCGTTCAGTCCAGCGTCAGCTGTTCGTTGTTCTTGGACCGGTAGGCTTTCGCCGCGGCGATCAGTCCTTTGAACAGGGGATGCGGGCGGTTCGGGCGGGATTTGAACTCCGGATGAAACTGGGAGCCCAAAAACCACGGATGCGAGGGAAGCTCCATCATCTCGACGATCCGATCGTCCGGCGACCGGCCGCTGAACACGATCCCCGCCTTTTCAAAGCGTTCGCGGTACGAGTTGTTTACCTCAAAGCGGTGGCGGTGGCGCTCGTAAATCAGCGGGACATTCCCGTACATGGCGGCCGCTTCGGAACCCGGCAGCAGCTTGCAGGGGTATTTCCCGAGGCGCATGGTTCCGCCCAGCTGCTGAACATCCTTCTGCTCCGGCATCAGGTCGACCACGCAGTTCTTGCTCTGCGGGTCGAACTCCGCGGAATTCGCGTCTTCCAAGCCGAGCACGTTCCGCGCGTATTCCACCAAAGCAAGCTGCATGCCAAGACAAATGCCCAGAAACGGGACGCCGTTTACCCGCGCATAATGAATGGCCCTGATCTTCCCCTCGATGCCGCGCTGGCCGAATCCGCCCGGAACCAGAATACCTTCCACGTCCGCAAGGATTTCTCCGACGTTTTCATCCTCAATGGTTTCGGAATCCACCCATTTGACGTTGACCTTCACCTTGTTGCCGATCCCCCCGTGCGTGAGGGCCTCCGCAACGCTCAGGTAAGCGTCGTGCAGCTCGATGTATTTTCCGACGAGGGCAATGGTGACGCTGTCGGTCAGCGACATGGCCGTGTTCACCATTGTGATCCAGTCCGTGAGGTCGGGGCCCGGCGTGTCCAGGCCGAAACGCTTGCAGACGATGTCGTCGAGCCGCTCTTCCCGAAGCGCAAGCGGAACGGAATACAGCAGGGGCAAGTCCAGGTTTTCGATCACGCAGTCCTCGGAAACGTTGCAGAAAAGCGCGATCTTTTTCTTGATGTCGTCCCCGATTTTCCGTTCGGAGCGAAGCACGATGATATCCGGCTGAATCCCGATGGACAGAAGCTCCTTCACGCTGTGCTGGGTCGGCTTCGACTTCTGCTCATGGGAACAGCTCAGGTACGGCACCAGCGTCACATGGATAAACAGGCAGTTGGAACGGCCAACCTCCGTGGCAAACTGGCGGATGGCTTCTAAAAACGGCTGGCTTTCGATGTCGCCCACCGTACCGCCGACTTCGATGATCGCGACGTCGACATTGTCCTTGCCCGCGTAGATGCGGTCCTTGATCTCGTTGGTGATGTGGGGAATCACCTGCACGGTGCCCCCGCCGTAATCGCCGTTCCGCTCTTTTTGAATGACATTCCAGTAAACCCGGCCGGAAGTGACGTTGCTGTTCTGGGTCAGGTTCTCATCGATAAACCGCTCGTAATGGCCCAGGTCCAGGTCGGTCTCGGCGCCGTCGTCGGTAACAAACACCTCCCCGTGCTGAAACGGGTTCATCGTCCCCGGGTCAACATTCAAATACGGGTCGAACTTCTGCATCGTGATGCGGAGCCCGCGCGCCTTCAGCAGCCTGCCAAGGGAAGCCGCCGTAATTCCCTTGCCCAGGCCCGACACAACACCGCCGGTAACAAAAACAAATTTTGCAGACATAATGTCCAACGTCCCCCATCCTCATCGATTCCGTCTGGCCATAAAAACACACAAAAATGATTATACCGCCCATCGTGTCCCCCTGTCAAGCAAAGGGCCGTATTTTGTCGAATGAACTTTGCCCCGGCGCATTCCGGAAGCAAAGGAACCGTTCGGATGGTGCAAAAAGCCGGGCCGCTTTTCAGCCGGCCCGGCTCGGGGAAATTACAGGATAATGCAGATCAGCCCGTTGCAGCCTTCGTTGATGATGCGTTCGATGGTCTCGCGGACTTTGTCGCGCGCATCGTCCGGCATGCGCGTCAGCTTGTTGTGGAGTCCCTCGTTCACCAGCTCGTGCAGGCTCTTGCCGAAAATGTTGGAATCCCAGATCTGCGCCGGATTGGATTCGAACTCCTTTAAAATGAACTCGATCAGTTCCTGCGACTGTTTTTCGGAACCGACGATCGGGGTGATCTCCGTCGTGATGCGCGTCTTGAGCATGTGGATGGACGGCGCCGCCGCCTTCAGGCGGATGCCGTACCGCCCGCCCTGCCGGATGATCTCCGGCTCATCCAAGGTGAGCTCGTCGATGCCGGGCATCACGATGCCGTAGCCGTTTTCCTCCGCGTCGTGGTAGGCCCCCGCGATTTTATCATAGGTTTTCTTCATTTCCGCCATTTTCAGCATGCAGTCCATCAGGCTGCCCTCGTCGTTGATCTCCAGGCCCGTCTTTTCTCCCAGCACTTTATAGAACAGATCCGGGTTCAGATTAACCGCGATGCGGGCGCGGCCCGTTCCGAGGTCGACGTGGATGGTGTTGGCGCTTTGAACGTACTCGCACCCCTGAACGTCGCTGACGATGGTGTCGACATCCCGGATCTTGGAAACCTTGGACGCGGACTGCTGAATGGTGGAAAAGACGGCGGAGCGGAGCCAGTGGTCCTTTTCCAGCGAGGAAAGCCAGCGGGGCATCTCGACACGCACTTCGCGGACGGGGAACTCAAACAGAATTTTTGCGAGGATGGTCTGGATCTCCGCTTCTTCCATTTGGAGGCAGTTGACCGGAAGCACCGGCACCCCGTATTTCTGCTGAAGCTGAGCGCTCAGGTTGGCGGCGTCCTCGGTGCCCGGGTCCACGCAGTTGACGAGGACGATGAACGGCTTGTTGATCTTTTTCAGCTCGTCGACCACGCGTTCCTCCGCCTCGGCATATTCGGCGCGCGGGATGTCGCTGATGCTGCCGTCCGTCGTCACCACGAGGCCGATGGTGGAGTGCTCGGTGATGACCTTTTTGGTGCCGATCTCGGCGGCCATGTTGAACGGGATCGGCTCGTTGTACCACGGCGTCATGACCATGCGCGGATTGTCGTTCTCAATATACCCCAGCGCGCTGGGAACGATATAGCCGACGCAGTCGATCATGCGCACGGAAAACGTGGCGCTGTTGTCGATGTGGACGGTGACGGCCTTTTCCGGGATGAATTTCGGCTCGGTCGTCATGATGGTGCGCCCGGCCGCGGATTGGGGCATCTCGTCGATCGCGCGCTCGCGCGTGTACGCGGAGTCCATGTTCGGGACCACGATGGTATCCATAAAGCGCTTGATGAAGGTGGATTTTCCGGTCCGGACCGGTCCGACGACCCCTATGTAAATATCACCGTTCGTTCGCTCGGAAATATCCCTGTAAATATTGCGGTCTTCCATTTTACCTCCCCCTCAGGCAGAGAAATATTTTGCCGTGAAACCAGTCTCCGGAATCCGCCGGATTGTATCACATGGGAATCAGCAGCATCCCCCTGTTCTCGACCGAGTCGCCGGAAAGGCCGTTCTCGCTGCGGACAGCTTCCACGGAAGTGCGGTATTCCCTGGCAATATTCCAAAGGCTTTCCCCGGCGTCGGCAAAATACAGGCAGAGGGACGCGGTGGCGTCGCGCGGGATCGGCTTGGTCTCATCCGCGGTCACGTCCGAAACAGCCTTGATCGCCAGCCGCTGGAAAATTTCCACCGAAAGACGCAGTTCCGTCTTCGTCTCAATTCCTCCGCCGGTAAAGCGGTAGCTGATCCCGCCGGCCGTAACGTCGGCCTCGCATCTCAAATTGCCCGTAGAGGAGCAGGGAATCGAATACTCGAAATCGATCAGGCGCTCAAAATAAAACGGGACGTTGCTTTCGTTCTGCGCAAGGACGCAGAGATTGTATTTTCCGGTAAACATCACTTTCCCGTCCTGCACATCCGCCGAAACGTTCGCCATTTCGCTCCAGACGTCGATCACCTTGCCGACCGTATTGTCGTCCACGCTGAGCTCGCTCTTATGCACAGAGGTGTCCCCGGCAATCTCCACGAGATTGTCCAAAGTCTTTTGTTTCGCCCCGATATTGAGATCGTATTTTTTGGAGTACGCATCGTCGACCAGCGTGACGTCCGCCTTTTGGTACGCCTGCGCGGTCGCGTAAATCTTTACCTGCGTGTCAAAATAGGTCTTGTCGCCGGAATAATCGTTTTTGATCTGCGTATCCACGCCCACGACATTCAGCCTGACGTCGCAGAGGGAATCGTCCGCCACCCCGTCGCAGTCCAGCATCTGGCTGAACGGAATGGAATATTCCATCGTTTCCATGGTATTGTTTTCCCCGGTGGTGGTATAAAGAAACTTGACGTTGACTTCGCCCTTCAGCATCAGCTTTCCAGCCGTGATTTTAAAGCTCTGGACGACCGCAAACGCGTCCGAGCGCACAATATTGTCGGCCGGGGGTTTGCCCGGGCCAAGCTCCAGAACTTCGTCGACGCTGAACTGCTGCTGCGCAAAGCCCGCAAGCTGATTGACGGTAACCGTTTCCTTCTGCTGCTCCACGTCGTCGCCCTCAATGTTGCTGACGACCTCGTTCTGTCCGGCGCAGACCACTTTTGCACCCAGGGAAAAAGAGCCGTGGACATCAAGCCTGCGCGGGCTCGTGGCGCGGCAGTTGATATATTCCACGCGCGGGGACGCGAGGATCTGAGCGTTGTCGGCCGGCTGCTTCAACGCAATCTCGGCGGAATAGGAGTCGCCGGACTCAAAGTTCCGCACGGCGGTGCCGTCAGGATCAAGGTAAAAAATCTTTACGGTGTAGCTGCCGTCCAGCATCAGCCGGTCCCCGGAAATGCTCCTCGAAGTGATCCGCGGGTAAATCTGGCACTTCAGAATGCGCTGGATATCGGGACAATAATCGGGCAGATTGATGTCCATATCAACCGGCTGCTCCTGGTTTCCGTCAAAAACGACGTCACCGACGGCAACCCTTTCGCGCTCAAGCATATAATCCATAAAGATTCGCTCCTTTTCCTGTTTCTAAGTAATGGTTATTCGAGACTCGTCTAATTTATACCAACGGGCATAAAAAAACGAGGCCGGTTCCGGAACGGAACCAGCCCCGCAGTCTCTCGGCGGGAATCTTTACTTTTTCAGCGCCTGTCTGGTGACTTCCGCAATATGGGACGCGCAGAGGCCGTACTGTTCCAGCAGGTCGACGGCCGGTCCGGAATGGCCGAACTGGTCGTTCACACCGATCTTTACGACGGGGGTCGGATATTCCTCGCTGAGAACGCCGCACACGGCGTCGCCCAGACCGCCGATGACATTATGCTCTTCCACCGTGACGATCTTGCCGGTCTCCTTCGCCGCTTTTACAATGATGTCGCGGTCGATCGGCTTGAGGGTGTGCAGGTTGATGAGCCTGGCGTCGATCCCCTCTTTTTCCAGTTCCTTCACGGCTTCCCGCGCGCGGGAAACCATCAGGCCGGTGGCGATGACGGTGATGTCCCTGCCGTCGCGGAGGGTAATGCCCTTGCCGATTTCAAAGTGATAGTCGTCATTATTGTTGAAGCTCTCGACGGCAAGGCGGCCGAGGCGGATATACACCGGGCCGTAATGCTCGATCGCCGCTTTGACGGCAGCCTGCATCTCGTAGTGGTCGGCGGGGTTCAGCACGACCATTCCCGGGATGGTGCGCATGAGCGCAAGGTCTTCCAGACACTGATGGGTCGCGCCGTCTTCCCCGACGGAAATGCCGGCGTGGGAACCGACGATCTTCACGTTCAGGTGCGGGTAGCCGACCGAGTTGCGGACCTGCTCAAACGCGCGGCCGGTGGAAAACATGGCGAACGAAGTGGCAAACGGAATCTTGCCGCAGGTCGCGAGGCCTGCCGCAACGCCGACCATGTTGCATTCCGCGATGCCGCAGTCAATAAAACGTTCCGGAAATTTTTTCTTGAAAATAACGGTCTTTGTCGCTTCCGCGAGATCGGCGTCCAAAACGACGACGTTCGGATACCGGTCGCCCAGTTCGGCAAGCGCGAGGCCGTAGCTTTCGCGGGTTGCTTTTTTCACCATTTCAGCCATTTATTCCGCCTCCAGTCCGGACAGGACCTTGTTCAGGTCCCGCATGGCGACCTGATACTGTTCGTCGTTCGGGGCCTTGCCGTGCCAGCCCACCTGATTTTCCATAAAGGAAACGTCTTTTCCTTTTATCGTCTTTGCGACAATGACGCTCGGTTTTCCCTTTACGGTTTTCGCATGGGCGAAAGCCGCGTCGATCGCGTCAAAATCGTGGCCGTCGATGTTCTGCACATCAAAGCCGAACGCCTGGAATTTTTCGCCGATCGGCTGCGGGCCGCCGACTTCCTCAACGGGGCCGTCGATCTGGAGCCCGTTGTTGTCCACGATCAGGCAGAGATTGTCCAGCTTATGATGGCCCGCGAACATGGCGGCTTCCCAAACCTGGCCCTCTTCGATCTCGCCGTCGCCCAGCAGGCTGTAAACGCGGTAGGATTTTCCGTCCAGCTTTCCGGCAAGCGCCATCCCGCAGGCGGCGGAAACACCCTGCCCCAGAGAGCCGGTGCTCATGTCGATGCCCGGGGTGCCCTTCATATCCGGATGGCCCTGCAGCATCGCGCCGATATGGCGCAGCTTTTTCAGCTCATCCCAGGGGAAATAACCTTTCAGTGCCAGCGCGGCGTAAAGCCCCGGGCAGGTATGCCCTTTGGAAAGGACAAAACGGTCGCGGTTTTCGTCTTTCGGATTCTTGGGGTCGACGTGCAGCTCGCGGAAATAAAGGTCGGCAAAAATGTCCGCTGCGGACAGGGAACCGCCCGGGTGACCCGATTTCGCATGATAGACCCCTTCAATTGCGCCGATGCGTATTTTGCAAGCCGCAACCTGAAGGGCCCTTTTCTCTTTCTGTTCCATTCTGACCTCCTACATATCGCTGCAAATTTGGTCTCTGCAAATCTGGCAAATTTTCGTTTTCATTATAGTCGATTCTGCCGAATTATTCAAGATGCCGCTGAGAATTTCAAAATTATTTTTGTTAAAATTATGTTTGAACTTCTATAATCTGTCCTTTTAGCAGAACATTGTTGTGTTTTATTGATCGTTGTATGGGCTTTTTAGCACATTTTTGAATGAATCCGCAAGCTCGTATGTTTTATTGATCGCTTGGGCGGAAACTCCGTCCTATTGTTCCTCAGCCGTTTCCTTCGGGGCGTCCTCATAGTCGTTCGCCGCGTGGAACCGGTCAATCACCCAGAAGATCAGGCCGAGGAGCATGGCGACACAGGCGCCGAGGGACATCCCGGTCAGCTTGACCTGGCCGATCTGCACGAACGCGCCGGAAAGACCGGTCACCAGAACCACGCTCGCCATGGCGAGGTTGCGGGAGCGGCCGAAATCCACCTTCTGCTCCACCAGCAGGCGAAGGCCGGACGCCGCGATCATGCCGTACAGCAGAAAGCTGACGCCGCCCATCACGGGGTTCGGAATGGACTGGATGACCGCGGACACTTTGCCGAAGAACGAGATCACGACCGAGATGACGGCGGCGCCGGCAATCACCCATACGCTGTAAACGCCCGTCATGGCCATGACGCCGATATTTTCGCCGTAAGTGGTGGTCGGCACGGAACCGACAAAGCCGGAAAGCATGGTGGAAAGGCCGTCGCCCATCAGCGTGCGGTGCAGGCCGGGGTCCTTGATGATGTCCCGGCCGATGATCTTCCCCGTGACGATCTGATGCCCGATATGTTCGGAAACCACGACCAGCGTTGCCGGCAGGATGATGGAGATCGCGTTCCAGTCAAATTTGGCGGGCTGGAAGTTCGGGACCGCAAAAACCGGGGCGGCGTTGACCAGGTCCCACCTGACGAGGCCCATCACGGACGCGGCGAAGTAACCGGTCACAATCGCGATCAGGATCGGGATGACGGCAAAGAATTTCCGGAAAAGCACGGAGCCGAACACCGCGACGCCGAGCGTGATCAGAAAAACCGCCGCCTGCTTCGGGTCGATCTGCCTGTAGGTATCGGAAAGGATCAGGCCGCCCATCTTTGCCGCCGTGCCGGAAAGCTCCAGCCCGATCAGGGCAACGACGGAGCCCATGGCGGCCGGGGGCAGAATCACGTCGATCCATCGGGTGCCGCAGAATTTGATGACGAGGGCAATCACACAGAACGCCGCACCGGTGACCACGAATCCGCCGAGCGCGTAGGGATAGCCCAGCCCCTTGGTGGCGATGATGACGCCGGCCGGGGCGATGAAGGCAAAGCTGGAACCGAGATACGCCGGGGCTTTGCCTTTGGAAATCAGGATATACAGGAGGGTGCCGATCCCGTTCATGAACAGAACGACCGCCGGGTTGATGCCCAGCAGATTCGGCACAAGAACCGAAGCGCTGAACATGGCGAACATGTGCTGCAGGCTCAGGGGAATCGCTTCCAGCAGGGGCGGTTTCTCCTCCACCTGAATGATTTTTTTCTTCATCTTTCTACTCTCCTTCATTTTACGGCATCTCCGGCGGTCTCAGGCCGGAAGCGGAAACGCCGCCTCTCTATCAAATCCTCGCTTCTCCGCAGAGAGAAAAACTCAAAAAAAAAGCCCGCCCGGTGCAACGATGCATCGGTGTGAGCTTTTTCCGGATTTATTGCTGTCGCCGGAACGCCGTTTTCGGAGCCCCGCAAATGGGACACACCCAATCGTCCGGAAGTTCCTCAAAAGGAACGTAAGGGTCGTTGTAAACGTAGCCGCAGATGGTGCAGACCCAGCTTTCCCCCGTCGTTTCCGACACCGGGGGCTGCTCCTGGTACGTCGGCGCGTTTTTCGGCGCCCGGCCCTTGATGACGCGGTGGTAATAATCGTACGTCATCGGTTTCCGCTTGATGGATTCGCTGCCCGCGACGACCTCCGCAAGGAAAACGGTGTGGGTATCGGTTTCCACGCTGGTAACGACCCTGCACAGAAACCAGCAGCAGATATTTTCCTTAATCACGGGAACGCCTTCCGCGAGGACGCGGTAGCGGACGTTCTTCAGTTTGTCGGTGTCCCGGCCGGAATTGAAGCCAAGCGCCCCGATCACCGCCCCCGAGGTATCTTCCGATAAAACGGAAACCGTAAAAAGGCCGGTCTTCCGGATGCATTCATGGCTGTAATTCTTATGGTTCATACTGACGGAAACGATATTCGGCGTATTGGCAACCTGCATAACGGTATTGACAATGCAGGCGGAAACTTTGTGGTCGTCTTTGACTCCAATTGCATACATTCCATAGGACAATGTGTTGAAAACATCGTTGGTCAATCATCACACCCCCGAAACACATTTCATTTATTATACCGCGTCCGGGGACAGAATTCAAGGAATTCCCCTTACCGGTCGTCCTTTTTTTTAACGCCTGTCCAATAATGCCCGAACGCGCGTTCCGTCTTGTTGTCCCCGCACCGGTAGTAGACCGTGTCCTTCAGGCTGTCCGGAAGATACTGCTGCGGCACCCAATGGTCCGGAAAATCGTGCGGATATTGGTAGAACTGGCCTTTCCGGGGATTGTCCGCCCCGTCGTAGTGCTTGTTTTGAAGACAGCGCGGAATCGGCCCCGCCTTTCCCGCCCGGATGTCCGCAAGCGCGGCGTCGACGGCGCAGTAAGCCGAATTGGATTTCGGCGCGAGGCAGACCAGGATCACCGCGTCGGCAAGGGGAATGCGGGCTTCCGGCAGGCCGACCTGCAGCGCGGCATCCACCGCCGCTTTTACGATCGGAAGGATCTGCGGGTACGCAAGCCCCACATCCTCGCTGGCGCAGACCATCAGGCGGCGGCAGGCCGAGGGAAGGTCGCCCGCTTCCAGCAGGCGGGCCAGGTAATGCACCGCCGCGTCCGGGTCGGAGCCGCGCATGGATTTCTGGAACGCCGACAGAATGTCGTAGTGCTCGTCGCCCGCGCGGTCGTACCGCAGCGCGGAGCGCTGCGTCAGGTCCCGCGCCGCGGCAAGCATCACCCGGCAGGAGCCGTCCGGCTGCTCGTCGCCGGACAAGACGCAGAGCTCCACGGCGTTCATCGCCTTCCGGACGTCGCCGCCGCAGGCCGTGGCGATATATTCCGCGGCGCCGTCCTCCACATGGATCGGGCGGTGCTGCTCATCCGAAAGGAAACGGAACGCACGGTTCACGGCCGGAAGGACATCCTCCCGGTCCACCGCTTTGAACTCGAACACCGTGGAGCGGCTGAGAATGGCCCCGTAAACATAGAAATACGGGTTTTCCGTGGTGGAAGCGATCAGGGTGATGGAGCCGTTCTCGATGAATTCCAGGAGGGTCTGCTGC
>JALCPO010000028.1 GCA_022650455.1 Oscillospiraceae bacterium
CGTGATATCGGGCGCCAGTTTGTTGAGTTCGGCCTGCAGCGGCTTTATGATCCCGTCTTCGGCTTCATCCCAGATTGTAATGGTCACAGGCTCTTTCTTCGCAACTCCGGAAGAAACGGATGATGCCGTCGGCGCGGCATTCTGGCAGCCGGCCAAAGACGGAAATGTCAGACACGCAGCCAGAAGGACCGGCATGATCTTGCTCCGGTTTTTCATAATATCACTCCTAATGTAGTATGAATTTGAGAAATCGATTTCCTAAATGTGAGTCCTTAAGGGTACCCTTAAAGCCTCTTTCTTCATTTATTATAGTTGTAATTTATGAAAATATCAATATATTTTTATTTAAATTACTTGATTTTTTTAGGAAAACGATGTAGTATATTGGTAAAACGATTTCCACGAAAGCAGGGTGTTCATATGGCTGTCACGATTAAGGATGTGGCCCGGGAAGCAAACGTATCCCCATCCACGGTCTCCAAAGTCATGAACCATTCTCCGTCGATTCCGGAAAGGACGGTGAAGCACGTACAGGAAGTGATGGAACGTCTTCATTATTTTCCGAACCTGCAGGCCCGCAACTTCGTCCGGAAAACAACAAGGAACATCGCCTTTGTCACAAGGCTTGAGCCGCACATCGCATTTGCAAACCCTCACATGTTCGACATTTTATGCGGGGTACAGGAAGTGCTCGCCCGAAAAGACTATAACTTAAGTATTGTGGGAATCCATGACCTGAGCGAATCCATGGCGACCGTGGAACGCATCATTGCGCAAAAAAGCGCGGACGGCATCGTCGTCCACGGTTCCGCTACCACCAGGGATCTGACAAATTTACTGATCGAATCGAAATTCCCCCATATTCTCATAGGAAAGCCGAATTTTGAAAGCCAGGTCTGCTGGATCGATACCAATAATTTTATCTCGGGACAAATTGCGGCCAGGCATCTCTGTGAATGCGGCTTTAAAAAAATAGCATTTCTTGGCGGTACCAGAGAAGACAAAATTTTTACACAGCGTTTAAACGGCTTTCTCTCCGTCATGGCCGAAAAAGGGTTAAACGTGCCGGACGAATTCATCCAATACGGCGACACATCCAGCGAGTGCAGCTTTGGGCTTATGAACAAGCTTTTGGCATGTTCCGTCCGTCCGGACGCCGTTATTTGTGAAGACAACACCGTTGCCTTCGGCGCAATCCGGTCAATCCATCAGCACAGTCTGAAAATGCCGGAAGATATCGCCCTGATCTGTTTTGACAATTATCCCCTGTCGGAAATCATGGACCCAATGCCCACCGTTGTGGATATCAACGTCAACGATATGGGGATGCAGGCGGCCACCCTTCTTCTGAGAAAAATAAAAAATCCGGAGCTTCAGGTGCAGACCTTTACGACGCTGCCCGTTCTGAAAATCAGGAGCTCCACGCGGCCGTGCGGGACTGCATCCGCCGCCCCTGGCAAAAAGCCGGCCAAAAACATATAGTCTTTCAGAAAGCAACGGATTTTCCGCATGGATCATAAGCAAACATGTCAAATTGGCATTTTCGGTGCTCGATTCGGTATCTTGGAACGGTACCCACAGGGAAAATCGAACTGGCACTGACGCCTTCTCATCTCCAGTTCTGCGACGACAATTTGGATTGTGCCGGGGAGGATTCCCGGAATGTTGTTGGGAAAAGGCCGTCAAGCTGTGCCGAATACCTGAACGCCGAGCGGAACCCGAAATTTCACCTTGGCGGTGCAGTGAAAATGGAGCAGGCCGGCAAATCACTCGGCACCGGCCAGATAAGATCAGAGTTGCGGAGCATACCGGCGTTTGAGGGTGCATCCCGGTCGCAGGGAAATGGATAAAATTCGTTTTCCCTGTAAAATGGAGTTGGTGATTTACAATGTTAGGAATAACGCTTATAATAAAAGAAAAGCAATATTTACCGCCAAAACGATTTAATCTGACAAAGTTTAGAAAAAAGTGTCTAATTTTGTTGGAATAATTTCTGTCTTTTTGGCAAAATGCGACAACCTTTTATCACGGAAACGGACGCAAAAACCTGTTTTTGCAAAGGCAGTCCTAATATGGATGCTTCCAAATCAGCACTTTAAATATTCCTGATCCGCAAAGCGTTTGGAGAGGATACGGTTTTGAACATTTCAGGCGGTAAAATGCCTGTTCCTTTCGACAGGGCCGAGAAAATTTCTCTTCTCTGATGCAATCCGGCAGGGCTTTCCGGAAAAAAAGTAACCGGCGATGAGTCAATCCATCACTATCACTATGATTTCGCGAGGTGCCGTCATGGGCTTGCTTCCGAAGGATTTATCCCCCCGATTTTTTAATCCTCTCATTTCCATCCATAAGGAATACTACATCCATATCCTTTTGACGATGGAATCCATCCTTTCGGATGCAAGGCAAATCGCCTTGCCAAGATCGGCAATGATGCGCGAGCTTCATCGCCAGCTGGAACGGGAAAACTGGCGAGAAGATCTTTCAGACGAAGAGGATTTTGGGGCAAACCAGAACGAAACGGATGATACGGCGGCGTATACCGTCCGCAAGTTTGTTGAAAGCGGATGGATCGACAGCGACGAATCGGGTGACCGGGCTTCAGACATGGTCTTCATCACCCTGTATGGCAAGAAACTGACTGATTTTATCCGGAATCTTTTGCAGTTGGAAGATCAGTCGGGTCATGTCGTCAACACTTATTCAAACCTGCAGCAGGTCCGGCTGATGCCGGAAAACGGCTACACCTGCGTAAAAAATGCATATGAAAGTACGCAGCGGCTGCTGACCAGTCTGGAAATGATGTATTCCAAAATCAAATCCTATTATACGCTTGTGCTGGAAAACCAGAGACCGGAAACCCTTTTGCAGGCACATCTGAACGGCTATGTGCACGACGTGGTGGACAAAGTCCTTTTCCCGTTAAAGGTGGACGACAGCGTCGACCGTTTTAAGGGCCCTATCCTTGCCGCTTCGGCCGATCTTCTCTCGGATACGCCGTTTTTGAACACCGTGGTCCGATACGCCGTCCAATCGAGGAAGGAAGCCGCGGAGGAAGACGCGCGCGCCGTGTTGTTTAAGATGCTTCATTTTATTCACAGTCGGTTTGATAATATTGAAGCCGTTATCCGGCAGCTGGACGACCGTAACAATCTTTACCTGCGCGTAACCCGACAGAAGCTGCAATACATGCTGACGATGGATACCAGCCTGAAAGGCAATATCATTTCGCTGCTGAAGCGCAGCAAGGAGGAGTCGGATGATTTCTGGCAGGAGCTCGCGCAGTGCTGCAATTTTTCCGAAGTCGGGACGATTACGGACGACAGTTTCTACCGCCCGCGCCGGAAACGCAGGCATGAGCGGGGCGGGGATGTTTTGACCGAACCGGTGCCCGAGGTACCGGAAGAGGAAGTCAACGCCGTTCTGAATACGGTAGGCTCTAAATTTGTAAGAACAAAAATCAATGCCTTCGCGAGTAAACTGCTTCAAAACCGCACAAGCCTGTCCTCACAGGAGCTTCGAGTTGAAAACGACGAGGATTATCTGATGTCGATCTATCTCGCCACCAACAGTGACGATTACGAATGCCCGTACCGATTCGACATAGGGGACGGCGTTTCAGAGCACGGACAGTATACGTTGCCGGAATTCATACTCAAAAAAAGAAGGGGTAAAATTGCGGATCGATCAGGAAGGCGCGGAAACGCGGGAAAAAATCAGGAAACTCTGTCATAAGCTCTTCGATGAGAATTACATCCTCGAATTTGTTTTCGCGCCGAACGATACGTTGCGCAAGGCAAACCCGGACTATACGTTTTTATCCCTTCATTTTGACTGTGCAGCCGAGCTTCTGGAACAATGCGGCTGGAAGCTGAATCAGGACGATCGGGCAGGGGTGATCTACCTCACCAGTTTTTATCCGTCGACGAAGGTCACCCTGACCAAAACGGAGAGCTATTATCTTTTCGGCCTGCGGCTTTTATATGACGAGAAGAAGATGCGCGCGTCCGCTTCCGGGGAAGTTTTCGCCACCGTACGGGAACTGCTCGAAAAGTTGTCGACGCTCGATGCACTTGACCCCGTCGGCCGACAGGAACGGGAACGGGCGCTCCGCACGTTGCAGAACAAAAACATTATTACCCGAATCACCGGAAAGCTGACGGAACCGAACGCACAACTTGCGATCATGCCGTCCATTCTGTGTGCGATATCGGCGCCGAAAGTGAAGCGGCTGTTAGAATCGCTGCCCCGGGAGCAGACCGTCACAGGCGAGGAGGTGCCGGGATGATCTGGCTGAAAAAGTTCCACATGATCAACTGGATGTATTATCCCCCGCAATCCGTCGACTTTGGCGCTTCCAATCTGCTGACCGGCATAACCGGTTCGGGAAAATCCACCGTCGTCGATGCGATACAAATTCTGATGCTCGGCGAGGTCAACGGAAATTTCTATAATAAATCCGCCACCGGCAATAAGTCGGACCGCACCATCACCACCTATCTGCGCGGGGCATACGACGGCGGGGAAAAACGGGCGGCAAAAGGGTTCAGTTCCTACCTTGCCCTGGATTTTTCCGACGATCTTCGAAACGAGGATTTTTGCTGTGGTATTGTATTTGATCTGGAAGCCGATCAGGACCGGCCGGACTATGCCTACTTTATTGCCGACTGTCCTTTCAAACAGGAATGGGCGTTGAACGGACGCCGCGTCGCCCGCAGCATGGAAGAGTTTTCGTCTTACGCAAAACAAAATCATTTGCCGATCCACTGGCCTCAGACCAATACGGCCTATCGCAAAGATCTGCTGTATCGCCTGCAGATATTTGACGAGAATTTCTTCTCCGTGTTCCGCACAGCCGTGGCGTATATCCCGCTCGACCGCATCGACGAGTTCATCGTCCGCAACATCTGCCACAAGGAAGATACGATCGACGTGGAGAAGATGAAAACCGCCATTCGTGAATATCAGCGGATACAACAGCAAATGCAGGAATTCGAACAACAGAAACAGGAGCTTGGCGCAATCAGCCGGACGCACGAAGCCTACCAAAACAGGCTCTCCCGACTGCAGGAAGAGCAGTATTTTCTGGATCGTTCGGAAGTGGACATTCTTCGGGAATCCATCGCCGAGCAGGAAGAGATGCGGAATCGTCAGGAAAAAGAACGTCTGGATCTTCTGACAAGCCAGGCTGAAAAATCGGAAGAGGAAAAGAAGATTTCCCAACGACATGAGCTTTTAGTTGCGCAACTGGCTCGGGCGGAAGGGCCGCGGAAGGAGCTCGAGCGGCAGCTTGGCGAGCTGAATGCGAAAATTCAGGAGATCCGCGCGCATGGGACGGACCGGCTGAACGCCCTTCAGCAGCGTGGCGCCGGATGGCACCGACAGCTGGACGGGCTGCGGGAGGCAAAGACGTTTCTTTCGCTTGACTGGCCTGCGGCGGAGCGGGAGTCCGACTTTTTCTGGCAACAGCGACGGCTCGATTTGGATTCGTTCGCAAACTTTCACGCGGCCCGTTTTCAGGAGCATGTAACCGCGTTGAACCGTCTGATGGAAGGAATCCGCAGACAGAAGAACCTTTGGGAAGAAGAGCATGGGCGCCTGCTTGGAGAACAGCAGGAAGCGGAAGAACGTCTGCGCCAGCTGGAAGCCGGGAAAAAGCAATACATGCCGGACCTGCTGCGGCTCCGCGCCTTTTTACAAAAGGAGTTGTCGACACAGTTCGGGCATCCCGTCTCGGTGGACATTCTCGCAGACCTGATCGATATCCGGAATCAACGCTGGACGAATGTCATAGAAGGGTACCTTTCCCGACAAAAATTTTACCTTTTTGTCGATCCGGACTGCTACCGGGCGGCCGTCCGTCTGTTCAAAAAATATAGCCGCGAGAACGCGTGCTACCGATACAACATCGTCAATACACACAGTATCCGGCAGGAGCATCCGAATGTCTATCCAAACAGCCTGGCCGGCATCATTGTGACGGACAATCCGTTTGCCCGAACCTACATCGATTACCTGCTCGGCCGTGTGGAATGCGTGGAGAAAATTGAGGAGGTCGACGGCAGGCGTACGGCTGTGACGGATGACGGCATGCTTTACAAGAGTTACAGCACGGCGCGCATGGAAGAAAAGCTGTGGCGCCTCCACTTTATCGGACAAAACAGCATTCCACAGCAGATCGAGGCGACACGGCAGAGACTTGCCGAATTGCGCGGTGCACTGCAAACGCTCGGGAAGCGACTGCGCGTGCTCGAACCGGTTCTGAGAGAGGCGGATGACAACTCTTTCAACTCGGATTTTCTGGAAAACCTTGCGAAAGCGTCAGGCGACCTGCGGAACGTTCCGGAACTGGACCGAAAAGCGGACGAACTTGCCGAAAAGCTGAACCTGCTGGACACCAGCTTTGAGGATTCTCTGAGAGAACAGAAGAATACCAGCGCGAAGAGGCTTCAGAAAATCCGGCGGGAATTGACGGATTGCGCGACTCACCTCGGCGCGTTGGAGCAGTCCATCCGGCAGGCGGAGGAAAAAATTCAAACGCTTCGGCCCCGGTTCAAGGAAAAGGCCGATGCATTTGAGAATTTCTATCGAAACGAACAGGAGTTCACCCATACGCTTTCGCTCCGGTATGAAAATGAGCTTTCACAGAAAGGAAAAGCCGAAAAGCTAAGGCAGGATTTTCTGCCCGCCAAAGCGCAGACCGAGCAGGCGCTGAATGTGCTGTCGCGTACCTTCCGCGGGCAGGTACAGAAATATAACAGTGCCCATCAGGAAGCTTCGATCAACGACGACATCGCAAGCGACGAATGGGAAACCGCATATGACGCGGTGCAAAAGGTCGAGGTCGAGCAATTTCAGGAAAAAGTGTCGCAGGCGCGCGATCGTGCGGAAGAGATTTTCCAGAATGAATTCATCAATCAGATCAAGCGGAACATCGACAACGTTCGGCTGGAGATCGGCAGCCTGAATAAAACATTGACGGAATATACCTTCGGGCGTGTACAGTACCGCTTCAAATGCGAACCAACGGAAAACGCGGAGCTGCGGAAATATTATGATCTCATCATGAACGCCAATTTGGATGGGTTCAGCCTCTATACGTTTATGCAGCGGGATACGCAAAAGGAATACGAACCGTTACTGAAAACGCTGTTTCAGCTGATTTCTTCCGAAGGCACCGATGCCGCCGACCGCCGGCAGATTGAAGAAAACATCGAAAAGTATAAATCCTTTCAAACCTACCTCAAATTTGATCTGGTCGAGGTGGATGCCGAAGGAACAGAGCATCCTCTCAGCCGCAGCATGGGCAGCAAATCCGGCGGGGAACGCCAGACCCCTTTTTATATCGCCATTCTGGCATCTCTGATGAAAACCTACCGGATGAATCAGAAGGAGAACAGCCTGCGGCTGGTGGTGTTCGACGAGGCATTCGATAAAATTGACACCAGCCGCATCGAAGAGTGCGTCCTGATGCTCAAGCAGATCGGTTTTCAGAGCATCGTCGTCGCCCCGACGGACCGCGCGGCATATATCGCACCGCTGGTGGAACGCACTTGGGTTGTCACCAAGCCGGATGATCAGACTTCCGTGCTCTCTTCCTACCGGAAGGACTTGTCACAATGAATCTTCAGAATGAACTATTGAACCGATTGCTGAATAAATACGAACGCAGCGGACACTGCCTTCCCGGGAAAAGTTCCAACAGGCGTGTCGGCATCTCCTTGAACGAGGCCGAATTTCCTTATTATCAGCGAAACCGCCGGGAACGGGTGGAAGAAGTCAATGCGATCATCGGGAGAATGCAAACGGCCGGCCTCGTAACCTTCCGGTATCGCAAGGGCTACGAAGGATGGCTGATTGATAAAATTTATCTGAACCTCGAACGGATTCCGGACGCTTACCGGGCCGTCGGACGCTTGCCGGCATCGCTGCAGGCACGGAAACTTCTGGAAGTCCTCACCGATGCGTACATGAAAACTGGCCGTCCCTGGGTCCGCCGTTTTATTGAAGACGAGCAGAAGCGGTTACGAGAAAAATTTCGGGCGAGCCGCCTGCTTCCGGACAAGCCCGGCCTTGCAAAAGATCTGTTCTCGGTTTTGCAAGCTGCCGAAAAAGAGCCGCAGTTGATGCGCGTCCTCAGTGTACAGTGCTTCCAGGATTCCAAACACCTCGAACGGGAACTTTTGGGCTTTCTTCTTTCCATTGCCCGCCATTATGAGCCGGATACCGTCACGTATTCTCATCAAAGCGAGGAAAGGCTCACCGATAACGAAGTATTGGCTCAGATCGGCATTCTGCGCTACCCTGAAATCTTCGAGCTTTGCGGGGATATTATTCTGACCCTAGAGGGTACTTCCATTCCAACGGCTCCGTTTGCACGAGGATTTTGCCTACAATCGGAAACTCTTGCAGAAGTGCAGGGTATCCGTCTCGATGGAATCCATCGCGTCTATTTTGTCGAAAATAGGACCAATTACCGCGCTCTGGTATTGCGCGGAATTCCTTCCGATGTTTTGCTGATCTATCACGGCGGCTTTTATTCTCCCGCGCACGGTCGCTTGTTTCAGCAGATCGCGCGTGCTGCAAGAGATGATACGCTTTTTTATTTCTGGGGCGACCTGGATCTGGGCGGTTTTCAGATGTTCGAGCGTCTCCGAAAAAACATCATACCGGGTCTGCATTCTTATCGGATGAATTCTTCGGAATTATACCGCTATCTGCATACCGGAAAGTCTCGAAGCGCCGACTATCTTCATCGGCTGGAGCAGTTCCAACCCAGGATAGAAGACCCGGCTATTCGGGACGGGATTGCCGCTATTCTGAAAACGGGAATCACCGTCGAGCAGGAAAGCATGTTGGACGATGACATGGCGCTATAAAAAATAATGATCCGATCAAGCCAGCAGATCCATCGCCTCAGAGAAATCCCATAGTTCGGATATCAGCCGCTTTCAGGGTCGAATCTTTTCGATTCTTTTCTACATGCGCAAGGTTTCCGAAAGCTTATCTGCGGTGATTACGTCTGTATCTGCGAAATCATAGAAGTCGATGTTTTTGTCCGCCGTGTGGTGCATGGGGCTACGGACTATTCGGAGATTTTGTGGTCCATCCCGACTGATGGGGAACCGGATTTTACCATCCACTGGTCGTGTCAAAAGAAATTCGCAATTTCAGGGCTCCGCTATATCATATCATGCGCGGCGACCAAATCTCTTATGGGCGGCATGAGCATGGGATTGAATTTTTTGGGGCCTCTTTTCGCCTGCTGGTTTGGGAAAATGGCGGCACAGTTTCTAAAGGGTATCGTAAGTATGTAAAAGGCAAATGGCCTGCCGTCTGCTTTTACGCAGAAAACAAGCCACATCCGGCTGCTTCCTACAGCCTACTTGTTCGAATGTGCAGAACGGTTCCGTTCGATGTATTCGCTGGGCGTAACGCCAAAAAATTTCTTAAACGCCTGGCTGAAATACTGTGAATTCCCCCCGAACCCCACCTCGCTGGCAATTTGACTCACCCTGGGAACATCCTGGCGCGTAATCCGTTCTTTTGCGTGTTCCATCCGGAGACGGTTCAAATAACAGGAAAATTTGACGCCGGTCTCTTTGCAGAATTGTTTGCTCAGGTAGTTCACATTCATAAAAATATAGTTTTCCGCAATCCATTTGAGGGACAGATTGGCGTCTCCGTAATGCCGGTCGAGATACCCTACGATCTGCCGGATATAACTGCTGTGTCCCGGTTCCGTCCGGGATAATTCCGTTTTCAGCGAACGGACCGTCAGCTCCACAACCTCATCCGGATTTTCGCATTCATAAAGTTTTTGAAAATAGCGGGCCGGAGGGCAGGAACCGGGCCCGCCCTCGCGCAAATCGACCTGTACCATCAGTTTGGACGAAAGGGTCCGCACAAGCTCCAGGTCGTGGATGGTACGGAAAAAATCCCGAACCGTCTTTTCGGCGGAATCAGGGTCGCGGAGAACCAAATTGGCCACATCGTCGATATTCCGAAAAAATTTTCCATAATTATAGATCTCGTTCTGTGCGCCGTTTTCCGCAATCAGATAAATTTTTTCATAGCGCTGAAGATTGGGGACCAAATTCCCGAACAGATTTTTCAGCCCGGAGAAATGCAGGCACTGAAAATACAGACCCACTTTCCCGATTTTCAGGGATTTCAGTTCCCGGTCGAATCCCGACAGATCGGCAGCTTCCCCGTAATTCACAAGGAAGGAAACGGTATTTTTCACATATAAAACAGGAAAGCAGGGATGACAATCCCACGCGGAACAGATCGAAGCAAACTCGCGCAAAAAATGCGGAAGGTCGTTTTGCTCCAAAAAGGAAATGTAGTAGAGCGCAAAGTTCCCCTTATCGAACTGAAACAGGGGGACATACCGGTCAAGCAGGCTTTCAAAATTGCCCTCGCAAGTGATGCTTTCAATGATAAACTGCTTTCGGATGATCGGCTGGAACTGGTTGGACAGAGACTCCTTTTCCGCCTTCAAATGATGGATGGATTGCTTTTTTTTCCGGTCCCTTTTCACTTTTTCCATTGCGTCAAGGATCTGAGCCTCACTGATCGGTTTCAGCAGATAATATTTTACGCCGAACTCCATCGCTTTCTTCGCAAATTCAAATTCGCTGTAGCCGGAAAGAATCACAAACTCGGTATCCAGCTGCATGTCGTTTACCTTCTTGATCAGATCCAGCCCGTCAAGGCCCGGCATTTTAATGTCCGTCATGACGACGTCCGGGTATTCGTCAAGGATCATATTGTATGTCTCGATTCCATCTCGGCAGGTTCCGATGAGTTCGATTCCATATTGTTTCCAGTCGATCAGGCGGCTGATGGATTCCCGTATTATTTTTTCATCATCGGCCAGAATCAGTCGCAGCATTCCGATCCCCCCTTGGCCGCGGCAACCGGTACGCGGATCGTCACAATGGCAAGGTTATCCCGGTTTTGGAAAAAAAGCCCGTACTGAGAGCCAAAAATCAGCTGGATTCTCCGGTTGATATTGGCCAGGCCGATTCCGCTCCCTTTGCGTCCGGTTTTTTTTGTTTCCATTTTGTTCAGGATGTCGGTGTCGATCCGGGACCCTTCGTTTTGAATCCGGATGGCAACGGTTTTGCCTTCCCGGAAAACGGACAGATCGACGCTGCACCCATCCACGTTCTTTTCAACGGAATACTGAATGGCGTTCTCCAGCAGCGGCTGAACGCACATCTTGGGTACCGAGACGGAAAGCAGGGCCGGGTCTACCTCTTCCGTAAACCGCAGGCGGTCGTCAAAGCGGATCTGCTGGATCGCCATATAACTCTGTACGACATCCAGCTCTTTTGAGATGGGCACGACATCCGCCTTTTCATTGACCGTATACCGGAGCATCGAACCGAGGGACTCCGTCATCACGGAAATCTGGTCTTCCTTTTTTACCTTTGCCATCCAGTTGATCGATTCGAGCGTGTTAAACAAAAAATGGGGATTGATCTGCTGCTCCAATATTTTCAGCTGCGTGTCCTTGATCAGAAGCTGTTTGACGTAATTCTCCTGAATCAGCTGGTTGATGCGGTTCGCCATATTGTCGAAACCGCGGTGCATGGCGCCCAGTTCATCCATACGGTTGGAATAATCGTACTCCGCTTTTTTCGGCGGAGCGCTGTCGTTTTTAAAATCGTTCAGCTTTTCAATCAGGATATTGATATGCCGCAAAATTTTTCGGACGATATAATTCGACACAAAAATTGCAGCGAAAGCGATAATGACGACGATTGCAATAAAAAGGATGTTGGAAAACACCAGAGAACGAAAAATCTGATTATAATTCGTAAGGGAAATGCACGTCCAGTGCAGGTTGCCGAGACTGCTGCGGACCACAAACTTTCGATTTCCGCCGAAGTTGACAATCTGATAGGGGCCTTCCACCGGCGGCAGGTTCCCCAGCTCTTTCCCGCTCGGGCTGCTCACGGGATAAATGGCGGCGGAACCCGCTTGGATGAACAGTTCCGTGTCCCTGCTCTCTCCCATGCTCTCCCGCGCATCCGAAACCATTTTTTCCAGATCGACCCGGATCGCCAGAAGGCCGATATTCTTCAGACTTAAATTTTTCACTTTCCGGATTGCCCGGATGCAAAGGATGCTGGAATCGCTGCGGCCGGTGCTGATCCAGTTGGTGCCGCCCCGGTTTTCCCGCAAAACGTCGTTCATCGTTTTCTGTACGGACCGGGACTCCGGGGACGAATCCCGTCCGAACGTAATGACCGTCCCGTCCTTCGCCTGAATGGAAATTTCCATGATGTAGGGGTTGGAGGAAAAGTTGGCGGTGAAATATCGGATCACCGCCTGCCGCGAATTCAAATAATCCATTCTGGAAGAGTTCGGGTCATTTATAACGGACAGATGATCCTGAATCCCGCTGCTGACCGCAATCAGGCCGGACGTATCCTGAATTGTCTGTAGATTGTCGTTGATCTTCGACGACAGGGCCGTCAGATTTTCCGCTGTCTTGGCATAGATCATCCGGTTGTAATTTTTCAGCATAAACTGATAACTGACGATCGCGCCGATGCTGATACTGAACACGACAAAGAGCAAAATCAGGTAAAATTTATGTTTTAGCCTGATGTTCCCAATCCGGGTCCGCCATGTCGTTTTGGTTTTCATTGTTCCATCCCTTTCCGAATACAAAAAGCGATTCGCGGGGCGCTTCCTGTAATATTATACTGAATTGATGGAACTTTTCCAATGATGAAACTACAATTTGCACAAACATCAGGCCGAATTCCGCCGGCCGGCAGAATTCGGCAAAACAGCCGGCACCGGAACGGCCCCGGTCTGGAAACCGGTTCTATTCCAGATGGAATACTTCCGAAAGCTCAACACTTTTCGGGCTTTCGTCCCCATTGGTTTCCATGACGTCTTTCATAAAATGCCACCATTGCCGATTGATCGGCGTATCGGCCATTTCATCCGCCAGTTTCCTGTCGTTGATCTCCGCGTAAGCGAAAAGGCAGCCGGTTTCCCGATCCAGATAGATCGAATACGACCGGTAGCCGTGCGCAAGAAGCTCCTTTTTCATCTCGGGCCAGATATGGTCGTGCCTTTTTTGATATTCGTCATAACAGCCGGGAAACACTTTCATCCGAAATGCAACGCGTTCCATTCTCATGCCTCCTGACAAAAAGAATCCATCATCTTTTGGGTTTCCACCCCGGCAAGGAGAAGAATCCCGATGCCGTGGCAGTCGTTCAAAATCCAGTTCAGCTCGTATTTATAATACCGGGGCGTAAACGAATGCCCCGAGCCTTTGCAGATGCCGTAGATATTACCGTCGCAGTCGACCGCATTTTCGGTCAGCCCGGTCCAGCCTTTTATGACCGCGTCAATATATTTTCCGCCCTCGTCCGGAAGCCACCCGCAGCGGACCCCGCGCGCAATCGCGCTTACAAGCATGGAAGAACAGGACGACTCTTCGTAGGAATCGCTGTCGTTCAACACCTGATGCCACATACCGTCTTCGCTCTGCAGGGCAATGCATCCGTCGCAGAACGCGCGGAACATCGAAAGAAGGTCCTCACGGCAGGGGTAATCCTTCGGCATGGCCAAAAGCAGCTCCGAAAGGGAAAACAGGACCCAGCCGTTTCCCCGCCCCCAGGGAATTCCGCTCGCAAGTTTCCGCTCCGTATAATAAACGTGTGACATTACTCCGAGTCTCGGAATCAGCATCTTTTCCCGGTACAGGAAAAACTGGCGGGCCGCGTCGTCCAGATATTTCGGATCGCCGGTCAGCCGGTAATAGCGTGCCAGAAATGGAACGCTCATGTACAGATCGTCCAGCCAGACGGTATTTTTCATTTCCGCAAGTGAAGAGCGCAGGCGGTAGAGCGTCCCATCGGGCAGACGCGTTTGCCGGTTGGAGATAAAATCGGCCACCGTATCGGCAATTTTTCGCGCTTCCGGCAGCCTTTCGCGCGAAGCAAGCTCCAGCATCGTCGAAGCGAACGACCCGCAGTCGTCCAGGCTTTCGATCGACGCAATCTGGGCGTCCACGCCGGCGGCGCCAAACTTCTTCCGATCCCAAAGCGCATATTCATAGAACTCCGTACACAGCCGGACATGCTGCTTGACATAATCGAGAATATCCCGCCGCTTCAGCATCTCACCGGCCTGCATCAGCCCGTACAGCGTCACCCCGACCGGATAGCTCCATTGGCCGAAATTGTCCGACTCCAGAAACGGCCGGACATACCGATCCGGCAGATCGGCATGCCAGTAATCGTCGCCGTCGTCGGTCCGGAACAGACGGCTCATCGTCGCAACCGACTCCGGGTTCTGCCGTTCGGAGAAAGTTCCGGCGTAAATCCACGGATCCTTCGTTCCTTTGACATTGCAGGGACTGAAAAAGCCCGCTTTCCGGTCTCCGCAGTCAACGGCAAGCTGAAACCCCCAGCTGTCCGTTCCGCATTCACTTTCCGCAACGATGTCGCAAAGGCCGCGCCCCGGGGTCTGAAAAGCCCGGCGGAAAGCACCGTCCATCTGTGACTCGAACACCTTTTCCCCATTGACAAAGAGCGATAAGCGGCCCGCGCATCGTCCGGAGAGCTCATATACGCTGTTTTTGCCGGAAAGAAAAATTTTGGCCCAGCCATACGCATAGCACCCGGGATGTCTGCCGAAAATACGCTCCAGCTGTCCCAGCCGCATTTTTTCTTCGCTCCAGCTGACATCCGGGAACCATGGAACCGAGCTCTCCGCTTCCGACATTCCCAGCGTGGGAAAGTCACTCTGCCCATCCCCGGAAAACGGAAGCGTATAAAGGAAGCCCTCCCGGCCGTCCCGTTCCGCGGTCGGCGCCAGAAAATGGACGGGCGTGTATTTAAAAAACGAAGAACCGAATTCTCCGCCAAAACCCAAGGGCGTTTTCACAAAACAGAGTACAATACTGTTCCAGCCTTTGTGCAGCTTTGCCTGGAACGGACCGCGGGCCGTCCCGTTTTTCTCCTCATAATAATCGGAGTGGTAAGCCGGCTCCTCATTGACAAAGACCCGCATGGGGCTGTACGGAACCGCCAGAAACGGCCGGGAACCGTCATCCTCGCTCCAAATTTTCGCCCAGGCGAAAACGGACTGTTCGTTTTCCGCTTCGGGATAGATCTTCCGAAAATCGAAAACATAGCGGTATGCGCCGTTGCGCGGAAATCCTCTGGCGGAAGACAGGCGAAAGACAAACGGACGGGCCGGATTGGAGCTCAGGTATCGATTTGCAACCGTCGCCAGGATACCGTTCGTATCGAGCCCCTGCGAAAACCGGATGCTTTTGCAGCTTTCAAAATAGTCTGACACGGGAAACCCTCTTTTCCGAAAATGCCTGAAATTCTCTCCGCCGTCACCCGAACAGGGTACGGCAGTCCAGGTTCAATCCTTCATCCCCGTCGTGCTGATCCCTTCCACCAGGTATTTCTGAAGGCAGATAAAAATAATAAAAATTGGGACCAGAGACAGGGTTGCCATGGCGAACATGGCCCCCCAGTCGGACTGGGCGGACGGGTCGGAGAACATTTTCAGAGCCAGCGAAACCGGATACCGGGAAGGCTTATTCAGGAACAGCAGCGCCGCGAGGAAATCGTCCCAGCGCCACATAAACTGGAAAATCGCCGTTGTAATCAGCGCGGGCACAATCAACGGCAAAATAATGCGTCCAAAAATTCCGTATGTAGAGCATCCGTCGATTTTCGCCGCTTCGTCCAGCTCTTTCGGGATTCCGCGGATAAACTGCATAATCAGGAAAATGCCGAACGGCAGGCCGAAAAAATAGGGAACGATCAGCGGCAGGAACGTGCCGACCCAGTTCAGTTTTTTGAAGATAATAAACTGGGGGATCATAATCATCTGAAACGGCATCATCATGGAAATGAGCATACAGCCGAACCAGAAATTCCGGAATTTAAAGTTGCACCTTGCAAACCCGTATGCAATGATCGCGGAGGAAATCACGGTGCCGACCGTCGCCAGAATACAGATGAGGAACGAATTTTTGAAGAAGACGGAAAAGGACACCCCGCCGAATCCGGACCATCCGTTTGTGTAGTTGGAAAATTTGAAGCTCGTCGGAAGCAGGGAATCCGCATTCTGGAAGATTTCGGACGAATTCTTGAAGGAACTCATAATCATCCAGAGCACGGGGTAAATCATGACCAGTCCGAAAAGGCAAACAAGGATATGGTAAACTACGGTTCTGTTTTTCCTGGCATTCATTCGTCTCGCGCTCCTCTATTTCGACTCGTAATAGACCCATTTGTTCGATGTTTTGAACAGGATGCCTGTCATGACCGCCACAAGGATCAGCATAATCCACGCCATGGCACAGCCGTACCCCATCCTGTTAAACTGAAAAGAGCACTGGTACATGTAAACGGAATAGAACAGCGTCGTATTCAAGGGTTTGCCGCCCGTGATGATGTAGCACTGTGTGAATGCCATAAAACCGTTGATCAGCTGCATGACCAGATTGAAAAAGATCACCGGCGTAAGCATCGGCAGGGTAATGCTGAAGAATTTTTTGGGACCGGAAGCGCCGTCGATCGTCGCGGCTTCATAATAACTGACCGGGATCTGCTTCAGCCCGGAAAGGAAGATCAGCATGGAAGAACCAAACTGCCACACGGCCAGTATAATCAAAACCCAGAGCGCCGTATTGGTCTGGGCGAGCCACGCCGTGTCGCCCGGCAGGCCGACCATGGCAAGCAGTGCGTTGATGGCCCCGTCGCTTGCGAACAGCCTTTTCCAAAGGACTGCAACCGCAACGCTGCTGCCGATAATGGACGGCAGGTAATAAACCGCGCGGTAAACGCCTGACGCCTTGGATGGCCGGACTAAAACCATCGCAACCAAAAGCGCGAAAATCAGGCGCAGAGGCACGGAGACCAAAGCGTAATAGAATGTAACCCCCATGCTTTGCCAGAAGGTCGGGTCCTGAAACATTTCTTTAAAATTGTTGAGCCCTATAAAAGTCGGAGCCGAAAGAATGTCGTAGTCTGTGAAAGACAAAACAAAAGACACACCGATCGGCACGATGGTAAAGGCGAGAAAGCCGATGATGAAAAGCGATATGAAAATGTATCCCGCCGTATTTTCTTTGTTCAGCCGTTGTGAGATTGTCATTATTGATCACCTGCAAATATCTACCAACCGGTCCATTGTTCCGATTGATTCATAACAAACCCCGTCAGCCGTGCCTTGAAGGACGGTATTCAAAACACGGCCGGACAGGGATGCTTTTCTGTTCAGCGAAACGATCCGATGCGGAACCGGTTATTTCCCGGCTTTTGCCAGAGTCTGGTTCGCCTGCGTATAGAACTGATCGGACGCCTGCTGGGCGGTTATTTTTTTGAAAAGGACTTGTTCCGTGAGTTTATGGACCTGCGTTGCGACTTCCGTCATGCCGTCAGGAGACGGCGGATTAACCGGGGAGCAATAATCTTTTTCGATCGTCGCAATATAGTCGAACAGTTGTTTGTCGGCAACGCTTACTTTTGTCTTTTCATGCGTCTGTACTTTACTGGAAATGGGCACGCCTCTGTCAGTAAGAAGAACATCGTTGGCTTCCGTCGAGTTGACAAAGTAATCGATCACCTTTGTGCATTCCTCTTTATTGTCCGAGTTGTTGGAAACGCAGAAAAACATGCTCGGTTTTAAGTACATTGCCTTCTGAACGTCGTTGTCCCCAACCGGCCACGTTGCAATGCCCAGGGACTTTTTCGCGGCGGCGGCGAAGGCTGAAAACTGATTGGACGTCGTAAACGTGCTCCATGCCTTTCCGGTGACAAGCGGCCCCTGCTCGATGCCGGCGTCGACGGAAGCTTCCAGGACTTCTGCCGGGGCAAGATAGCTGTCTCCATTCTCAAACAGCTTGAAGAACGGAAGCACATAGCTGCTCTTGTCAATGCCGAGTTTGCCGTCCGTGAAAAGGACTTTGCCCTGCCCTCTTACAAGGTATTCCATATAGACTTCGCCGTTGGGGTAACAAAAATCAGCGCCTTTTCCCGTCTTGGCCTTGATGGTTTTCGCCGCGTCCAGAAATTCGCTCAGCGTCATCCCGTTTTTGATCGTCACGCCGGCCTTTTGCACGGTTTCCTTGTCGTAGATCAGCGCCGGCGATGTGGTAGCCAAACTTACGCCATACAGTTTCCCGTTAATTTTACCCGGCGAAACTGTCGCGTCCAGTGCGTCGCTCAGGTTCAGTGATTTCCCAACGTAGGAAGTCAAGTCGGCAAGCTGATCCTTAACAACATATTGTTTCAGATACTGATAATCCATCGAAATAATGTCGGGAAGGGAATTGGAAGCGGCCTGCGTCGCCATTTTGTCCCAATAGCCGCTCCAATCCGTGAACTCGGTCTCAAAGGTCACGCCCGGGTTTGCTTTGGAGTAGGCCTTGAGGACCTGCGCTGTCCTGTTGTTGCGGACCTGGTTGCCCCACCAAGCAACCCGGATGACCTTTGTGCCGCCGGACGAACCGCCGGAAGCCGTTTTGCCGGCCGAGCTTCCCCCGCCATTGCCGCATCCTGAAAACACGGAAAGGGTCAGGATCGAGGCGAGGATCAGTGCCACAATGCCTTTTTTCATTGAACATCCTCCTCCGAATTTATTTAAAATGTACATCTACTTCTATAAGTATAGAGGCAAATCGCCAAAAAAGAAATTCAATTTACCATGGAAATCTGTTCAAAAAAACGCTTTTTATCCAACTGACCGTAAATGCCCAATTTTGAGGCGCTCGCAGAACGTCCTACACAAACCCGGGAAGGGCATGAAAAAGGAGCGGATGTCAAGAACTTGGCCGGTTCATTGGCTGTGTGTTCCATTCTTCCCCATTACTTTGCTCCCCCAGTTTTCCGGGGGAATCAAAGATTCCTTTGCCATACACAACAAACCCTCCAATCGTATTCCGGTCCACGACGGAAGGGTTTGTCTTTCAATCTTCGTCTTTTCAGTGGAGAAGTCAAGAACAGTGCAGAACCTGAACACCCAAAATCAGCAAGTTAGGCGGCCTGACGATACATGGCAGGAGCAAGGCCGCCCGGATTAGCGGTATAGATTCGCTCCCGGTTGTAGTAAGTCATGATGTAGCGGAATACGATGCTTTTGACCTGGCTCATCGGCATCTTTTCGGTGTGAATCTGATAGAGCTTTTCCTTCTTCAGTGTGGCAAAGAAGCTTTCCATCCGAGCATTGTCATAGCAGCGTCCCGTACTGCTCATGCTTTGGACAGCTTCGTAATTTGGCCAGCGTCTTCCGGAAAGCTGCGCTGGTGAACTGGCTGCCCCGGTCGCTGTGCAAAATCATGCCGTGTGCGGCGCGTGATTCGCATGCGCTTTCAAATGCGTGGATGCACAGCTCCTTTTTCATGTTGTCACCCATGGAAAGGCCGACGATTTCGCCATTGTAGCAATCCAGGACGGCAGCGATGTAGAGTTTTCCGTCCGCGCATGGAATCTGCGTGATATCGGTCAGCCATTTTTAATTGGGTGCCTCAGCGGTAAAATCCCGGCGAATCAAGTTTTCTGCCTTTTGCGCCGCGGCGTGTCCTGCGCCCGAAGGGAGCGGTAGTACCCGGACTCGCTGACCCTCAGGATGCGACACAGGGCGTAAACGCCAGACTGCTGCTTTCGCAGCGTGACATATTCATGCAGCCGTTCCGGCTTTACTTCTTCCGGTCTTTTGCGAAAAAACCAAGCGCATCCTTAAGAATCTCATTGGCCTTCTGGAGTTCTCGCACCTGCTTCATCAGCTCCCGTTCCTTCTCGGAAAGCGGCGCGTCCCGCCGGATGCCGCTGCCTACGAAGGCATGGTCCCCGTAAGCCTTCCGTTTCTGACGCCATTCCGCCAGCGTGTAGTACGGAACCCCAAGCTGCGACGCCGCCTGTTTGACGCCCACCTCATCCGACAATTTCACCGCTTCTTCCTTAAATTCCTTATCGTATTTGCGCATTTCAAACACCCCGTCATCCTTATCCTTGATTTTATCACATTTTGGGTGTTTGACCTCTGCACTTCTATGATATCCCTCCAAACCGGCGCGCAACTGCTTTATCTGCCTCCATATAGTCCGGATTTCAACCCAATTGAAATGATGTGGTCAAAGATAAAAGCCATTCTCAGAAAGATAAAAAGCTCGTACCGTTAATACCTTGCTTGACGCACTTCCTCGTGTCTTTCAGGCGATTTCTGTAAGTGATATCATCAGTTGGTTTCGTGAATCCGGTTACTCGCTATCTTAAAGTGGAATTGCTGTAGCAGTATGGGGCTTTTGGAGAATATGCAGTACCCAGAGGTGAAAGCACTTTACCGCAGTATCCTTTCTTATATGGCCGGGCCTGAATTCTCGCCGGCACAGGAGCTGCGGCCGGAGGAATTATGCGTGCTCGTCCGTTCAGAGCGTATTTAGACCCGATATCCGTTCAGATATTGCTGAAGCATGCTGCCTGATTCATTTCTCGGAGTTCCCAAATTGCGAACTTCTCTTGACACGGCCCCTTGCAATCTGTCCATTCAGATATGCACGGGGTATTCGCTATTATTAAAAGGAGATAAGCTCATGGAAATTATTGCCCCCGCGGTTTTATTTCAAACGGCCGCAAAAACCGTCGCAGCCGCTGCATCCGGAGCAGTCCGAGAACGGCGCGGCGTAAGGGACGCTTAGAATGGAAAACGCGCATTCGGAAAGGGAATAGTCCCAAGTTCCCTCGCAGGTCAACCGGACGCCGCCATCGGGGAATTCCGCGATGACCGGCCGTGTAACGGTCAGCCGGTCGTCGAGCGGGCTCGCCTTCTGCACCGGGGCGATGGTTTCCAGCCGGGCGTCCGGTGTCTGGACAACGATTTTATCCGTCACCGTTGCAAGCCGGGCTAAGGTCCCGTCTTCCCGGAACCGGAGCGAATTCCGGTCCGCCGTGATTCCGATGGGATTACTGTCGTAGGCGTGCAGGGTGCCGACCAGCGTGGGGACCGGCGTAGGTTCCGCCGGTTCAAGGGTTTGCAGAGCGCCGTCTTCGTAAAGAGAAAAGCCAGTGCGTACTGCGACTTCTCCGAATGGCAGGTGCAGCGTGACCCTCTCTTTCGGGAAAAGCGTGACGCTTTGGATGTTGCCATTTCCATAGAAATGGACGCTGATGATCTTGGCGGAGAACTCGCCGAAGCCGAAGTGGAAATGGAGCGGAACAGCCAGCTTTTCCTCGTCTTTCTCTGTCCAGAAACCGGTGATCTTCCCGTTCAGGGGAAAGATGCGGCAGACGGTCCCGTCCTCATAAAAAGTGAGGAGTTCCGCGGGGAATTCGCCGATCGGCGTCTGCACGCCGGTGATCGTTTCGAGGGCAACTCGTCTGAGTTGCCCGTTCGGGTAGAAGCCGACGGCCTTTCCATATTTGTTCCGCGCGGTTTCCGGGCCGTAGCGCGGAACCAGAACGCCGCATGCCGTTTTAAGGCGGTTCTTGCTGCCAAAGCTACAGTTCTTCAGCACCCCGTCGTCGTAATATTCTTCGCCGTAGCACCCGTGAAGCGTGCCGTATCGGGTTTCGATTGCCATGAAAGTCCCTCCTTTTATGAGCGACAGCAGGAGACAACCGTGACCCGCTGTGCCCCGTTTTTGGCTGGCCCGTTTTCCAAGCACCAACCTTTGCCGTTGGCGTACGGCGTCAGCCAAGGCGGAAGATGCTGGCACAGGACCGTGAGCCGGTCGAACGGCGTGCTGTCAAAAAGCGGCGGGAGCGCCATCTTCGAACTGACATCGGGTGCCCTTTGCTGCAAGACGGTCAGGTTTAGGAAATACTGACCGGGAATTTTCGTTTCCTGCGGCCGGGCGTTCTTTTGTGTCGCAGATTCATCCTCTTTTCGTTCGGCTTCCTCAATCTTGCTTCGGATGCGGTCGAGCAGCAAAGAAATGCAGTGGTCCGCCTCGACCACATGAAAACTCATCCGGTCAAAAATCTGGTATGCCATGCCGCTTACCGCCCGGCCTATGAGGATTTTGGCGTCTCTCGGCTTTTCGGCCACGCCGGCGGTCTCCCCGCACAGGAACGGGATGAGTTTCGTCTGGTCGAAAGAGACCGGAAAATTTTCGCCGATCTCCCATCCGAAAGTGCCGCGTGCGAAAATCTGAATTCGACAGTTGTTTTCCCACACGGATGCCATGTCCACGCAGCCATTCAAAATTACCGAGATTCGGTCCACAACTCTCTCGCCTTTATAAACGCAATTTATATATTAAAATTATTCATAATTCTATTTCTATCGTTCTAGAAATCCGGTACGGCCGGCTCATCCATAATTTCCGATGATTCAATATAACAATAGACGGTATATGAGTAACAGTCAAGCAGTCTGCGTTAAAAGCAGAAAAATTATTGAACATAACTAAAAATGCAGTTGCAAGTCGACTATTCTCTATGAATTGATGTATTGCTAAAAAAAGAATTAAATCATATACTTTTATGCAAAAGATACGACAAACGCAACGCAAAAACTTCTTTTAGGAGGAATACGACAATGCGACAAGTTGCGATTTACGGAAAGGGCGGAATCGGAAAATCCACGACGACGCAGAATCTGAATGCGGGTCTTGCGGAAATGGGCAAACACATCATGATCGTTGGGTGCGACCCAAAGGCGGATTCGACCCGACTAATTCTGGGGGGGCTTGCCCAGCGGACCGTGCTTGACACGCTCCGCGAGGAAGGGGAAGACGTCGACCTCGACTATGTCATGAAAGCAGGCTACGCCGGGATCAAGTGCGTGGAATCCGGCGGCCCCGAGCCTGGCGTCGGATGTGCGGGCCGCGGCATCATCACTTCCATTGGCTTGCTTGAGCGTCTCGGCGCCTATACGCCGGATCTGGACTACGTCTTTTACGACGTTCTCGGCGATGTCGTCTGCGGTGGGTTCGCCATGCCGATCCGCGAGGGAAAGGCGCGGGAGATCTATATCGTGGCGAGTGGTGAGATGATGGCCCTCTATGCGGCAAACAACATCTCGAAAGGTATCCGCAAATACGCCATGACCGGTGGGGTCCGGCTCGGCGGCATCATCTGCAACAGCCGCAAGGTGGACGGCGAGGCCGATCTGGTCGAGGCTTTCGCTAAAGAGCTCGGCACGCAGATGATTCATTTCATCCCTCGCGACAACATGGTCCAGCGCGCCGAGATCAACAAGAAAACCGTCATCGAATACGCCCCGGAATCCGACCAGGCGGCCGTTTACCGGGAGCTTGCGAAGAAAATCGACGGCAACGATATGTTTGTTGTGCCAAAACCGCTTAAGCAGGAACGGCTTGAGCAGATCCTGATGGATCATGGAATGATGGACATCGCGTGACGCGCGCGGGCAAAATATCAGCAGAATTTGAGGAGGAACCCAAATGGTTATGATCAGGGCAATCATCCGCCCGGAAAGGACCGGCATTATTCTTTCTGAACTGATGGCGGCTGGGTTTCCGGCGGTCACAAAAATGGACGTCTACGGACGGGGCAAACAAAAGGGTATCACGGTGGAAGAAGTTCATTACGATGAGCTCCCGAAAGAAATGTTGCTCATCGTGGTGCGGGACGAAGACAAGGACGACGCGGTCAAGGTGATTCTGCGCAATGCTCGCACGGGGACGAAAGGCACGTTCGGCGACGGCCGGATTTTTCTTTCACCGGTCGAGGAAGCGTACACCATCAGCACCGGAAAAACCGGGCTGTAGAGGGGTCGTGAAATGGAAATGAAAGAAATCATGGCGCTCATCCGGCTCAACATGATCGGGCCGACGAAAGAGGCCCTTTCGAAAGCGGGGTTTCCGTCTTTCTTCTGCCGCAAATGCCTTGGGCGCGGCAAAAAAGGCCTCGACATCGACACGCTGAAGCTCGTGATTGACAATGATATGCATATGCCCGTTTCCCCATACGGTGAGGCGCTGACCGAAAGCGCCCGGCTGATTCCGAAACGGTTGGTCACGCTGGTTGTGGATGACGATAACGTGAAAAAGGCTGTGGATACCATCATTGGAACAAATCAGACGGGAAACCCAGGCGACGGCAAAATTTTCGTGCTCCCCGTGACGGAGACCTTCCGGGTGCGCACGGCAGAATCTTCCAGAGACAGCATGATCTAGCGCCCGCAACGGGAAAGGATGGGATTATATTGGAAGAACGAACTCGGATTCTGGATCAGTATGGAGCGAAGGTCTACAAGAACAGAAAAGAACACCTCGTCCAGATCGAAAACCCGCCGGGCGGCCAGAGGATCGCCGCGAATTCGCGCGCGGTCCCCGGCATCATGACGAACCGCGGCTGCTGCTACGCGGGTTGCAAGGGCGTGGTACTCGGGCCGCTGAAGGATGTGGCGATCATTACCCACGGACCGATCGGCTGCGGTTTCTACAGTTGGGCAACCCGGCGAAACAAAGCTATTCCAGGTCCGGACGGGAAGAATTTTTTAGAGTACTGCCTTTCCACCGACCTGCAGGAATCGGACATCGTGTTCGGCGGGGAGAAAAAGCTCAGGCAGGCTGTTCGCGAGGTAGTGGATATCTTCCACCCCAAATGCATCATGATCTGCTCCACGTGCCCGGTCGGCCTGATCGGCGACGATATTCAGGCGGTGGCCGAGTGGGCAGGGAAGGAATTCTCCATCAAGTGCCTAGCGTTCAGCTGCGAGGGCTATAAGGGCGTCAGCCAGTCTGCGGGTCACCATATCGCGAACAACGGCCTGATGAAGTATGTGATCGGATCGGGCGATGCGCCGCCCGCCAAGCGCTTTTCGGTCAATATCCTCGGGGAGTACAACATCGGCGGCGACGAGTGGGAAATCGCCCGGATTCTCAAGCGGGTCGGGTACGAGATCGTCTCCACCTTTACCGGCGACGGCAGCTATGAAAAAATCAAAAACGCGCATACCGCGAGCCTCAATCTGGTGCAGTGCCACCGCTCGATCAACTACATCGCTGAGATGATGAAGGATAAATACGGCATCGACTGGATTAAGGTCAATTTCATCGGTCTGGGCGCGGTGTGCAAATCGCTGCGCGACATGGCGAAATATTTCGACGACGAGGACCTGACCGCCCGCACGGAGGCGGTGATCGCCGACGAGCTTTCGCAGATTGAGGATGACGTCGACCATTACAGGAAAAAGCTGAAGGGAAAAACGGCGGCGATTTTCGTCGGCGGTTCGCGGTCGCACCATTATCAGAATCTGCTTGCCGATTTCGACGTGCACACGGTAATCGCCGGCTATGAGTTCGCGCACCGCGACGACTACGAAGGGCGCCGCGTCATCCCAACCATCAAGGTGGATTCCGACAGCAGGAATATCGAAGAGCTCCACCTGGCCCCGGACGAGAAGCATTACCGGCTGGTCGTTTCCCGCGAACGCTTCGAAAAACTGAAGAGCGAAATCCCGCTCGAGGACTATGACGGCATGATGCGGGACATGAACAACGGTACCATGGTGATTGACGATTTCAACCATTTTGAGACGCTCGAGCTTCTGCGCCTGTTCAAGCCGGACTTCTTTTTCTCCGGCATCAAGGACAAATATGTCATCCAGAAGACTGGCGTCGTTTCCCGCCAAATGCATTCCTACGATTACAGCGGCCCCTACGCCGGGTTCCGCGGGGCGGTCAATTTTGCGAGGGACATCACCATGGCGCTCTACGTACCCGTGTGGGGCCTTGTGACCCCGCCATGGAAAATGGAGCCGATGCTGGAAGGGAAACTGTCGGAGCCGGAACCCAAAGAAGAGGTGAGCAAAAATGCTTGATATGACCCCGAAGGAGATCAAGGAGCGTACCGGTATCCGCATCAATCCCTGCAAGACCTGCCAGCCCGTCGGCGCCATGTACTGCGCGCTCGGCGTGCACGGCTGCATGCCGCACAGCCACGGCTCGCAGGGTTGCTGCTCGTACCACAGGACGTATCTTTCCCGCCATTTCAAGGAGCCGGCGGTCGCCTCGAGCAGCTCTTTCACGGAGGGGGCCTGCGTTTTCGGCGGCGGCAGCAACCT
>JALCPO010000029.1 GCA_022650455.1 Oscillospiraceae bacterium
CAATGCCCTTATCGAACGACAGAAAAGCCCACACGCATACGGCGATTACGACCCACGACAGGAAATAAGGCATGAACATGGCCGTCTGGTAAGCTTTCGCCAGCCGCTTACTGTACAGCTGGCTGACCATCACCGCCAGCACGACGGACACGAACGTGCCGAGGACAATAAAGATAACATTGTACCCCACTGTGTTGCGCAGCATGGTCAAGGTGTCTTTGCTGGCAAACAGGTATTTGAAATTTTTCAGGCCGACCCATCTGCTGGTGATAACGCTCTGCAGGAAATTCCCGTTGATCCGGAAATTTTTGAAAGCGATAATCACGCCGAACATCGGCAGAAAAGAAAACAGCAGATACCACACAATGGTGGGCAGCGCCAAAAACGTTAATTCGGTGTCGTCCCGCGACCAGCGTTTCTTCCGGCGGCCGACCTGACCGGCGTTTTGCTTCCGCATACAGATTTCTCCCTTCCTCATATCAGTTGCAAGTTTCCCGTTATTCTTTTCGGGGACAGGGCTCTTCCGGACCCCGCCGCAAAGAAGGGCAAACCGGGTCCCGTACGCCAAACATGTTAACAGAAGATTGATATGTATGTTTACAATTGTTAACGTATTTGATCTTGAACTGACCTTATATTACATCTGTGCTTGCAAAAAGTCAACATATAATCAAAAATTATATGGATTTTGACCGATTAGAATCTTGATTTTTTTAAAGTTGAGCCAGAGATACTTACATTTTTAAATTTAAATTAACATATTATCTACGAAATTGCTGTTTTTTCGGCGTTAAAATGCTTTTTTCGTGAATAAATCAATATTTGTTAAATAATTTATCATATTGTTTTTACTATATTACTATATCCAGACCGCGGATGCAACTGTAAGATACATTTTGTTTACAAAATCAGCCAGATTCTTTACAAAACGGCCGTTTCCATATTGATTGCGGAAATAAATTATGTTATAGTAATTTGGGGTTTTCTTAAAAATATTCAGCCGTTTTCACGGCAGTCAGAAGGGCTTCTTATGCGGCGCGTCACATTAAAAGAGGTAGCGAACCAGCTTGAGCTTTCCCGAATCACCGTTTCAAAAGTGATTAACGGCAAACCCGGCGTTTCCCTGGAAACGCAGAAACGGGTCATACGGAAGCTGCTCGACAGCGGATACGACAAGCTGACCGACGAACAGATCCGTCTGGTGGAAAAGCCGCGGGACGCCGGCGTGAAAAGCGTGGCGGTCATAACGATCGCCCCCGATTTTTCAGAATTCTGGCTGAATATCATCAACGCCGTTTCCCGCACACTGAACCGGGAAGGCTACAATTTCATCTACAGCATCCTGGCAAAAGGGGACAACAACCGGTACGACCTCCCGAAAACGATCAATCGGGAGCATGTCAGCGGGATTATCGCGATTTCTGGACACGACGCCTTCCATGTTCCGCAACAGCCGGGAAGGGGATTTGGTCCTGCTGGACGGCTCCCGGAGCGTTTTTGAAATCACAAGCCACCTCGCCGACCTCGGCATCTCGAGTTTTGGGTTTATGGGCGACATCACGTACGCCCAGACCATCCGCGACCGCTGGACCGGTTTCCGGGATGCGCTGAACGAGCGCAAAATTTTCCTGAACCCCCAGTACTGCTTCACCAGCAGCCCACGCGGCCATTTTTACAGCAAGGAAGAGGTGGTGGAGCACCTGAAAAAGCTGTCTTCCTTCCCGCGCGCCTTTGTCTGTGCCAACGACTTCATCGCGTTCATGGTGATCGATTACCTGAAAAAGCGGGGGCTCCGTGTGCCGCAGGACATCATGGTTTCCGGCTACGACGACATCCGGGAAAGGATCACGGCCGAGTCACACCTGACGACCGTGCATGTCGACACGGAAATTCTCGGGCAGCGCCTGGTGCGGCAGATTCTTTTCCGCCTTGCCATGCCGGACATGCCGCGGGAAATCATCTACATCCGGCCCGAAGTCATTTACCGGCAGTCGACGGAAACAGGCCCCCTATAATGTGCTAAGAGCGTTTGAGCCCGTATCACGAAAACAAAAAATGGAACTGCCAACCTTTTTCGGGATGGCAGTTCCGTTTTTTGCCAAAGGTGATTTGCACAAAATTCAGGCGCGTGCATCAAGCCGGCGAACCAGTTTTCTTGCCTCGGCATTCCTGTCCTAATCGTCCCATTTCTCTTTCATCAGCGCAAACAACTCGCCGTCTTTCAAGTGATTTTCCATGTTAAGGATCAGCAGGACCCGCTGGTCTTCCTCGGAATACAGAAATTTCCGCTGCCACTGGTAAAAATGCGGCCCATCGCCCAGATTTCTCAGGTAGCTCATCAGCCCTTCCAGCACCCACGCCGTCTGCTTGACGTCCGTCAGGCACTCGTTCGCATAAAAGCCGTGCCACTTGCCGTGCTCGCGCTCCCGCATGGCCCGGTTTGCCGCAAGATATTCTTCGCCGGCTTTGCCCGCCGTGTAAAACGCCCGCTGAAAGTCTCCTTTCATGGCCAGCAGCAGGCTTTTGCAGACCAGATCAGCCCCGGAAAAGCAGCGGGAATAAATCTCCGCCTGCAAAAGCAGGGAGTCCCGGAACAGCCTCTGCGCATCGCCTGAAAGGCCGAGAGCCGTGCATTCACATTTCCGACGGTATTCCGCATATCCCTTCCGCGCCTTGCCGCACCGATCCCGGTACCAGAGGACCTGCCCTTTCAGGCTTTCCGCGTTCGTCGCCCACAGCAGATCCTCCGCGCGTCGGTCCTTGTCTTTCATATACTGCGAGACCAGGGTACGCGCCACATGGTTGGCGAACTGCTCCCCGGCGTGCTCGTCTTCCCGGTTGCCGTACGCGAGCGCGTATTTCGGATACGCCTCGAGGCAGGCGGAAACCTTTCCGGCGTTTTCCGCGCCGTAATACCGGGATACATATGCATCCCGGTGCTTTGCGATGTCGATCGTGCCGTGTTTCCAGATTTCGGAGATGAAGTCCAGGAAATACACGTGCGGCTTTACGTTGGAGCAGTTGATCAGCCAGAAATCGCTTACGCCGCGTTTCAGGACCTCCCCGAGCTCCTTTCGGATGAATTCCGGGGAATTCGGAAGCATTGTGATATGGTTCCCCGCCTGAAGGTCATAAAAGGAAACGTGGTAATAAATGCCGTGCCTTCCCCCGTTTCCCGCTTCCGGCAGGGCCGGGACGCGCGGATTATGGTTTCCCTGCCGCCTCGTGACCATCTTTCCGTAGCCGTTGTCCGCCCAGATCTTGATAACGTCCTCCGGCAGCTTCAGAAAGCCGTCCCGGTAAAGCTCCATCGTCTCCCCATACAGATTCGTACAGCAGACGGCAGACGGCACCGCCTGTTTTACCATATCGTACTGGATCCGGATGAGTCTGCTCATCAGCCCGCCGCGGGACTCCGGTGTCCGGTACTGCGGGTCGCTGACCCAGAAGGGGCAGTCCCCCTGCCCGCGGAACCCGAGGTTCCAGACCACCTTCCCGCCCTTCTGCTCCCGGATCCCGTCCCGCCAAAGCTGCCGGAATTTGTCCGGATGCTCCGCGTAAGACGGGTTCAGCTTCGGATAGGCCCGGGCAAACATCTCCGCCCCCAGCGGCTCCGCGTGGTGGTGGGTGATGTACAAGCCCATGTCCGACGCCAGCTTCCGGTAACGGTGCGAGTCGGTGCCCGTGCCGGGGACGACCATGTTGCCGCCGCAGCGCAGGAGCGCCTCAAACACCATCTCCCATGGCTTCGCCTTCTGCCGGTCCACGCTCCAGGCTCGGAGCAGCACCTCGTCGTTGACGAACCAGCCGCGGAAACGCACGGCATACGGTCCGGACTGAAAGCGGTAATCGTCCGGAAGATCGGCGCTCTCCCTCGGGACGACCCTCTGGTCGTTCCAGAACCAGAAATCCGCGATGCCGAGCAGGGAACGGCTGACCTCATAAACGCCGTAGACGAACCCGAGGTCGTCCGCGGCCCGAATCTCAAGGCAACCGCCCGACGCCGCAAGGCAGAAACATTCCGGCTGCTGCGGCTCTTTCACCAGGCGGATTTCCGCCCCCTTCCGGTCCGAGGGGAGAAAAGCCTTTGCCAGATCCCGCCTCAGGCTGCCGACAGCCCTTTGGACCGGCTCCGTTCCGCTCTCGGCGGAAACTGCCGAATTCCGATTGACTGATACCATTTTCGGTCTTTGCCTCCCTAACAGGGAAAGAGCGTCACGCCGGGACAGCCGTGTGACACTCTTTCTTTTTGAATTTTTTGATTAGCCTTTCAGGCCCTCGGTCGCGATTCCTTCCACCAGCTGCTTCTGGAAAATGATGAAGAAAAGGATGACCGGCAGCAGGGAAATTACGGACATGGCGAACAGGCCGCCGTAATTGTTGTAGGAATTCGGGTCCAGATACATGTTCAGCGCAAGGGGAATCGTAAACTTCTCGGTCGAGCTCATGAAAATCAGCGGCTGGAAAAAGTCCTGCCAGATCCAGTAAAACGCGAAGATGGCCGATGTCACAATCGCGGGCTTCACAATCGGGATCAAAATGCGGAACAGGGTCCCGATCTTTCCGCAGCCGTCGATCTCCGCCGCCTCGTCCAGCTCCCGCGGGATCCCCCGGAAGAACTGGACCATCAGGAAGATGAAGAACGCCGTGCCGAACCCCCACGGGAGCACCAGCGACGTTTCGGTGTCGATCAGGTTCATCCGTTTCAGGATAATGTACTGCGGCACCACCATGACCTGCGGCGGAATCATCATGGTCATCATAACGCAGCCGAACCAGAACTTCGACAGGCGGAACCGGATCCGCGACAGGGCATACGCCGCAAACAGCGACGACACCACGCACGTGGCGGTGCCGACGACGGTGACGAGCAGCGAATTCCAAAAGAACGTGAGGAACGGGACGCCGCCGACGCCCTCAAAACCGCTGCCGTAGTTTCCCGAAATGTCCCATTGGACCGGAATCAGCGAATAGGTGTTGGTAAACATGGTCGTGTTGCTTTTAAAGGAGCTTGCAAGCAGCCAGAGCAGCGGGTAGATCATGAAAAATCCCAGGATGCACGCCCCGACGTGAAACCAGACGGAATGGATTCTTTTTGCCTTCCGCATTCCCATCAATTCTCACCCGCTTCGTAATAGACCCAGTTCTTCTGGGTCTTGAACAGCACGATGGTAAAAACGGCGATGATCGCGACCAGGATCCACGCCAGCGCGCAGCTGTAGCCCATGTCGAAATAGGTGAACGCCCGGCGGTACAAATATAGCACATAGGACAGGGTGCTGTCGAGCGGGCCGCCGTTGGTGATCACGTAGCTTTCCGTAAACACGCGGAAGCCGTTGATAATTTGCAGAATCAGATTGAAAAAGATCGTCGGCGTCAGCAGGGGCAGCGTGATCTTCCAGAAGATTCTTGCCGGTTTGGCCCCGTCCACCATGGCGGATTCGTAGATGGAACCCGGAATCTGCTTTAAGGCGGAAAGGAAAATCAGCATGGAAGAGCCGAACTGCCAAACACCCATCACAATAATCACGCCCAGAGCAGTCTGGGGGTTTCCTAAGAAGGACGTCTGCTGATGAATCCCGAAAACTTCCAGCAGCGACATGATAACGCCCCGGCTGCCGAAAAGCTGTTTCCAGACAATGGAGACCGCGATGCTCCCGCCGATAATAGACGGAATATAATAAAACGTGCGGTACAGGCCCAGGCATTTGTGATTCTTATTCAAAAGCATCGCGACGAAGAGGGCAAATGCCAAGCGGAGCGGCACGAGGATCAGCACATAGAGAAAAGTAACCTTCAATGCCTGATAAAACGTCTTGTCTGCCGTAAAGATACGGACATAGTTGGCGAAGCCGATCAGTTTCGGCGAGTTCAGCAGATTGAAATCGGTAAAGGAATAATATACGGAGATGAGGGCCGGGGCCAGCCACATGAAGGCAAAACCAACCAGCCACGGCGCAAGCATCAGATACCCCGCCGCGTTGTCCGCCGGTTTATAACGCTTTCGGCCCGGGCCTCTGGAATTTTTCTCTTTCATCATGATCACCCGCATTTTCAAGAAATAGGGGCTCCACACCTTTCTGTGGAACCCCTTTTTGTCCACTGCTTAGTTGTTTCTTGCCAGAATCTCGTTTGCCTGTTTTCTGAAATTGGCGGCCGCCGCTTCCGGCGTTGCCTTGCCGTAAAATGCACTGTACGCGATGTCTTTGAACGCCTTGTTGATCTCTGAGATGCCGGCGGGGTCCGGCGGCGGTGTTTCGCCGACAATCTTTGCAGCATCGTCCACATACTGGAACATATCTTTCTGCTGCTGTGTCATCTTTCCGGCGCTGACCATGTGGTCGCGGATCTTGGAAGAGACGGGGGTCCCCCGTTCCGCCATGATGACGTCGTTGGCCTCCTCCGAATTGACAAACCAGTTGACGAATTGGGCCGCTTCCTTCTGGTGCTTGGAAGTCTGGGCAACGGAGAAGAACATGCCGGGCTTCAGCCACAGCCCTTTCGCATCGGAGCCGGAAGCCAGCGGCGGGGTGACGATCTTGAGTTTGTCGTTCGCCTTCGCCGCAAGCGTGGAATAATTGTTCCAGTTGAACGTCATGGCGGCATCCCCGGTGACGACGGGGCCGGCTTCCAGGCCGAGGGATGAAATCTGGCTGTACTCGTCGGGGTTTGAAAGCGTTTTGGCGTCCATCATACCTTTCCAAAGTTTCAGAAAGTCCGCGAGAACCTTATCGTCTTTGTACCCCAGCGATTTATTGTCGTCGCTGAAAAGCTTTTCACCGTGCTGCCTGAGCCAATAATTGAAAATATTGGTGTCATCCACCGGGCCCGTCACGTTACTGATTTTTCCCGTCTTTTCCGTGATCGCCTTGCTGATCGAGACGAAATCGTCCCAAGTCCAGTCGCCCGTCGGGGTCTTTACACCTGCTTTCGCGAAGACGTCAGGGTTATAGCCGACCGCCAGCAGCGAAGTCGACAGGACCAGGCCCGCCATTTTGCCGTTGACTTTGCCCGTGTTCAGCACGTTCTTATCAATGCTGGAAACGTCGATGGTCTTGTCGTCGATGAACGGCTGCAGATCCGCCACGGAATTGTTCTTGGCGTAGGTGGTGATGTACAGGTAATCCATCTGCACAATGTCCGGCATGGAACCGGACGCCGTCAGAGTGGACAGTTTGTCAAAATATCCGTCCCAGCCGGAAGGCGACGCCGTAAATTTCACGTTGGGATGGGATTTTGTATAAAGCTGCAGAAGCTTCTGCGTGTAATCATGCCTGCTCTGGGAACCCCACCAGGTGATTTTGAGGGTCACAGGCTCGCTGCCGGCACTTTTGTTGGCCGCGCTCCCGGTTCCGCCGGAAGCTGCTCCGCCGTTGGACCCGCAGCCGGCCGCCGAAAGTGCCACGACGCCCGCAAGGCCTGCCGCCAACAGCTTTCTCAAGCCTCTTCTCATTTCTGTCTCCCCTTTACTCTGATAATTGAATTCGCTGTGCACACAACTTTTTCATCTGCTATTTTACCTAAATATAAGGAATGTGTGAATGGATTTTTACGGCTTTTTACTTGAAAAAAACCGATATTCTTATTTTTTCAACAAATCGCGGTACTCCGTCGGCGACTTCCCGGCGACCTTCCGGAACTCCTTTGAAAAGTACTGCCCGTCCGAAGAGTACCCCACCGTTTCCGCCAGCCGGGAGATCTTAAATTCCGGGTCGTACTGCAAAAGCCGCTGTGCCAGGGCGATCCGCCGCCTGGCGAGGAACGCCGAAAACTTTTCCTTCCTGCACTTTGCAAACAGCCGCCCGAAATAGTCTTCATTCATGAACAAAACCTTCTGCGAAAGGTATTGGATGTTCAGCCCGGGGCTGCGGACATTCCGGTAAACCGCCAGCAGGATTCTGCGGATTCTCTGCTCTTCTTTCCCCGGTCCGGGCGCAATCCCCTGTTTTTCGGCAATGAGGTCCGTCACCCGTTCCAGCAAGCCCCACCGGTTTTCTTCCCGCAGGCATTCGGACTCCTCTTCGCTTCCGCAGAAAACATGCAGAACCCACCGGGAAACTTCCTGCTCCTGCCGAAGCGTGTACCCCCGCAGTTCCATTTTGGTAAACGCCAGGTAGACCTCAAACAGGACCTCCTCGTATTCTTTCGCGTCCCGGATGCCGCGGTAATCCACCAGAAACGTCGCATCACCCGGAAGGTTCTGAAGCAGGCCCTCATGCAGGAAACCGATTTTCCGCTCCATGCCGCCGAACCGGAACAGCCCTTGAACCTGGACGTACATTCTGCCGACCTGTTCCGGTTTTCCCGCTCTGCTGACGGCGGCCTGAATCGGAAACGTTTCCAGTTCCGTGAATTCCTTCCGTGTTCTGGCAACGGCGGATTCGATGTTCGCGCCGGCTTTTGCGTCCACCAGCAGCAGGACGTCATTCTCGATGGCCGTGGACAGAAGCACCTTGTCTTTCCCCAGCAAATCCGACAGGATATTCCCGATCACAAACTGCTCCAGATCGTCGAAGCCCTTCTGAATCCGGAAGGCGAGGACAACGACTTCCCGCGCATCCCCGATCTCCGCCAGCAGGAGCGGATAATCTTTCCGGAACTGCTCCCTGCCCAGCAGCATATTCCGGAAAATCTGTTCCTTGGCGCGCGGCAGCAGCCTCATCACGTTCTTCCGGTACCGGCTCTCGTCCCGCAGCTCGCTTTTTTCCCCGAGGTCCGCCTTGACTTTCTCCAGGACCGCCGCGATCTTCCGTTCGTCGCACGGTTTCAGCAGGTAATGCCGGACCCCCTCTTCCATGGCCTGGCTGGTGAACTCGTACTCCCCGTACCCGGACAGGACCACGAACTCGATCTCCGGAAAATCTTTTTTTGCCTTCCGGATCAGCTCGATGCCGTTCATCACCGGCATTTTGATGTCCGGTTTCTCCTTCTGGATTTTCTCAAAGCCTTCCACGCCGTTCCACGCGGAGCCCACCAGCTCGATGCCGTATTTGTCCCATCGGATGAATTTTTCCATTCCCTCGCGCTCGATTTCCTCATCATCCACGATCAGCAGTTTATACATCCGTTTCCCCGCCCTTTCGCTTTGGCACCCGGATCCGCACAATCGTCCCCTTGTCGAGCCGGCTCTCAATTCGGAACTCGCTGCCCGGGCATACCATTTCCAGCCGTTCCCGAATGTTTTTCAGGCCGATTCCGTGCCCTTTCGGCTTTACCGTAAAGTTCCGGACGGCATCCAGCTCTTCCGGAGTCATCCCCGGGCCGGTATTCGCCACTTCCAGCAGGATCGTTTCCTTTTCCTCCCGAACCCGCACGGTCACCTCGCAGCACACCAGGGAATTCTCCACCCCATAGTAGATCGCGTTTTCCACCAGGGGCTGCAGCGTCATGTGGGGAACACGGTAAGCGCCGGGCTTCCCCTGGATCTCCACCGTGAACTTTGCCCGGTTCCGGTAGCGGAACTGCTGAATCGCAATGTAGCTCTTTACAAGCTGCACCTCCGCCGTGACCGTGGTCAGGGGTTCTTTGGCAAAGGATGCCCGCAGCATCTGGCCCAGCTCGATAATGACCTTCTGGGCGTCTTCGCCGCGGTTCGCCTGCACCATCCAGTTCAGGGCATTCAGCGTGTTATACAGAAAATGCGGATTGATCTGCGCCTGGAGCATCTTATATTTGGTGTCTTTCAGCAGAAGCTGCTTTTCATAATTTTCGTGGATCAGCGTGGTAATTTGGTCCAGCATGGCCCGGAATTCCTGTGCCAGCATTCCCGACTCATCGTTGCGCATTTCCGGGCTCAAGACATTCTTTGCGCCCGTAAAGTCGCCGGTCTCCACAATCTGCATGGATTCTGAAAGCCGCTCCAGAGGGGCGGTAATCACGCCGGCCAGCTTTTTCATGATCAGGGCGGACCCGAGGAAGAGAAGGAAGAACCCGCCGATCATCCAATAGCGCACCATCATGGTCTGCCCGAATATTTCCGAATAAGGAAAGAGGTTGACGAACATCCACCCGTTTTGGGACGATTTCAGGTAGCACATAAAATATTTCTGCCCTTGGTAAGAAACGATCCGGTAGCCCTGCGTCTGGTCGAGCGAAGGAAGTTCGGGGACTTCCGCCTGGTTATCCCGGTAAACCATGCCGTCCCTGGAATAGACGAACAGCGTGGAGTGGTTCTCTTCCAGATCTCCGATTTTTTCCCGGATCATTCCGGAAACGTCGCACGTAATCATCAGAGAACCGAGGTAGCTCATGCTGGCGTCCAGATGTTTCCGCACATCCCTGCCCGCCAGAAGGTAGGGGTATTTCTTCACGGGATTCTGCACCACGTAGCCGCCCCGGGCCTCATGGAACTGTTCCAGCAGGCGGCTGTACTCCCCCGGGTCGATCGTTCCGCAGTCGACGCCTACCGTAAGTTTCGTCTTGTTCCCGTCCGTGTACACGATATTTTTCACCATCGGGTGGGAATTCAATTCGTTGAGCAGAAGGATTCGAAACTGATACATTTCGTAGGAATATTCCGCCGAAAGATAATTCAGCGACTTGATTTTGGAAAGCTGCTGCTGGATTTCCGCATCCATGGCGATGGTATATGAAAGGCTCTCCACGCCGTCCAGATTGTCGTTGACCTTCTGCGTAAAAAAGTCCAGCTCCTGAAGCGATTTTTCGTAGAGCTTGCCGTCATAGATATTCAGGCTGATCTGCAGCGCCGCAATGGAAACGCCGCAGGAGATGCCGAGAAGGACGACATAGACCAGCATCATCTTTTGGGCCAGCTTCCAGTCTCGGAACTTTTCCCACAATTTTCGTTTCATGGTCTTCTCCCCCGCGGCGTGCGTTCTCGGCGCGGTCCGCCGCACCCGCTTTCCCGTTCGCGATTTCTTTCCTTTTTTTATATTATCCCACACCGGAATCAAAAAAGCCAGGAAAGAATCGGTGCATCCAACCGGCTTCCAGCTCTATTTTCTTCATTCGGCCTTTCTCTCCGGGCGCGGTCTGCCCGAATTTTCCCGTATTACAGGAAAATGGTTCACGTCCCGCACTGAATTTCATTCTAAAAAATGCCGTCTGTTTTCGTAATGGAGAAAGAAGACAAATTTCTTGAAAAAAACCGACTTTTCCGGAATTAGGGAACTTTCTCCGGTACATTGCAAGGCCGCCCGGAAGGCGGCGTCCCCATGTCTGCAAAAAGCCCTTAGAGCACCGGGCGGCCCCTTCAACAAGCCGGGAGCCGCTGCAAAACAGACGTTTTGCAGCGGCTCCCTTTGCTTTCCGCAATTCCGCCGAAAACGGCGGACATCCGCATTTTCAGCCGGTTTACGGCTTTACCGGGCACCATTTTCCGGATTTTACGACGGAAACGATCTTCCAGTCCGGGTCCAGCACAACGAGGTCGGCCAGCTTGCCGGTCTGAATGCTTCCGATTTCCTTTTCCGCGCCGATTTCTTTGGCGGGGTTGATCGTCGCGGATTTGACCGCCTGCCGCAGGGGAATTCCGAATTGGATCAGATTTTTCACTTCCTGACGGATGTTTGTGGTGGAACCGGCGATTGTCCCGTTTTCCAGCCTTGCCTCGCCGCTTTTCGCAAAGACCTTCTGCCCGCCCAGCTCGGAAACCCCGTCCGGCATGCCGGCGGCCCGCATGGAGTCGCTGACGACCACCGTCCGGTCCTCGCCCAGGATCCGGAAAGCCGTGCGCAGAACGGCGGGATGGATATGGAACCCGTCGCAGATGATTTCCGCCTTTACCTTCCGGTCGTCGAACACCGCGCCGACGGCGCCGGGCCTGCGGTGATGCAGGCCGTTCATGGCATTGAACAGATGGGTCACGTGGGTCATCCCGCGCGCGAACGCCTCTTTCACCTGACCGTAATCCGCTTCGGTGTGCGCCAGCGAAACCCGGCAGAACCGGCTTACATGGTCGATGAATTCCAAGCCGCCTTCGCGTTCCGGCGCAAGATCCACCAGTTTGATGATCCCGCCGAAATCGTCAAAAAGGGTCTTAAACTCCTTCCAGTCCGGGGTGCGCACGTATTCTTCTTTCTGCGCGCCTCTTCGTTCCGGGGAAATATAAGGTCCTTCCATGTTGACGCCGCGCACGGATGCGCCCTCCGGCGGATGCTCCATGCAGTCCCGGACGGCGGAAAGAGCTTTCCGAAGTTCCGGAAGGGAAACCGTCATCGTGGTGGGGCAGAAGGACGTCACCCCCTCCGTAAGCAGATGGCCGGCCATCTTCGCAAGGGATTCCCGCGTCCCGTCGCAGGTATCGGCCCCGACGCAGCCATGGATATGGATGTCCACAAAACCCGGGACAATCAGGCAGCCGGCCAGGTCGATGCTTTCGTCCCCCCGCAGGCCCGGTGCGATCCGGGCGATCCGCTGCCCGGAAACGGCGATGTCGGATGCAGCCAGGTCGAAATTCTCATTCACGATCTTCGCATTTTTCAGAATCATAAAGCCGCTCCTTTTGCCGGATGCTTTTCGTGCACAGCCTTCATCGCGGAGCGATCCGCCACGACCGTAACATTGGGGTGGAGCTGGAGAATCGACGCAGGAACCGCGGGCGTAACGGGACCGTACAGCGTCTTTTCGAGGATTTCCGACTTCTTGTCCCCGCTGACCACAAGCAGGATTTTTTTCGCCTGCATAATCGCCTTGATTCCCATGGTGACGGCAAATTTGGGAACCTCGTCGATGCTCTTGAAAAAGCGGGAGTTGTCCGAGATCGTCTTCTGCTTCAGCGCAACCTGGTGGGTCGTTTTGTCAAAGCTTTCGTCCGGCTCGTTAAACCCGATATGCCCCGTGTTGCCGAGCCCCAGAAGCTGGAGATCGATGCCCCCGAGGTCGCCGATCAGCTTGTCGTATCTTCTGCATTCCGCGTCGATATCTTCCGCAAGGCCGTTCGGCACAAACGTCTTTTTCGGGTTGATGTTGATATGCCGGAAAAAGTTTTCTTTCATGTAGTAGTGGTAGCTCTGCGGGTTTTCCGGACTGAGCTTGCAGTACTCGTCCAGATTTACGCTGCTCACCCCGCTGAAATCCACGTCGCCCTTCCGGTACCAGTCGATCAGCTGCCGATAGATGCCGAGCGGCGTGGAACCCGTCGCAAGGCCAAGGACGCTGCGCGGAAACAGAATGACCTGCGCCGAAATGACGTTCGCCGCCTTGCGGCTCATATCTTTGTAGTCTGTTGCTTCGACGATTTTCATGCAAAAGCCCCTTTTCAAGCTAAAACGGAAGGTAGATTTTTGGGTTCTGTACCCTCTCAAAAAGTATAACTTTGTTGCATGCCGAAGTCAACGGGGCTGAAAGGAGCCGCTTTGCAGAAGTCCCTTTGGATCGGCGGCCGTGCTGCAAAGAACGACCGTTCGTTCCGGTAAAGTTCTCCGCCTCGCTCGCAAGTACCGTACCCGGTCCTTGAAAAGCCCGTGGATGCCGGGGGTCTGCGTGTCCATCAACGGGGTTACAGCAGGATTCCCGCCAGATAAGAAGAGAGCCGAAGCGTAAACGTTCCGGCAGGGATCAACGTTCCGTGAATGTCACCATCACTGAGGCCGGGGAAAAGCTCAAAAAAGCCATAAAGATTCCTTTGAAACCGGCAGGGTGCATGCTGCTTTCCCGAGAAGAAGCAGGAACGCTTTATACGCTTTTATATAAATTGCTGGGCGCAGACCCCGATTTTTCAGGTCAGTTCTTCGGCCATTCGATAGCCTACTCCCACCTCGGTCAGGATATAGTTGGGTTCTCCCGGATTTTTTTCGATTTTTCTGCGAAGGTTGGCCATGTTCACGCGAAGCGTATGGCTGTCGCTGGAATAAGGCCCCCATATTTCTTTTATAATATAATCATGTGTTAAAACTTTTCCCGCGTTTTTCGACAGCAGCGCCAGGATTTTATACTCGACCGGTGTCAGGTGCACGGTATCTCCGGCCAGAGATACCGTGCGGCGGCCGTAATCAATTTTCAAATCCCCAACGGCAAATTGATCTTTGCCTTTTGATTCCGCCCCCATGCTTTTGGGGCTGTGCCGCAACGCCGTCCGGATTCTGGCAAGCAGTTCCGACGTGCCGAAGGGTTTCACAATATAGTCGTCCGCGCCCAGGTCAAGCGCTTCCACTTTTTCCTGTTCCTGCCCGCGCGCCGATACCACCACGACGGGCGTTTTCGTCCACTTCCGCAGCTTTTTCAAAACATCGATCCCGTCTATGTCCGGCAGTCCCAGGTCCAAAAGGACGACGTCCGGGGAATAAGACGCGGTCATGGCAAGTCCTTCTCCGCCGGAATCCGTTTTCAGAACCCGATAGCCGTTTGAATTCAAAATTGCCGTCATAAAATTGCAGATGGTATCTTCGTCTTCCACAATCAGAACCAGCGGCTTTAACTCCAACTTAATCGCCTTCTTTCAGGGGCAAAGCAAAGCGGAACACCGCGCCGCCCTCTTTCCGGTTTACGGCTTCCATCTTTCCGTTATGCGCCTTGATGATCGTCATACAGATGGAAAGGCCGATGCCCATGCCTCTGGACGAATCCGGACTTTTCGTGCCGGGAAAATTGCCGGTGAAAAGGTAGGGAAACTCCTCCGCCGTGATTCCCTTTCCCCGATCGGCCACCTCAAACAGAGCCTGTGCGCCTTCTTTTCTGAGAGAAACTTCCACGGAAGAATCGTTTGGGGAAAATTTCAGCGCATTGTCCAGCAAATTCATCAGCACCTGTTCGATCAGCGTTCCGTCCATCGGTACCTCCAGCAGCTCATCCGGCACATGCACCAGAATGCTGCGCTTCGGGAATCTCTTTTTAATGCGGCTGACCGCCGCCGCTATGACCTCTTCCGCAGCTTCCGGTTTTTTTGCGACTTTGGTTTTCCCTTCGTTGATCCGGGTTACGGAGAGCAAATTTTCCACCATGCGGATAAGCCATTGGGATTCTTCCTGAATATCGGCGATCAGCTTATCCCTCGTGGGCCCGTCCAGATTCCTGCCGTTTTCGCGGATTGCGGAGCTGGCGCCCAAAATTCCGGAAAGGGGCGTGCGCAGGTCGTGCGAGATCGCCCGCAAAAGGTTGCCGCGCATTTTTTCCTTCTCGGCCTCTACGACGATGTTCCGCTGTTCGTCCGAGAGGTGCTGGCGTTCCAGCGCCATAGCTGCCTGGGAACCGATCATCCGCAAAAACAGGCGGGTATTATGGTCCAGTACTCCCTTTGCGCAGGAAATCCCCCAGACGGCCAGCACTTTCCCCTGAGCGATAATCGGCATATAGAAGGCCCCGGCGCCCATCAGCGTATCGGTCCCCGCCCCCGCTCGTTTTTGATTCAGGAAAACCCAGTGGGCAACCGCTCGTTCATCTTCCGAGTGAAAAAAAGCGGCATCCACGTCGCCCGCTGCCCTCCTGACGCTTCCGGTTACTCTTTCCACGGGGTCCTCGGTAAAGAAAACGACGGAACGGCCAAACAGATTCACCAGATATTCGTTCGTCAGGTCTACGATCCGGTCCATGCCGCGCGTAGCCAGCAGCTTTTTATTGATTTCATACAGGACTTCCGTGCGGCGCTCCCTGCGTACCGCAAGCCTTGCCTGTGCCTTGACCCGGACCGTCAATGCGCTGGTAATCAAAGCCGCCATCAGCATGATCAGAAACGTGATCGGATATTCGGGCTGGATGGCGTTGAAAGTAAAATAAGGCTCCGTAAAGAAGAAATTGAAGGACAATACGCTGACCACAGAAGCGATGATGCCGTACGCATACCCTTCCGTGATCCGCGAAACGACCAGCACGGAAAGGATGTAGACCATAATCAGGTTTGAATCGGCAAAGCCTAAGCTGCGCAGCAGATAGGAAAACAAGATCGTGGCCGCTAAAACGCCGAACATTCTGACGGTGTCTTTCCGGGAAAAGTTGAAATTCGGCCCCCTGCTTGTTTTGCGCGGCTTTTTATACTTGCGCGCGGCTGCGCTGTCGGGGATGATATGGATTTCTATCCCGGGCAGAAGCGAGATCAGCTTATCCTCAAAGGCCGGTTCAAACAGGGTTTTCAGTGTCTTTTTATTCCTGCTTTTGCCGACCACGATATTGGTGATTCCGGAAAGCCTTGCATATTCGGCGACAGAGACGGAAACATCGTGCCCGGTCAGAGTGACCACCTCGGCGCCGAGCTTCTCCGCCAGATCCATGTTTGCGCGAATCATTTTTTTCTGATCTTTCGAGAGAAAATCACTCTCCATGCTTTCCACATACAGGGCCGCCCACTGTGCGTGAAAGGCTTCCGCGGTCCGGGCCGTCCATCGGATGCATTTTGCGGAGGATGGAGAAGGCCCGATACATACCAGCATTTTGGCGTTCTCCATCTTTTTCGACAGATGCGGCTCGTTCAGATTTTCATTGCTGATTCGGTCCGCCGCCTTGCGCATCGCAAGTTCGCGCAGCAGGCGCAGATTTTCTTTTGTAAAGAAATGGCGGACGGCCGTTTCGGCGCGGTCGGGCCGGTAGATCTTTCCTTCCTGAAAGCGCCGGAGCAGTTCGTCCGGTTCGATGTCGATCAGCTTAATCCGGTCTGCGCGGTCGAAAATGGAATCCGGCACCGTCTCCTGAACTCTGACCTTTGTGATTCTCTCGACCGCATCGTTCAGGCTTTCCATGTGCTGGACGTTTACGGTCGTATAGACGTCGATTCCCTCATTGAGAAGCTCCTCAATATCCTGAAAACGCTTTCGGTTCCGCACGCCTTCCGCGTTCGTATGGGCAAGCTCATCCACCAGGATCAGCCCGGGCCTTCGTCTGAGCGCTGCGTCCAGGTCAAACTCCCGAAGCTCGATATTCCGGTACCGGACGATTTTAGGCGGCAGCGCCGGAAGGCCATGCAGCAACTGCATGGTCTCCGGGCGGGTATGCGGCTCGATATAGCCGACCAGAACGTCGGTTCCGCTCCGGTACCGCTCCTGAGCCTCGTCCAGCATGGCGTAGGTTTTCCCGACGCCCGCGGCGTACCCGAAGAAGATCTTCAGTTTCCCCTGCTTGTTGTCCGGTTCCGCCTGGATTTCTTTCAGAATTGTATCCGGGTCCGGCCGTTCTTCCGATGGATCCATCGTTTCCCGTCACCCCCTTCTATTATCCGACTTTGGTACGCAATTGGCAATCATAAAAGCCCGTCCAGCGCCAGATTGACTTTCAGAACGTTTACAGCCGGTTCGCCGAGAAAGCCGAGAAACCGTCCCGAAGTGTATTTCTGAATCACCGCCCGCACGGCGTCCACGCTCACGTTCCTTGCCCTCGCAATGCGCGCCGCCTGATATTCCGCCGCCGCCGGAGAGATGTTCGGGTCCACGCCGCTGCCGGAACCCATGACCAGGTCCGCCGGGATTTTCTCCTTGTTGCCCGGATCGATGGAGTACAGCCATTTGATCCGCTTTTGCACAAGCTCCTTTTCTTTTTCGCCGGTCGGCGACAGATTCGTTACCCCGTCCGGCCTGCCGATCAGATACTGCGGCTTCGTAAATTTCTGCGCAATCAGCTCCGAGCCGTATTCCTGTGTCGTGCCGTTCTTCAGCGTAACCGTAATCACGCTGCCGTTTGCCTGATGTGGAAAGAACAGCTGTGCGACACCCGTGACGACCGCCGTGTAAAAGATTCCGCACAGGACGGTCATGACCAGAAAACACAGCAGAGCCGGTTTCAGAATCTTCATGTTTTTATTCATTTCCTGTTCACCTCACACAATACCGAACGCGGTCAGAAGCATATCAATCAGTTTGATCGCCACAAAAGGCGTTACGATGCCGCCCAAACCGTAAACCAGCAGGTTGCGGTTCAGCAGTTTGCCTGCGGGGACCTCGCGGTACTTCACACCCTTGAGCGCCAGCGGAATCAGCGCGACGATAATCAGCGCGTTAAAGATGATCGCCGAAAGAATCGCGGTGGTGGTGCTGGTCAGCCGCATGAAGTTCAGGGCCGAAAGCTGCGGATAAATCGAGAAGAACAGCACCGGAATAATTGCGAAATATTTGGCCACGTCGTTCGCGATGCTGAAAGTGGTCAGAGAGCCCCTCGTCATCAGAAGCTGCTTGCCGATGCGGACAATGTCGATCAGCTTGGTGGGGCTGGAATCCAAATCCACCATATTGCCCGCTTCCTTTGCCGCCTGCGTGCCGCTGTTCATCGCGACGGCGACGTCCGCCTGCGCCAGAGCCGGGGCGTCGTTCGTCCCGTCGCCCGTCATGGCGACCAGATGCCCTTTCGCCTGATAGTCCCGGATCAGGGACAGTTTGGTTTCCGGCTTTGCCTCCGCCAGGAAGTCGTCCACCCCCGCTTCCGCGGCGATGGCCGCCGCCGTCATGGGATTGTCTCCGGTGATCATGATGGTCTTGATGCCCATTTTGCGCAGGTCCTCAAACCGCTCCTTCACGCCGTTTTTGACAATATCCTTCAGATAAATGACCCCCAGGACCCGGTTGCCCTTCTCCACGACCAGCGGGGTGCCGCCGGAGATGGCAACGTGTTTGACGATCCGCTCACATTCTTCCGGGTAGGTCCCGCCTTTTTCCTGAACGAAAGTTTTAACGGCGTCCGCCGCGCCCTTGCGGATCTGGGTGCCCTGATAGTCCACGCCGCTCATCCTCGTTTTTGCCGTAAAGGGGACGAAGGCCGCGTTCAGCTTGGAAAGCTCTCTGCCGCGTATTCCGAATTTTTTCTTTGCCAGGACGACGATGCTTCTCCCTTCGGCCGTCTCGTCGGCGAGGGAAGAGAGCTGGGCGGCATCGGCCAGTTCCCGCTCCGTCACTCCGTTAACCGGCAGAAATTCGCTTGCCTGCCGGTTTCCCAGCGTGATCGTCCCCGTTTTGTCCAGCAGAAGCACATCCACATCGCCGGCGGCTTCAATCGCGCGCCCGCTCATAGCCAGCACGTTGGCCTGATTCAGGCGGCTCATCCCCGCGATGCCGATGGCGGAAAGAAGCGCGCCGATCGTGGTGGGGGCCAGGCAGACCAGAAGAGCGATGACGTTCGTGATCGAAATCGCCGAGCCGGCTCCCGCCTGGCTGCTTGCAAAAGCGGAGAAAGGCAGAAGAGTTGCCGAAACCACCAGAAAAATAATGGTCAGCGTCACCAGCAGAATTTGAAGGGCAATTTCATTCGGCGTCTTTTTCCGGGACGCGCCTTCGACCATGGCGATCATTTTATCGAGGAAGCTGGTTCCCGCCTCCGCCGTGACTTCAATGACCAGCCAGTCGGAAACCAGCGTCGTCCCGCCGGTCACGGCGCTCCGGTCACCGCCGGACTCGCGGATGACGGGAGCCGATTCGCCGGTGATGGCGCTTTCATCCACGGATGCCGCGCCGTCGATCACCTCGCCGTCCATCGGAATCTGTTCTCCGGCTTTGACATAGACGACGTCCCCTTTTTTTAAGTCGGCGGACAGCACTTCGGTAGATTCGTCCAAGTTGTCCTTCGACTTCAGTTTTCTCGCCTTCACGTCCTTCCTCGCCTTGCGGAGGGTGGCGGCCTGCGCCCGCCCGCGCCCCTCCGCTATGGCTTCCGCAAAATTTGCGAACAGGACGGTAAACCAGAGGATGATCGCAATCGCCAGGATATAACCGCTGTTTTCATCCCGAATCCCGGCAAATGCCAGGAAGTAAAGGGCAGTGGTAAAAATCGCCCCGATATAGACCACCAGCATGACGGGATTTTCACCTGCACGCGAGGCGTCAATTTAGCAAAAGACTGCCGAATCGAATCGAAAAGGATGTTTCGATCGGTGTTTTTATTTTCCATATTCAGTCACTCCGCCTTTTCTCCTGCTTAAGAGGTAAAATAATCGGCAAGCGGGCCAAGGGCAAGCGCCGGGAAAAAGCTCAGCGCGCCGATGATAAGGATAATCCCGATCAGCAGCCCGACAAAAACGCCGTTGGTGGTGGACAGGGTTCCCGAGCTGACGGCGACCGTCTTCTTCTTTGCCATGTTTCCGGCAAGATAAATTGCGGCCGCCATGGGAATAAACCGAACCAGCAGCATGATGACTCCGCCAAGCATATTTGCATAAACCGTGTTTGCATTGAACCCCATAAATGCGCTGCCGTTGTTATTGGCCAGGGAAGAGAAGGCATACAGGATTTCCGAAAATCCATGCGCACCGGAATTGGTCAGCCATGCGGACGCGGCGGGTATCAGAACGGTCGCGGCGGTACCGAGCAGCGACAGAAGCGGCGGGGCGAGAACGATCAGGCACACCATTTTCATGTCGAACGGCTCGACCTTTTTGCCAAGGTATTCCGGCGTCCGTCCGACCATCAGCCCGGCGATAAACACAGTCATTAATACGAAAGCCAGCATCCCGTACAGCCCGCTGCCGACTCCGCCGAAAACGATCTCGCCCAGCTGCATCAAGAACATGGGGATCATCCCGCCCAACGGCGTGAGACTGTCGTGCATGGCGTTCACGGAACCATTGGAAGCCGCCGTGGTAACCACGGCCCACAGCGAGGAGCCGCCGACGCCGTGGATAATTTCTTTTCCTTCCATATTGCCGGAAACCGTTACACCGCTGAAAGCCGGTCCGGTAAACAGCTCGCAAACTGTTATGGCGACGAGTGAAACCGCAAAGAAGATCATCATAACCAGATAAATCGATCTGCCCTGTTTACTGTCCTTCACCGCTTTTCCGAAAGAGACGCAAAGCGCCGCCGGAATCAGCAGGATGGACAGCGCCTCGATGAAATTTGAAAACGGCGTGGCGTTCTCGAACGGAAAGGCCGAGTTCATTCCGAAGAAGCCGCCGCCGTTCGTGCCAAGCTGTTTAATGGCGATCTGGCTCGCCGCAGGGCCCAGCGGAAGCGCCTGAGCGGCTCCGTTTTCCAATGCGGCCACAGCCCGATAAGGGCTGAAAGTTTGAACCACGCCCTGCGAAACGAGCAGAACCGCAACCACAAAAGAAAGCGGAAGCAGGATATAAAGCGTAGCCCTTGTCAAGTCCACCCAAAAATTTCCTATCTCATTTTGCTTTTTCAGCACGAATCCGCGGATCAGCGCAAACAGGACGGCGATTCCGGCCGCTGCCGACACAAAATTCTGAACGGTCAAACCCAAGAACTGGCTCATGTAGGACAGTGTGGATTCCCCCGAATACGCCTGCCAGTTTGTGTTGGTCACAAAACTTGCGGCCGTGTTGAAGGCCAGGTGCCAGCTTATCCCTTTCATCCCTTCCGGATTGAACGGCAGCACGCCCTGCAACAGCAGCAGCAAAAACAGAAAGACAAATCCGACGCCGCTGAACAGAAGGACGGAAAGCGTATATTTTTTGGCCCCCATTTTCTCGTCCTTTTGAATCCCGGAGATTTTATAAATTCCATTTTCCACAGGAACGAACGCGCGGGACAAAAACACCTTTTGTCCGGTCATCACCTTGTAAATATAGATGCCCAACGGGATGGACAAGGCAATTAAAAGAACGATATAGAACAAATCCTGGATGACTGTATCGTTCATAGCTTCTCACCTCGAAACAAAACGTAAAACAGGTAAATCAGCAGAGCAAGACCAATCAAACCTGCAAGGATCGTAACTGTTTGCATTTTTCTTTCTCCTTAGCTGTTTTTTGTAGGGGGGCGCCCTGCACCTATTTCGGATGGGTATTTGCCCACCACTGGGCGACGCACAGAATTGCCACAATGATCACCAGACTCCATATTATAATTCCTGTCCAATCCAAAGAAATACCCCCTGTAACTTTCGGCCCCGACCGCTCTATGTAAGCCATAGCCTCCGTGCCATATTTTCTGTGATCAAAATGATACCAGAAAAAAGGTCAAGAGGGTGTCAATTTTCTATGTCGCAATGTCAAGAAAGTGTCAAGATTCTCTTATAAATTTTTACCTGTAAGAATTTTCAGGGACTTTTTTATCAAGCAGGAAATAAAAGCACCGGCCATCGTCTCACTCGGACGGCGTTTCAATGCTAAAATAGTTCAATTTAGTTGTAACATTCGTTTGCCTGGCGCCGATAACTTTTATTTCATGCGGGTTCCCAAGTTCGTCGTCATGAACGCTCATACCAGAGCAGATATTTATGATGGCATTAAATTTGAGAACAGGAGCAACCTGTCGGCTGCTCCTGTTCTCGTTGACAAACTACGACAACCTTAAAGATACACCGGACAGCTGAAAAATTGTCCGGTGTATCTTTTAAAAAGTCGCGCAGCCTACGTTATATAACGGCAAAAATAAGCTTCTCACCAGTTAACAGTAACACCGCCTGTTCCGGAAGACGGCACCGTATAGGAATGGTTTGATCCATCCTGCCATGTAACGCTTCCATCGGTTCCATGTACCCGCAATTCCGCTGATCAGCTGGCCGTTTGCATTGCCTCTATTCTGCTCTGTTCCCTGGAACACAAAGGCGATGCCGGCTGAAGCTGAGTACCGGCCTTCAGTCCGCTTGCGGACGAGTGGTAATGCGCATTTGCGCCGGTTTCCTGAAGGAAGTCGCCCAAATGGTTCGGGACGACGTCAAGAATCACTTTCAAGCCATTTGCATGGCATGTATCGACCAGCTCCTTCAGCTTTTCTCTGCTTGTCTCCGGGTCGGCCGAACCAAAATAACGGTTTGCCCGATTCGGGTCATAGGTATTATACCCATGGTATGCGCTCGGCCACTGAACGCCGCCAGGAACAGAGAAGCGATCTTTATGAACCTGTTTTTCATAACTCACCCTCCAGACGATAGAATTTTGAATATGCTCCCTTCCATTGCGCCTAAGCGAAAAACGTCACCTCCTTCCGTGCGCAGTACGGTTTCCTGATGACCCGAAATTCCGCCGATTGGTTTCAAAAGAGGGAATGGCATTTTCACCGTCCTTTCCGTGTCGCTGTTGTTCATCACAATCAGCAGTTTTTCCCCTTCGCCTGAGCGGCAATAGGCATACAGGCCGTCTTCCTGTGCCGCAACGGTGCGAAAATCAC
>JALCPO010000030.1 GCA_022650455.1 Oscillospiraceae bacterium
AATCGAGTCGGAGATCGAATCTTACTGGGAAAAGGAAAAAGCGAATTTTACCGGCGTTTATACCTGGCTGACCGAACAATACACCTATTACGGGATTCGCCGCTATGCGGCGCGGTACGGCGAGAGCTTTATTTTAACCGGCTGGATTCCGGCGGACAAAGAGGATTCCGTGCGTGCCCTTCTGGACCAGTTCGACACTGTCGAATATGCGTTTGACGACGCGGCGGACCCCGAAGTGATTCCGCACTCGCCTCCGATTAAGCTGCAGAACAAAAAAATCATCCGGCCATTTGAGTTCTTTACAAACGCCTACGGGCTTCCGTCCTATAACGAGCTTGACCCGACCGCCTTTGTTGCCTGCACCTATCTTTTGTTCTTCGGAATCATGTTTGCCGACCTGGGGCAGGGCCTCTGCATCGCCCTGATCGGCTGGCTGCTATGGAAAAAGAAAAAAATGGCTCTGGGCAGCGTTATGATCCCCTGCGGCATTTCTTCCGCGATTTTCGGAACCGCGCTTGGTTCTGCTTTTGGCTTCGAACATGCCCTGGACCCGTTTTTCAAAGTCGTTTTCGGTCTCTCGCAAAAACCGATTTCCGCCATGGAAGAGACCGGCCAGGTGGTTTCTTTCGCCATCGGGCTTGGAGTCGCGATGGTGATGCTGGCGATTCTGACCAACATCTTCGCCTCGCTCAAGCGCGGAAAATACACGAGCGGCCTTTTCGGGCCGAACGGTATCGCGGGGTTTCTGTTCTACAGCTCCATCGCCGTCGGGTTCGGCGGCCAGGCGCTTTTCGGCTGGAAGCTGGTCAACCCGGTTTATGTGTTCTGCTTCATGATTCTCCCCGTCGTTTCCATGATGCTCAGCGATGTGCTCGGCGGCTGCATGGAAGGCAAGCCGGACTGGAAGCCGGAAAGCTGGGGCGGCATGCTCATGCAGAAATTCTTTGAAGTATTCGAGGACATCCTAAGCTATCTGACCAATACGATCAGCTTCATCCGCATCGGGGCATTCGTGCTGGTACATGCGGGCATGATGATGGTCATTTTCAAGCTTGCCGAAATGTCGCCCGGCGTCGGTTACGCCGTCATTGTCATTATCGGCAATGCGTTCGTCATTGCGCTGGAAGGCCTGCTTTCCGGCGTGCAGTCTCTGCGGCTGGAATTCTATGAAATGTTCAGCCGGTTTTATGACGGTTCCGGCCGGCCGTTCGCTCCGGTCGTTGTCGGCCGGGTAGCTTGAAGTTTCTTTTGTAAGTTCTGTTTTTATCATATTTTATACAATCTTTAGGAGGAAACAAAATGAATACCGTATTTATTTGCCTGCCCATCGTTTTCCTGATTGCATCCGTTATCTATGCCATCCACGCGGTCAAGCGCGGAGCCAGCAGAAAAAAGGCCGTCATTACCCAGGTGCTCGCCTTTGCGGCGGTATGCGTGATTTCCTTCGCGGTTCCGGCCGTAGCGAACGCGGCGGCGGCCGACACCGCTGCTCCGGCAGCCAGCACAAGCACTTCCCAGCAGTCCCAGGCTGATTCTTCCAAAGGCATGGCCATGCTGGCAATCGCAATTGCCGACGGCGTTGCTTCCATCGGCGGCGCAATTGCAGTTGCTACGGCCGCGCCCGCTGCGATCGGCGCCACCGGCGAAAACCCCAAGGTATTCGGCCAGGCTCTGATCTTCGTAGCTCTGGGCGAAGGCATCGCGATCTACGGCCTGCTGATTTCCATCCTGATGCTTCAGAAAATCTGAGCCGGAGAAACGGAGATTTCGCACATGCGCTTTTATTTGATCAGCGACAATGTAGACACGCAGATCGGCATGCGTTTGGCCGGAATCGAGGGGGTCGTCGTGCACGAAGCTTCTGAGGTTCAAAAGGCGCTGCAGAATGCCGCGGACCAGGAAGATATTGCCGTCGTCCTTATTACGGAGACTCTGCTGTCCCTCTGCCCCGCCACGGTTTACAATATAAAATTGAACCGCCGCCGTCCGCTGATCGTGGAAATTCCCGACCGGCACGGCAACGGCTGTACCAAGGATACCATCACGAGGTACGTCCGTGAAGCGATCGGCGTCAAAATTTAAAAGGCAGCTCAGCCGAACAGAGGTGCTGAAATGGCTGATATCGAAGAAAAGAAAGATAAATTTTCCACTGCCATCAATCATTACGCGGAAGAACAGCGTAAAAAAATTGAACAGGAAATCGAAGAATACAAGAAGAAAGAACTGGAAGAAACAGAGATTCAGGTCCTTACGGAGTGCTACCAGCTGATTCAAAAAGAACTGACCCAGATGCGCAGCAGGATTTCCCATGAGGTCGCCAAGCGCGAGATGGATTCCCGCCGCAAACTGCTGGAAAAACGCAGCGGGATCACTTCCGAGGTTTTCTCCAAAGCAACGGAAAAGCTGAAAGAGTTTACCGCGCGGGACGACTACGTCTCGTTTCTGAAAAAAACGGCGCAGCAGTTTGCCAAAGTGTTTGGGCGCCCGGGAGTCGTGATCCGCCTGAAAGCCGACGACCGGAAATATGAAGCGGAGATCCGCTCGGCGTTCGGTTTTGACTGCGAGTTCCAAACAGACGGCACCATAGAAATCGGCGGAATGAGGGCATTTCATCCGGAGATGGGAATTTTTGCGGATGAAACGCTTGATTCGCTTTTGGCGGACCAGCGCGGCTGGTTTGAAACGCATTCCGGCATGACCGTTATATAATGCGGATTTCTGCATCGGAGATGAAGTAATGGACACTCAAGATTTGATATTCGGGATCAACGGCCCTGTCGTGACCGTGCGGAACTCCCGCACTTTTTCCATGATGGAAATGGTCCTGGTCGGGAAGGAGCGTCTGGTAGGGGAAGTCATCGGTATTTCCGACCGGACGACAACCATCCAGGTGTATGAGGAAACGACCGGCCTGCGTCCCGGCGAGCCGGTTTACGGGACCGGAAGCCCCATGAACGTTACCCTCGGCCCCGGACTGATCGACAACATTTTTGACGGAATTGAACGCCCCCTGAAAGAAATTGCAGCACAAACAGGGCCGTTTATTTCCCGGGGCAGCAGCGTTCCGTCGCTGGACGAAAATCGCGAATGGGATGTCACCGTCACCGCAAAACCCGGCGATAAGCTGAAAGGCGGCGATTTTTACGCCGAATGCCCCGAAACACCGGCGATCCGGCATAGATGCATGGTTCCTCCCACCCTTTCCGGCACGGTTACCAAAGTCCTGCCGGACGGGAAATACCATGTGAAAGATACCGTCGTGGAACTGACGGACGAAAAGGGCACCGTTCATCCTCTGACACTCTGCCAGAGGTGGCCGATCCGCAACCCGCGGCCGGTTGTCCGGCGCAGGCAGCCCAATATTCCTCTCATTACCGGGCAGCGTGTCATCGATACGCTGTTTCCTATTTCAAAAGGCGGAACCGCCGCCATTCCGGGCGGGTTCGGTACCGGGAAAACAATGACGCAGCATCAGCTGGCAAAATGGTGCGACGCAGACATCATTATTTACGTGGGATGCGGAGAACGCGGCAACGAAATGAGCCAGGTTCTGGACGAATTCACGGAACTGATCGACCCGAAATCCGGCCGACCCATGACGGACCGCACCATCCTGATCGCCAACACCAGCAACATGCCTGTCGCCGCGCGTGAAGCATCCATTTACACCGGTATCACCCTCGGCGAGTATTACCGCGACATGGGCTACCATGTGGCGCTGATGGCGGACTCGACGTCCCGCTGGGCGGAAGCGCTCCGCGAAATTTCCGGCAGGCTGGAAGAAATGCCCGCCGAAGAAGGGTTCCCAGCCTACCTTCCGAGCCGTCTGGCCGAGTTCTATGAACGTGCCGGCATGACGGACAACCTGAACGGGACGGAAGGCTCCGTCACCATCATCGGCGCCGTATCCCCCCAGGGTTCTGATTTCTCGGAGCCTGTTACCCAGAACACCAAGCGCTTTACGCGCTGCTTCTGGGCGCTGGATAAAAGCCTGGCCTACGCGCGCCACTACCCCGCAATCAACTGGATCCAGAGTTACAGCGAATATTTTACGGACCTCGATCCCTGGTTTGCCAAGCATGAAGGCGAAGATTTTATAAAATATCGGATGGAAATCAACAAAATTCTTCAGCAGGAAAACAAGCTCATGGAAATTGTGAAGCTGATTGGTTCCGACGTGCTGCCGGACGACCAGAAGCTGATTATTGAAATCGCCCGCGTGATTCGCGTCGGTTTCCTTCAGCAGGACGCTCTGAGCGCGGCGGATACCTATGTGCCGCTGGAAAAGCAAAAGCTCATGATGAAGGTCATCCTTCACCTGTATCACAAGTCAAAGCGGCTGATTTCCGCCAGCGTACCGATCTCCAGCATTATCCGCACCGGCCTTTTCGATAAGCTGATCCGCATCAAAAACGATGTGCCCAACGATAAGCTGGAACGGCTGGACGATTATCTCAAAGAAATTGACAAGGACCTGGCGGGCGTCGTCTCCGCATAAGCATATTTTATTTCTGAAAATTCATCATTTGGAAGGCGGTCGCACATGATACTTGATTATATTGGCGTGAAAGACATCAACGGTCCTTTGATTGTCCTCGACAACATTGAGAATGCTTCCTTTGAGGAGATCGTCGACATCCGCCTGGACGACGGGACCATGCGCCAGGGCAGAATCGTCCAAATGGACGGAAAGCGCGTCGTGATTCAGGTTTTTGAGGGAACCCGCGGAATTTCTCTGACGAATACCCGCACGAGGCTGATGGGGCACCCGATGGAAATGCCGCTTTCCCCCGAGATTCTCGGGCGCGTTTTCGACGGTTCCGGCCGCCCGATCGACGGCCTCGGCGACATCTTCCCCGTGAAGAAAGAAAATGTAAACGGCACGCCGATCAACCCGGTGTCCCGTTTATACCCGAAGAACTACATCAACACCGGGATTTCGACCATCGATACCCTGATGACCCTGATCCGCGGCCAGAAGCTGCCGATTTTCTCCGGGTCCGGCATGAAGCACAACGAGCTTGCGGCCCAGATTGCCAGGCAGGCGAAAATCAGCGATACCGAAGGCGGGAACTTCGCCATCGTTTTTGCCGCCATGGGTGTAAAAAACGACGTTGCCGATTATTTCCGCCGTTCCTTTGAGGAATCGGGGATTCTCCAGCGGGTCGTCATGTTTCTGAATCTTGCAAACGACCCGATCATCGAACGGATTCTGACCCCACGCTGCGCCCTGACCGTCGCGGAATATCTCGCCTTTGAGCTGGGAATGCATATTCTGGTGATTATGACGGACATGACGTCCTACGCGGAAGCGCTGCGTGAATTCAGTTCCTCGAAAGGCGAAATTCCGGGCAGGAAGGGGTTCCCCGGCTACCTGTATTCGGACCTGGCGTCCCTTTATGAGCGCGCCGGCATGATCCGCGGCAAGGAAGGCTCCGTGACGCAGATCCCGATTTTGACGATGCCGAACGACGACGTCACTCACCCTGTCCCCGACCTGACCGGATATATTACCGAAGGCCAGATCGTTCTGGACCGTTCGCTGGACGCATCCGGAACGTATCCTCCGGTTTCGGTCCTTCCGTCTCTTTCCCGTCTGATGAAGGACGGCATCGGCAAAGGGTACACGCGGGAAGACCACTTTGCACTTTCCAACCAGCTTTTTGCGGCTTATGCGAAGGTGATGGACGCCCGTTCTCTCGCGTCCGTCATCGGCGAAGAGGAACTTTCACCGGAAGATAAGAAATATATCGAATTCGGCAAACTGTTTGAGTCCAAATTCGTCAACCAGGGTCCCACGGAAAACCGCTCCATTGAGCAGAGTCTCGACCTCGGCTGGGAGCTTCTCACCACCCTGCCCCGGGAGTCGCTCGACCGTGTCGACGACGAAACGCTCGACAAATACTATGAGCCGGCAAAAAAGCGCGTCCAGAAAGCCAATGCCGATGCCAAGAAAGGGCTGAGTTCCGGAGAAAGCGGGGCGAATCCGGTTGAGTAATCAGGTGGTTCCAACCAAAGGAAATCTGCTGGCGACAAAAAAATCGCTGGAATTGTCCCGAACCGGTTTCGAACTGCTGGACCGGAAGCGCAATATTCTGATCCGTGAAATGATGTCTCTGATCGACCGCGCATCCAAAATTCAGGGAAAAATCGATTCGGCTTATGCGGAAGCGTATGGGCTGCTCCAGCGTGCGAATATCACGCTCGGCATCTGCGGAGAACTTGCAGAGACGGTTCCCGTGGAAGACGGCCTGAACGTCGCCTACCGCAGCGTCATGGGCGTTGAGATCCCCATGGTGTCCCTGGAAGAACAAAAGGCGATCCCCGCCCCTTTCGGCCTGCATTCGTCGAACATCCTGCTGGACGAAACGTATCAAAAATTTCTGGAGGTCAAGCGCCTGACAGCGGAGCTGGCAGAAGTGGAAAACAGTGTTTACCGCCTTGCGGACGCCGTAAAGAAAACGCAGAAGCGGGCCAACGCATTGAAAAATATTATGATACCGCGCTTCGCAGCAATCGTGAAAAACATTTCCGACGCTTTGGATGAAAAGGACCGGGAAGAGTTTTCCCGCCTGAAAGTAATCAAGAAACAGAAAGCGGAGCGCACGGCATAAAAAATGCTCCTACCGCGGGTAGGGGCGTTTTTTATGCCGATTTTTATTCCGGTTCCGGCCTTGCATGGATGGAGAGCAAATACTGCTGAAGGGGTTCCAAAGATTCATAGAAAACGACGATCAGGTCCCCATCCCGTCCTGTTTCCACGGCTTTTTGAAGCGCCTCCCGTTCATTTTCGATCATATGCACTTTCGAGGGTGGAAAGCCGCTGGAAAGAACCGTATCCTGGAAAATCCCGGCCACTTCCAGGGGCTTCCTTCCACGCTTGTCCGCATCCTCTTTAATGTAGATTTCATCAAACGACTCCGAGCACAGCCCGCCGACTTTGCGGATGGCGCTGTCCTCCCTGTCCCCCGGCATTCCGATCACGCCGACCAGCCGGGAAAACCTGAAATTTCCGCACGCTTGAATCACCTGCCGGTAGCCGGAAAAATTATGACCGTAGTCCAGCATGACACGCAGTCCGTTCAGCCGGTAAAGATGAAAACGGCCCTCATTCTGCCGAAAGGTCTTTAACCCTTCCGCAATCACTTCCAGAGGAACGTGCAGCGCATAAAGGGCCGAGACTGCGGCGAGCGCGTTTTCGACATTGCATTCGATCCTGCCGGAGCAGGTGATGGGGATGTCGGACACCCGGATGACTGTTTGCTTTCGGCCGTGGTCGGTGAGCCGGACCCATCCGTTTTCCGGAAAAATCCGGACGTACTTTTCCGACCGGTAAGCATCCGGATAGCGGCCCGATCCTGAGAACAGAATCACATTCGCCCTGGTGCGCTCCAGCAGATAAGGCGTCATCCCGTCGTCGGCGTTCAGGACGGCGAACCCGTTTTCCCGGACCGCCTCCGTGACCAGCGACTTAACAAAAGCAAGATCTTCCACGGTTTCAATGCCGTCCATGCCCAGGTGGTCTTCCGAAATATTCGTGATAACGCCGACGTCCGCGCGGTCGTATCCCAGCCCTTCCCGGATGATTCCCCCGCGGGCCGTTTCCAGAACGGCGCAGTCGATCTCCGGATTGGAAAGCAGCATCTTTGCGCTTCTGGGTCCGGAATGGTCTCCCCTGTCGATGCACCGGCAGTCAAGAAACGTTCCGCTGGTGCTGGTCATGCCGACCGTTCTGCCCGTCAAGTGCAGAGTATGCGCAATCAGACGCACCGTGGTGGTTTTTCCGTTAGTCCCGGTAACCGATACGATCGGAAACCGTTCATATCCCTGTTTCGGGAATAAATAGTCCACAATATCCTTTGCCACGTTGCGGGGCTTCCCCTCGACGGGATAAAGGTGCATCCGGATACCGGGCGCCGTGTTGACTTCCACAACGGCGCCGCCGGTCTCTGAAATCGGCTTGGAAATGTCGTTCGTCACCACGTCGATTCCCGCAATATCGATGCCGATCACCTTCGCGGCCAGTACCGCCAGCCTTGCATTGTCCGGATGAATCAAATCGGTGCAGTCCGTCGCGGTGCCGCCCGTGCTCAGATTTCCGTTGGAGCGCAGAAGAACGTTCCGGCCTTTTTTCGGAACGGTATCGACCGTCATATGGCTGCTTTTCAGCTTGTTGATCGCCACGGCGTCCAGCCGGATTCTGGTCAGCGGCTTTTCATGGCTTATGCCGCGCCGTTCGTCCCGGTTCACGAGGTCCACGAGTTCTTTTACCGTGTGGACGCCGTCTCCGGTCACCATGGCCGGCCGGCGCTCCGAAACGGCGCAGACCCGGTCCCCGACGACCAGGATCCGGTAATCTTTTCCCACAATAAATTTTTCAACAATAATCCCGTTGCTGAATTTGCTGGCTTCCCGAAAAGCGGTCTTGATCTCCTTCTCGTCGGTCGGATTCAGAAATACGCCTTTCCCCTGGTTTGCGTTGAACGGCTTGACGACCACTGGAAAGCCGATCTGCCGGGCCGCAATCACGGCGGAAATTTCCGAGTAAACGACTTTCCCATAGGGAACGGGAATGCGGTGTCCGGATAGAATGGTCTTCGTCAGCTGCTTGTTGCAGGAAACATCGACGGAGACACAGGACGTGGTGTCGGTCAGAGTAGATTCGATCACCCTGCTGTGTTTTCCGTAGCCCAGACGCACCAGGCTTTCGTCCCCGATCCTTGTGACGGGGATGCCCCTTTTTCTGGCTTCCGCGACGATTGCGCTCGTGCTCGGGCCCAGCTCGGCGTCTGTTGCGACTTTTTGCAGGTAATCCAAAAATCCCGGGACGTCGGGGTCTTCCCCGTTCAGGAAACAGTTCAGGAGAAAAACCGCGGCTTTTCCGCACTCCAGACCGCAGACCTTATTCTGGTATTCGTAAACGAGATAATATTCGGAAGGACTCCGGTACTGCCGGGTTTTTCCGTATCTCACATCATACCCGAGCATCGACTGCATCTCCAGAATCACATGCTCCAAAACATGCGCAAGGTAGGTTCCCTCTTTCAGACGCTGCAAAAATCCTCCTTCATAGCCAAGGCTGCATTTGTTTTTGGCAAGGCCCGGAAACGCCCGGAGAAGCTTTTCATGAAAGCCCGGAATTTCTTTGGTGGGAATTCCGCAGTATTCGCCGATGTCCACAATCAGCTTCATCATCGGCCGCAGGCTGTATAAATTCGGGCCGGGATAAATCATGAAATCGCGGATCTTCAATTTATCTGTTTCCATCTTTTAAACGCAGAACCTTCCTGTCCTTCAGATTGAAACCGTACCCCTGCGGTAAAACATGCACGGTTACTCCCATAATCGCGAGGATTTCGTTCGGGTTCAGTTCCGAAACATTGGAACACTGGATCGTTTTGCCGTCAAGAATCGTAACCGCATTGGAGCCGACGACTTCAAAATGCAGGTCGGGAAAAACTTTGATGGACGTATCTTCATCGATTCCGATTCCCAGAACATCCGGGTTTTCGGCAATTCCGCACAGAAGGCGGCCGAATCTCCCCCGCTGGTCAAAATGCTGATCGATGATCACGCCGTCCAGCAGACCGAGCCCCGGGGCCATTTTCAGCGTGCATTTCCGGGCAGGCTCATTGTCCTGCCCCTGGACGACCATGGTGGAGCTCATAACGGAGGCGCCGGCGCTTGTCCCCATAATCACGCCGCCGGTTTCATAAAGATTTTTCAGTTCTCCGGAAGCTTTCGTTCCTCCCAGGATGCTCGTAATCCTCAGCTGGTCTCCCCCCGTCATAAAAATACCTTTCGACTTTCGGATCAGCTCACAGTTTTTATCGTTTTCGGCGTCGTCCCGAGTGTTGACGTTCAGAATCTGAATTTTTCCGATTCCGATCCGTTTAAAGACCTCCCAATAAACACGGCCGGCTTCTTCCGGCTTCTCAGTGGCGGTTGTCAGCACGGTCAGAATTTCATCCTGCTTCAGCAGCTCGGGCGCCTGTTTCAGGATAACGCTGTCGCCGTTTTTGTCTTCCGCACCGCCGATAATAACCAAATAGCCCTTTTTCTTCTCCATAAACAACCACCCAACGGTTAAAATTTCTTTAGGAGCTTTCCGGAGCCGAACAGCTTTCTGATCCGGTATTTTCGGTCCATCAGGAGAATATCCGCGTCGCTTCCCAGCTGAAGAGACCCTTTTTTCGGATATAATTTCAGAAGTTTGGCGACATTTTCGGTTACAAGGCTGAAAACGATTTCCGGACTGAGCTTCCGGTCGACAACGCTGCGGACAATGTCTTCCAGCAGCGTGGCAGCCCGATTGATTCCGCCCCCGGGATTGCTGCCGTTTGCGTCCGAGCTTACCGTCACATTGGCGGGGTCGACGCCTTCGGAAAGGATCCGCCGCAGGGCGTCGGGGACGGAAATTCCCGCCGTTTCCCCCGATGTCAGGTCGATTCTCCCGCCTCCCCGGCAGTATTCCAGAGCCTGCCGGAACAGCCTTTCGTTGCGGTTCACATGGGTCGGGACAAATTCATCTTTCGGCAGTTCACTGTCTTCCAGCAGCCGCAGAAGGGGCTTCAGACCTTGCCGGCCGTCACCCATATGAAGGTGCACGACACCGGCCTTTCCGCCCAGGAGTCCGCCCAGATGGGCCTGCGAGGCGGTCCTCAGCAGGAGTTCCGGGCCGCAGTGCGACGACCGGTGGTCGGAAATCGCGATTTCGCCGACGCCGATCACTTTGTCGATCAGCACCAGGTCACGGTCCACGCTTCCCGTAAAGGTGACGGGAGGCACGGCGTAGCTCCCGGTATAGAGATAGGTCGTCAGTCCCTGCGCTTCCAGCGACTTCGCCTTTGCGAAAAGCCCTTCCAGACTTCTGGTACAGCTGTCGGCGCCAAGAAGGCCGACGACGGTCGCAACGCCCGCCGAAACGATTTCGTCCAGACGGATCTCGGGAAGCCGGCTCGCAAATCCCTGTTCCCCGCCGCCACCGATGATATGCACATGCTGGTCGATGAACGCCGGAAAGGCACAGAGTCCGTCGCAGTCTTCGGTCTGTACCAAGCCGGCATCGGAAAAATTCAGGCTCGGCCCGATTCTCTCGATCTTCGTTCCGCATACCAAAATGTCATTTTTCCCAATAAATCGGGGAGTATAACATTCCAGATTTTTCAATAATGTCAGCATTCCGGCACCTTGTTTTCCAATTCTTTGTTTTTCATGAAATCAGCCATTTCTCTATTCTTTCCATAGACCCGGCATTTATCCGACTGTGAATTATAAAAAAGGCCCGGACCCTGTTTCGCACAGGATTCGGACCTTTTCATCCGTTCATTTAAAATCAGGTTTATGTGTTTTTATCCACCTGATGAAAATGTTTCAGGTTCCCCGTCTTTCTGCTTCGCCTTGCCAGCTCGGCTTCCACATCTTCCGGCCGGATTCCTTCATTTGCCATTAAGACCGTCAGATGATACAGCAAATCGGAAATCTCCAAGACCGTATCGGAATTTTTCCCGTTTTTGGCCGCAATGATGACCTCGCTGCATTCCTCCCCGCATTTTTTGAGAATTTTATCCAGGCCCTGCTCAAACAAATAACAGGTATAAGAGCCTTCCTGCCTTTCTGCCTTGCGGCTCAGGACCGTTCCATACAGTTCCTTCAAGATGTCATCCATTTGAATTCCTCCAAATTTCGTTAAAAAAGCAGCTGTGGTGTCCGGTATGGCAGGCGGCGCCCGTCTGCCTCACGACAACCAGAATCGTGTCGTCATCGCAGTCGCCCACGATCCGGACCACCCGCTGGAAATGGCCGGACGTGGCGCCTTTGTTCCAAAGTTCCCGCCTGGAGCGGCTCCAGAACCATGTGTAGCCGGTTTCCAGCGTTTTCCGCAGGGATTCCCGGTTCATGTAAGCCAGCATCAGGACTTCCCCGGTTCCGTACTCCTGCACGACCGCCGGCAGAAGGTCGGACTTCCGGAAAAATTTTTCGACGGGCTGCCGGGACTGGTCAGAACGACTCATGGGCATTTCCTCTCCTGCACAGGCCGACGGCCGATTCCAAATTGAGAGTTCCGGAATAAATCGCCTTGCCGCAAATGGCGCCGTAGAGATTCAGGTCCAGCAGATTGGCAATATCTTTCAGGTTTCCGACTCCCCCGCTCGCGATGATCCGGCAGGAAACGGCGTGGTTGATCGCGTCGAGCATCTCCAGATTGGGCCCGGAAAGCGTTCCGTCGCGGCTGATATCCGTAAAGATGAGATATGGGACGCCGATCTGCTCCATGGTCCTGGCCATTTCCAAGTAGCCGACAGATGAAGTCACGATCCAGCCGTTTTTCGCGGCCATGCCGTTCTTCGCGTCGATCCCTACCGCAATCCGGTCCGGATATTTTTTCACAGCTTCCCGAACCAGCTCTGGGCTCTGAATCGCGGCGGTGCCGAGAATCACCCGTGAAACGCCGTTTTGCAGATAAAAATCGATGGTTTCCAGCTTCCGGATTCCGCCGCCGACTTCCAGCTTCAACCCGGAAGCCCGCAGAATCCGGAAGATGAGACCGGAATTTTTCGGCTCTGCGTCCTTGGCACCGTCAAGGTCAACGACATGGATCCATTCCGCACCCGCTTTCCGGAAAGAAAGGGCCGTCTGTTCCGCGCTTTCCGCCACCTGCTGCGCCGTGGAATAGTCGCCCCGCAGCAAACGAACGCATTTCCCGTCTTTGATGTCAATGGCCGGCAGAAGAATCAATGCAGACACCCCCTTCGTTTACAGGGAACCTTTTGTGGAAAGCACGCCGTTTCCGGTTTCCCCAACGGCGAGCCGGACGGCGTGCGCCGCCGCCTTAAAAAGCGCTTCCGTCTGATGGTGCGCGTTTTCCCCATACTCCACCCGTGCGTGCAGGGTGATTCCGGCATGAAACGCAAACGCGCGAAAAAATTCCTCCGTCATGCAGGAATCGTAACCGCCGATGCGCTCCTGAGGAAAATCCGCATGGAACACAAGAAACGGGCGGCCGCTCACGTCCACGGCCGCAAAAGCCAGTGCCTCGTCCATCGGGGCATAGAAACTGCCGAAGCGCGCAATTCCCGAACGGTCGCCGAGGGCGTCCGCAAAAGCGTCGCCCAGAACGATGCCCGTGTCCTCAACCGTGTGGTGGCAGTCCACCTCGAGGTCGCCGACCGTTTTCAGCCTGAGCCCAAAACTGCCGTGGACGGCAAAAGAGTTCAGCATATGGTCAAAAAAGCCGATGCCGGTGGAAATGCTGACGCCCCCGCCGTCCAGGCAAAGCTCCAACGAAATGTCCGTTTCCTTCGTTTTTCTCTTTTGAACGGAGGTCCGCACGATTTACTTCCCCCTTCTTTTTGATCGGCGTGCCGTTTCCAACACTCCGGACTGGTTTTACCTCTTCCGCAAAATTGAAGCACCGCGGGAATTTTCATTTTCCGGTTCTTACCCGGATGGAATTCGCGTGGGCGGTCAGCCCTTCCGCATTGGCGAGCGCGACGATGTCTCCGCCGGCCTTTGCCAACGCCTCTTTGGTATAGTACAGGAAACTCGACTTTTTTACAAAGCTGTCGACGGAAAGCGGCGAGAAAAAGCGCGCCGTCCCGCCGGTCGGAAGCACGTGGTTCGGTCCCGCGTAATAATCCCCGAGCGGCTCGGGGGCGAAATTGCCGAGAAACACCGACCCGGCGTTATCGATGCGGCCCAAATATTTCATCGGGTCCGCCGCGCAGACTTCCAGATGTTCCGGCGCGAGCTCGTTCGCAAACTCAACCGCTTTCTCCATGCTGCCGCAGACGACGACGGCGCCGTAATCATCGAGAGATTTGTCGATGATTGCCCTGCGGGAAAGCGCCTTTTTCTGTTTTTCCAGTTCCCGAACCGTTTCCTCCGCAATTTTTTCCGACGTCGTCAGAAGGACCGCCGAAGCCATCGCATCGTGTTCCGCCTGAGACATCAGGTCGGCGGCCAGGAACTCCGGATTTGCCGTTTCGTCGGCAAGGATCAGAATTTCACTGGGCCCCGCGATCATATCGATCCCCACCGTGCCGTAAAGCTGTCTTTTGGCGGTCGCAACATAAATATTCCCCGGCCCTACGATTTTATCGACCGCGGGGACGGTTTCCGTGCCATAGGCCAGGGCGGCAATCGCCTGAGCTCCGCCCACCTGAAAGACGCGGTCGACACCCGCTTCCAGAGCCGCGGCCATAATCGCGGGGTTCGGTTTTCCGCCTTTGGAAGGCGGCGTCGCCATGACGATTTCGCCGACGCCGGCAATCTTTGCGGGAATCGCATTCATCAGAACGGACGAGGGGTAGGCCGCCGTCCCGCCCGGAACGTAAATGCCCACCCGGGTAAGCCCCCGGATACGCTGGCCCATCGCAACGCCGTCGGCCCTCGTCTCAAACCAGCTCTGCTGCTTCTGCCTTTCATGGAACCTGCGGATGTTCTCCGCCGCTCGCCTGAGGGCGGATAAAAATTCCGTCCCGCACGCTTCGGCGCTCTGCCGCATCTCTACTTTGGAAAGCTCCGTTTTTTCCGGCGCCGCGCCGTCGAACCGGACGGTGTATTCCCGGACGGCCTTGTCGCCCTCGGCGGCGACGCTTGAAAGAATGTCGGCAACGGATGATTCCACCTGCGGACTGGATTTCCCGCCTCTTTTTTTCAGCTGTGCAATCAGCTCCCGCCCGAAGCCGTCTTTCTCTTTCCAAACCCGTATCATTTTCTCTCTCCTTCCGCCGGACGGACCGCCCGCTCCATCCTGCCGGCAAGATTCTCGATCTCGTCCTTGCGAAGCTTCATGCTGGCCGCATTCACAATCAGGCGAGCGGAAACGCCGCAGATGTCTTCGATGACTTCCAGCCCGTTTTCACGAAGGGTCGTCCCGGTCTCCACAATGTCGACAATCGCGTCCGCCAGCCCGAGGAGCGGAGCAAGTTCCACCGACCCCTCGATCCGGATGATCCGGACATCCATCGCCTTTCCGCTGAAATAATCCGCGGCGACATTCGGATATTTGGACGCGACGGTGCGGGCGGAATAGCCCCCGAAAAAATCGCGGCCCTTCGGCCCGGCCAGGGCAAAGCGACACCTTCCGAAGCCGAGGTCCAGCACTTCGTAAAAATTTCCTCCGTGCTCCATAATGGTGTCTTTCCCGACGATGCCGAGATCGCAGACACCGTGCTCCACGTAGGTGATGACGTCGGCTGCCTTGGCGAGAACGGCTTCCAGCTTTCCGCCCGCGACCGGAAGGATCAGCTTGCGCCCTTTATGGTTCAGCGCCGAGCAGTCGCAGCCGATTTTTTCAAATAAACGGACGGCGTCGCTTTCCAGCCTGCCCTTTGTCAGGGCGATGCGAAGTGGTTTCATTCTTCTCTCCTATACGGTGCGGATGGTCCGGACGGTTTCGCCGACCAGATCCACCCGGCTGATTCCGGATGCGCGGGCGTATGCGACCGCTTCCCCGCTTGTGGGAAAAACGCTGGTTTCACAGCGGATTCCGTCTGCAATCAGCCGCGAAGCATACTCCAGAGCCTTGACTTCATAGCCGTCTTCCCCATGGACCAGAACGTCCGTCCGCTCTTCGGAGCGGCTGCCGGACCTGTGCAGAAGCGCGCGGGAGACGGCGTCCACGTCCACGCCGAACCCGACCGCAGGCATGGGAAAGCCGAAATGCTCCAGCAGGTGGTTGTACCGCCCGCCGAGCAGAACGGCGTCGCCGCACTCCTCCACATAGGCGCTGAACACGATTCCGGTATAGTAATCGTTCCGCTGCACCAGGCCCAGGTCGACGATCATCCGCGCGCCCATCCCGAATTCAGCCAGAGCGCGGTAGATGCCGTGCAGATAGTCCAGCGTTTTTTTCAGCCCGCCGGTGCAGAAAGGAGAGGCCTTCTCAAAAACCTCCTCGCCGCCGAACAGGCGCGGGAGCTCCCGCAGGGCCCGGACCTCCGGGCCTTCGGGAAGCCTGCCGAGCAAAGCCTGCAGGGCGGCATAATTCTTCGACTCAATGGCGCTGCGGATGTCCTCGCGCGCCTCGTCGGAAACCGGAAGGCGTTCCGCCAGCGTGCGGAAAAAGCCGGCGTGGCCCAGCTCCAGGCGAAAGCCCGGGATGCATTGGGAAAGCGCTTCAACGGCAATCGTCAGGGTTTCCAAATCGGAGCGGAGCCCGTCCGCCCCGAGCAGCTCAATCCCCATCTGGACGCTTTCGTCGCTGCGCCCGGCCAGACCGGGATTGTTGCGGTAAATCGGCTGCGTGTAGTACAGCCGGATCGGCTTCGGCAGATTCTGGAGCCTGGTCGCGGTCAGACGGGCGATCGGCAGGGTATTGTCCGGCCGCATCACCATCAGCCGGCCCCGGCGGTCCGTCATTTTAAACATGATTTCCTGCGGGATCCCGGAAAATTCCGGGTCGAAAACATCGTAGAATTCGAGCCCCGGCGTCACCACCTCATGGAAGCAATGTGAGCGGAACACGCCGGAAAGCTGCTTTTCAATCCGTCTGCGGACAATACATTCTTCAAAAAGATAATCTTTGGTCCCTTCCGGAGTAATGCGGTTGTTTTTTTTCATAGGTTCGCTCCCATGGTCGCCGAATGCTTTAGTGTGCTACCATAATACCATAGTGAATCAGCAATGTCAACCTAAAACAGCGTCATCTGGCTGCTTTCCGGCAGTCCGTCCAGAACGCCCGCCTGCGCCAAGGTCTCAATGACCGATTTGGAGACTTTGGAGCGCTCCTGCAGGTCTTCCACGGAAAGATATCTGCCGCCGTTTTTCGCTTCGGCAAGGCTGTTCGCAGCGGCTTCTCCGATTCCGCCGAGCGAGAGGAACGGCAGGCGAATCTTGCCGTCTTCGACCAGAAATTTTTTGGCCGCGGACTTGTAAAGATCGATCGGCAGGACTTTGATTCCCCGGGCAAGCATTTCATTGACGATCTGCAAAGTCGCGTACGCCGCATTCTCCTTTGCGCTGGCCTCTTTCCCTTTCATGCTGATTTCATTCATTTTACGGCGGACGGCCTCGCGTCCCTTGACCACGACCATGCCGTCAAAATCCTCGCCGCGCACCGTGAAGTATGCGGCGTAATATTCCACGGGACGGTGGACCTTGTACCAGCCGAGCCGCAGGGTGGAAATCATGTACGCGGCGGCGTGGGCTTTCGGGAACATGTATTTGATCTTCATGCAGGAGTCGATGTACCACTGCGGGACGTTGTGGTCCTTCATCGCCCGGATGTAGTCGCTTGTCAGCTTTACGGGCGCCTTGCCTTTCCGGACGATTTCCATGATCTTAAACGCCATCTTCGGCTCAAGATCCTTCCGAAGCAGATAGGTCATGATGCTGTCGCGCGTCCCGATGACTTCCGAAATGGTGCAGGTCCCTTTCTTGATAAGTTCCTGGGCATTGCCCAGCCAGACGTCCGTGCCGTGGGACAGACCGGAGACCTGAAGCAGGTCGGAAAACGTCTTTGGCTTGGAATCCATCAGCATCTGCCGCACGAAATTCGTGCCCACCTCGGGGAGGGAAAACGTGCCCGTCGGCGAATCGATGTCGTCGGGAGCCACCCCGAGGGCCTTGGTGGACGTAAAAAGGGACATCACATCCGGGTCGCTCATGGAAACGTCCATGACGGGGATTCCGGTATAGTCTTCCAGATAGCGGTAAATCGTGGGGACATCGTGCCCGAGCTCGTCCAGCTTGCAGATGGTGTCATGGATGGAATGGAAGTCGAAATGCGTTGTGATGCTGTCGGACGACGCGTCGTTCGCCGGGTGCTGGACCGGGCAGAAATCGTAAATATCCATGCCTTTCGGCACGACGACCATCCCGCCCGGGTGCTGGCCCGTCGTGCGCTTGACGCCGGTGCAGCCCATGGCGAGACGAAGCTCTTCCGCGCGGTGCATCACGATTCCGCGCTCCTCGGCGTATTTTTTGACGAAGCCGATGGCCGTTTTGTCCGCAACCGTCGCGATGGTCCCGGCTTTGAACACGTTGTCTTTCCCAAACAGCGTTTCCGTATAACGGTGGGCGCTGGACTGGTATTCGCCGGAAAAATTCAGGTCGATATCCGGCGTCTTGTCGCCGTCGAAGCCCAGGAATGTCTCGAACGGGATGGTGTGCCCGTCGCGGTTGTATTCCGTACCGCAGACGGGGCATTTTTTCGGCGGCAGGTCGAAGCCGCTGCCGACGCTTCCGTCCGTAATGAACTCGCTGTGTTTGCATTTTGGGCAGATATAATGCGGCTGCAGCGGATTCACCTCGGAAATTCCGGCCATATTGGCGACGAACGAAGAACCGACCGATCCACGCGAACCGACCAGATACCCGTGCGCGACGGAATCGGCGACGAGTTTCTGCGCGGTCATGTACAGAATGGAAAAGCCGTGCTTGGTAATGGAGCCCAGTTCGCGTTCCAGGCGCTTCCGGACGATCTCCGGCAGCGGGTCGCCGTAGATTTCTTTCGCGCGCGTCCATGTGATGTTGGTCAGCTGTTCCTCGGCGCCCGCGATAAAAGGCGGAAATGTCCCTTCCGGGATCGGCCGGATGTTCTCGACCATATCCGCGATCCGGTTCGTATTGGTTACGACGACCTCATACGCTTTTTCTTTTCCCAGGTAGGAGAACTCCTCCAGCATCTCATCCGTCGTGCGGAAATACAGCGGAGCCTGGTTGTCCGTGTCTTTATAGCCCAGACCGGCCATCAGAATTTTGCGGTAATCCCCGTCCTTCGGATCCATAAAATGAACGTCGCAGGTCGCCACGACCGGCTTGTGCAGTTCTTCCCCCAGGCGGACAATCGTGCGGTTAAAGTCGCGCAGCTTTTCCTCGTCGGGAACCATCCCTTCCCGCACCATAAACGCATTGTTGCCGAGGGGCTGAATCTCCAGATAATCGTAAAACGACGCGATGCCGCACAAAACGGGCCACGGCTGGGCGCCGAAAATGGCCTCGTAAAGCTCGCCCGCCTGGCACGCGCTGCCGATCAAAAGCCCCTCCCGGTGGCGGATCAGCTCCGTTTTCGGGATGCGCGGATTCCGGTAAAAATGGTTCAGATGCGATTGGGAAATCAGCTTGTACAGATTTTTCAGCCCGACTTTATTCTTGGCAAGGAGAATCATGTGGTGGGACTTCATTTTTTTGACGTCCCCGCCGGCCAGCGAAGTATTGATGTCCATGAGCTTCGCCGCGCCCGTGTCTTCGGAGAGGCGCTGCAGCAGGCGCAGGAAGATTTTTGCCAGAACGGCGGCGTCGTCGCAGGCCCGGTGATGATGGAAAGCGTCGAGCTTCAGGTATTTGGCGACCGTGTCCAGCTTGCAGTTCTTGATATCCCTCAGCAAAGAACGGCACATGGGAACGGTATCGATGTAAGTGTTGTGAAATTCCATTCCGCTACGCCTGGCGGCCATGCGGACAAACGACGTATCGAAATCGGCGTTATGGGCGATCAGCACGGCGTTCTCGCCGCAGAAGCGGAAAAAAGATTCCAATGCTTCTTTTTCCTCCGGCGCATCTTTTACCATCTCGTCCGTAATGCTGGTCAGTTCCGTGATTTTTGCCGGGATGGGCCGTTCCGGATTGACGAACGTGTCGAAAGAATCGGCTACCTCGCCGTTTTTAATGCGCACCGCGCCGATCTCGGTGATACGGTCGTTGGTGGGGCTCAGGCCGGTCGTTTCAATATCGAATGAGATAAACTCGTCCTGAAAGGTCTTTTCCGTTTTTCCTTTCACAGCCGGAACGAGGTCGTTGACAAAGTACGCTTCCATGCCGTAGAGGATTTTAATCGGCTTGCCCTTTTTCTTCATGTCGTCGGCGGCGTTCATGGCGTCCGGAAAAGCCTGGGCCACGCCGTGGTCGGTTATGGCGACCGCCGGATGGCCCCATTCCGCGGCGCGCCGAACCAGGTCCCCGGCGGAATTCACGCCGTCCATGGCCGACATGTTGGTGTGCATGTGCAGCTCCACCCGCTTCGTTTCCGCCGTGTCCGACACCTTTACCTGCTCCACGGAAGCGATCCCCCGCGGACGGATGACGATTTCGTGGTCGTACTTATCATACTCCACTTCACCGCGGACCAGGACGGACATGCCCTTCGCAAGCGTGTCCAGCACCCGGCACTGCGACACCGACTCGATAATTTTCAGCGTGATGGAGCCAGTGTAGTCTGTGATATTTATGGAATAAATCTTGCGCTGCCGGTCCCGCGTCTCCCGCTGCTCCACGGAAAAAATTTCGCCCCATACCGTCACGCTCCCGATGTCCGGCGTGATTTTTGAAATCGGGGCCGGTTTGGCCTTCCCGAGACGGCCGTAGAGCTCTTTGGCGCTTTCCGGAAGGATACAGGGCAGAAGCGTTTCCCCGCTCCGCACGCTGATTACCTTGGACGGGCGGCCCTTCCTCTGCATCCCCGCCTCGTAATCCGCGACTTTTTCCGCCGTGGCCTGTCTCCGCTTCGTTTCTTCGGCCTTCTTTTTCCGTTCGATATAAACCGGGCTGGACTCTTCCACCGTCAGCAGTCCCTCGAAGCGCACCGGTACGGTAATGCCGAATTCTTTTTGGATCAGCTCGGACATCAGCCGGTCGACATGCCGGGAAAGCAAAAGCTCGCCGCCCCCGTGACGAAGCGTCACAACGAGCGTGCCGTCATCCATGCGGGCCGACGAATCTTTCAGGAATCCGTTGACGCTGGCCTCGCGCCGTTTCAGTTCCCGCACGAGGCTCGGATAATATTCTGTTGAAAAACATTCCCCGGAATATTCCGGCCGGATGGACGCCCGTTTGAGCTGAAGCTTCTCACAGGCGCAGATCCGTTCTTCCAGGCTGGAAAGGACCCGGCCTTCCACCGGTACGGAAAACTTTACCCAGGACGTCAGGCTCCGGCTTTCGGAATCGATTTGAAGGGACGTGATCTCCCCTTTGCATATCTGCGGCGGGAATCCCGCCAGTTCTATGTAAGGCTCGAAAAAATCACCGAAATTTTTCAACGACGCTTCTTCCTTTACAAATTCTCGATTTCGCGCATCAATTCATCCACCAATTTATTTTCCGGAACCCGGCGGATGATCCGTCCCTTCCGGAAGATGAGGCCGCAGCCGTCCCCTCCGGCAATGCCGACGTCGGCTTCCCGGGCTTCGCCGGGTCCGTTCACCGCGCACCCCATAACCGCGACGGCAATGTCTTTTTTGCAGCCGGCAAGGCGCTTTTCCACTTCCTTTGTGAGAGGAATCAGGTCGATTCCGGTCCGCCCGCAGGTCGGGCAGGAGACAATGCGGACGCCGCCGCGAAGGCCGAGCGCCTTCAGAATGTCAATCCCCGCCTCTACCTCTTTCACCGGGTCCGCCGTCAGGGAAACGCGGATGGTATCTCCGATGCCGCCGCGCAGCAGCGAACCGATGCCGATGGAAGACTTGATGATCCCCATCCTCTCGGTTCCGGCTTCCGTCACGCCCAGATGGAGCGGATAATCGCATTTTTCCGAGACGATCCGGTTTGCCTCGATCGTCGTTTCGACGTCGGATGACTTCACGGACAGCACAAGATCGAAAAACCCGAATTTCTCCAGCAGCGACGCATGGTACAGGGCGCTCTCCGCAAGCGCGCGCGGCGTGGGGCCGCCGTATTTCGTCAGAATTTCCTTCGGGACGGAACCGGAATTCACACCGATACGGATCGGAATGTTCCGGCGCTTACAGGCTTCGGCAACCGCCTGAATCCGTTCGTCGGAACCGATATTTCCCGGGTTGATGCGAATGGCGTCCGCGCCGGCTTCCGCCGCGGCAAGCGCCAGCCGGTAATCGAAATGGATATCCGCGACGAGCGGGACCGGCGCGGCCCTTTTCACCGCGGGAATCAGGGCAACCGCAGCTTCGTCGGGAATCGCGGCGCGCAGGATCTCGCAGCCGGCCGAGGCAAGCTCCTGCGCCTGACGCACCCCGTCCGGAATCTTGTCGGCCGGCACATTCAGCATGGACTGGACCGTGACCGGGGAACCGCCGCCGACCGGGACGCCGCCGACCATCACTTTCCGCGAGATTCTCACTATCCGCCCAGCCCCTTTCCGGTGGCCAGACGGAGAATATCGCTGTAAGTGATAATCAGCATGAAGCACATCAGCAGCGCAAAGCCCACGATTTCCACCGCGCCCTGGTATTTTTCATTGATCGGCTTGCGCCGGATTCCCTCGACCGCAAGAAAGAGCAGTTTGCCCCCGTCCAGCGCAGGGAACGGGATCAGATTGAAAACGCCCAGGTTGACGGTAAAAAGCATCATGATGTAGAGGACATTGTTGAGGCCCGCCATGAAGCTCTGCTTCAGCCCCACCGTCATGGCCTGACCGACCGCATCGGCAGCGCCGACGGGACCGGCCATTTCGTTCAGACCGTACTTTCCGGTCAGCAGGCTGATCAGGCTGTACCACACCATGCGAACCGTGGAAACCGTATCCTGCGCGGATTTTGCAATCAGCGTTCCGGCATTTTTGCGCATCGGCTCCACTTTGAAATCGAGCAGGGCATATTTTCTGCCTTTAATGGTCTGGGTGTTCAGCTTGACATCGTTGATCGCAATCGGCTTTCCTCCACGGTTGACTGCAATATCCACGGACGAGGGATTCGCCGTCTCCAGCGCAAAGGAAAGGTCTTTGTCGCCGTAAACCCGGTAATGGTCCACCGAGACAAATGTGTCCCCTTCTTGCAGGCCGGCCGCACGAAAAGCGGAATGCGGGGAAAATTCCCCGATGGTCGTTGAAGGAAAAGCGGGCTGCTGGCCGAGAATAATCATCATGAGA
>JALCPO010000031.1 GCA_022650455.1 Oscillospiraceae bacterium
CCCCCAGCCCGTTATCGTTTTTGCGGACGACCTGTTCCCCTCGGATACCGCTTCCCTGGACCGCAGCAAAGTCCTTGCCATTGTAACGGAGGTCGGGGGGCCGACCTCGCACACCGCCATCATCGCGCGCAGCTATGAGATCCCCGCCCTTCTCGGGGTGGCGGACGCGCTCAGGCTCGTCGCCGACGGCGAGCGGGTGATCGTGGACGCCGTGGACGGCCGTCTGATTACGCAGCCGACGGAAGAGCAGGTTCGCGCATATGAGAAGAAACGCGCGGAGTTTGCCAAAAAAGCGGCGGAGACGAAGAAATACATCGGGATCGAGCCGGTTACCGCGGACGGCGAGAAAATTGAAGTCGAACTGAACATCGGCTCCGCGTCCGTCCCGGAGCTGCAGGGCTCCAAATACACGACGGGCGTCGGCCTGTTCCGTACGGAGTTCCTCTACATGGGCCGCGACACGCTCCCGACCGAGGAAGAGCAGTACGACATTTACCGCAAGGTCCTGACGGAGTTCGGCGACCGCCCGGTCACCCTGCGCACGCTGGACATCGGCGGGGACAAAAAGCTGGACTGCATGGACCTTCCCAAAGAGGACAACCCGTTTCTTGGCAACCGCGCGCTCCGGCTGTGCCTCTCCCACCGGGATCTTTTCAAAACGCAGCTGCGGGCCGCGCTCCGCGCGGGCACCATCGGGAACCTCTGGATCATGTTCCCCATGGTCGGAAGCCTCGACGACATCCGCAACGCGAAACAGGTTGTCCAGGAGGTGCGCGGCGACCTGGACCGGGAACATATCCCTTATGGGAAAAACATCAAGATCGGCATCATGATTGAAATTCCGTCCATCGCGATGATCGCGGACCTTGCCGTCAAGGAAGTCGACTTTGCCAGCATCGGCACCAACGACCTCTGCCAGTACACCACGGCGGCCGACCGCCTGAACCCGACGGTGGCCCCCTACTACCAGAGCTACCATCCCGCCATGTTCCGCCTGATCCGCTATGTGGCGCAGGAGTTCAAAAAAGCCGGGAAACCGCTCTGCGTGTGCGGGGAAATGGGGGGCGACAAGCTCGCCATGCCCGTTCTGCTCGGGTTCGGCATCCGCCGCATCAGCATGGGCCTGGCTTCGGTAGCCAACGTGAAGCGCATTCTGTCCCGGCTGACCGTCGCGCGGGCGGAAGAACTCGCGGAGAACGTCTGCCGCCAGGAGACCGCCGCCGATGCCGCCGCGTATTTGAAATCCGCACTCGCGGATATTTTATAAAGGAGAAACCATCATCATGTACAAGAAAACCGTAACCATCCAGAACGCCACCGGCCTTCACGCCCGCCCGGCTTCCGACTTCATCGCCCTGGCGGCAAAGTTCAAGTCCTATATCGTCATCCGCAGAAAAGGCGGGGACGAGGACGACGACGCCAACGCGAAGAGCATTGTCAATGTTCTGTCCCTCGGCTTGGCACAGGGGGAAGAAGTGGAGATCGAAGCGACCGGGGATGACGAAAAGAAGGCCGTCGACAGTCTGGTCGATTTAATCAATTCCAAGTTCGGAGAATAAACAGGAAAGCGTGAGGACGGTTTGCAGTACCCGATCGTTTATACTTTTAAGCTGACGCTCGACGACTACAGGGAAATGAGCTTTTTTTCCACTTTTTCGCACCGAAGGAATCAAAGCATCGTTTTGTTCTTCGTCTGGATCGTGGCAACCGCGGCTTTCTTTCTGGATGTTGCAAACAAGATCGAGCTTTCGGAAACCGTCCATCTTTGCGCTTTGATGGTGGCCGTCTCAGTGCCGATCCTTTTTTTCAGCGTCTGGATCAACGTGCATAAGTTCAAAGTACACGGCGAGCAGTACCGCAAAAAAATGCATACGGTGCTGTTGGGAAAAGACGACGTCAGGTACAGCGAAAGCGACAGCCGCAGCACCGGAACGGACCAATGGGATGATTTTGTCTACGCGTTTGAAACCAAGAACATGTTCCTGCTGTACCGCACGCCGAACAACGCCGTTCTGCTGCCCAAACGGGGTGTCCCGGCCCGACAGATTGAGGAAACGCGCGCCTGCCTGAAAGAAAAGCTCGGGGCGAAGTTCAAGATTCGCTGCCGGGTAAAATAACCTGAATTTAGGAAGGTTATCTGTGAAAAAATGGGAAGTCTATGCTATGATCGGCGCGTCGATCCGCCTGGACCGGAAGAAGCCGTTTCCCTTTCGGGAGCGGATTTCCGTATCCGGGGCGATCTTTCGTAAAAAACAGGGAAGCCCGCAGTCTGCCGAAAAAGTCCAGCGAAAGCTGGGCTTTTGTGTTGTTCCGATGAGGTACAATAGAAGCGGGCGATGAAAAAATGCCGGAACGAAACCGGCCGCGCGGGGATTCCGTTTTCCGGCGGCGGAAGGCCGTTTCCGAAAGCCCATGGCCATTCGGGAAGTCAAACGGAGGGAATGTCAGTGAATGAAATTGTTTATATTATCGGTCACAAAAATCCGGACACGGATTCCATCTGCTCCTGTATCGCCTATGCGGAGCTGAAGAAAAAACTCGGCGTGCGCGCGGTTCCCGTCCGCATCGGCGGAGTCAACCGGGAGACGGAGTTCGTGCTGAAGTATTTCGGCGTGGAAGCGCCCGCTTTTCTGAAAACGGTGAAGACCCAGGTCTCCGACCTCAACATCGACCTAATCAATCCCGTGTCAAAAGATATTTCCATTCAGACGGCATGGCATATCATGCAGATGAACAACCGGAGAATCCTCCCGGTGGCCGACGAGAACGGAAAGCTGCTCGGCATCATAACGCTCTCGGACATTACGGAAAACTATATGGATACGCTGGAAAACAACATCCTTTCCACGAGCGGTGCTCCTCTCCGCAACATTGTGGAGACCTTGAAGGCGGATCTTCTGGTGGGCAGCGAGAAGGAATTCCGCCTGACCGGCAAGGTCGTTGTCGCCGCCATGATGCCCGAGCACATGGGCCCGTTTCTGGAAAAGGGCGACATCGTCCTGATCGGCGACCGGAAGGAGAGCCAGGTCCGGGCTATCCGGTCCGGCATCAGCTGCCTGGTCCTCACCTGCGGGGGCGAAGCGGACCAGGACGTTTTGAATCTGGCGAAGGAATGCCGCTGCGTCGTCCTGAAAACCAATTACGACACCTTTTCCGCCGCACGCCTGATCGACCAGAGCATCCCGGTCGGTTATGTCATGACGGAAAAGAATCTGGTCTGCTTCCGCCTGGACAATTTCATCGACTCCATCCGCGACCGGATGATCCAGACAAGGTACCGGAGCTATCCCGTCGTGGATGAGAACGGCTTTATCAAAGGGTTCATCTCCCGCTACCATCTGATTTCCCCGCGGAGGAAAAAAGTGATCCTGCTGGACCACAACGAGAAGTCGCAGACTGTGGACGGCATCGACGAGGCGGAAATCCTCGGCATCATCGATCATCACCGGATCGGCGACATCCAGACGGCGGGCCCGGTTTTCTTCCGGAACGACACGGTCGGAAGCACGGCGACCCTGGTCGCGTCCATGTATTTTGAAAACGGCATCATACCGGCCAAAAAAGTCGCCGGGCTGCTGTACGCGGCCATTATTTCCGATACGCTGAATCTGAAATCGCCGACATCCACCCATGTCGATACCAAGATGGCGTCCCGCCTGGCCGGGATCGCGGAAATCGATACGGACGATTTCGTCGGAAAGATGTTTCAGGCCGGTTCCGTCCTGAACGAGATGAGCCCGGAAGAAGTGGTCGGCTACGATTTCAAGGACTATGCGTTCGGGAAACACAAAATCGGGATCGGGCAGATCAATTCCGGAAGTTCTTCGGACGCCGAGCATGCGCGTGCGAAATTGCTGGATTATATGAAGCGGGCGCGGAAGGAAAAGGGTTACAGCTTCCTGCTGCTGATGATTACGGATCTTGTGCGCAACGGTTCGCTCGTCCTTTACGCCGCGGAAAGCGCCTCTTTGCCGCGGGCCGTTTTCGGCAGGGCGGACGCGCCGGACGGCGGCATATTCCTGGACGATGTGGTTTCCCGTAAAAAGCAGGTGGTCCCGCTGATCAGCAACGCGGTCCGGAGCCTTTCCCTTCCGTAACCGCTTCTTTGGTTTTGCGGACATTCAAGAAAGAACGGAGAGAATTACATTATGAAACTTCTGTTTATTCGTCACGGGGACCCGGACTACGAACACGACTCGCTTACGCCCAAGGGCTGGAGGGAGGCGGAACTTCTGGCGGACCGCATCACCCGGCTGGAGGTCCGGGATTTTTACTGCTCGCCCCTCGGCCGCGCGCGGGATACGGCGGGCGTCACGCTGAAACGCCTGCGCCGGGAAGCTGTTGTGCTGGACTGGCTCCGGGAATTTCCAGGCTGGATTCTCGACCCGGACACCGGCGAAAAACGGATTGCCTGGGATCTGATGCCAAGCTACTGGACCGGGCGCCGCAAACTGTACGACAAGGACGAATGGTACCGCGACCCGCTCATGCAGACCGGGGATGTCGAACAGGTTTACCGCGGCGTCACAGCGGGAATCGACCGGGTTCTGGCAAAGTACGGCTACCGGCGCAGCGGAGCATTTTACCGCACGGAGCGCGGCAATACGGACACGGTTGTCTTTTTCTGCCACCTGGGCGCGCAGCTTGCAATTCTTTCGCACCTTCTGGGAATCGCCGCTCCGGTTTTGTGGCAGGGCTTTTTTGTGGCGCCCGCTTCCGTCACGACGCTCGTCACCGAAGAAAGGCGGAAGGGGGAAGCGTATTTCCGCTGTAAGGCACTGGGGGATACTTCGCATCTGTACCGGGCGGATGAGCTCCCCTCCGATTCCGGATTTTTTGGGGAGGTCTGGAAAGGCTGAACGGAGGCGGATTGGAAATGAAATCCAAAAACCGGACCGCCGTACCGTCCGTGTGCGGTGGTCCGGCGTTATAAAAGGACGGGAAACGGAGAAAATAGACTGCAGGAACCTTTTTGCGTTCCAAATTTTAAAAAGAAGGGCAGTCGTTTTTTATGAATTCCAATTGGGAACCGTCCCCGGGCAGACCGTCCGGTTTTCCCGGCCAGCACCAGAGCCGGCAGCCGGGAGCACAGAAGCAGATGGTGCCGGAGCCGCTCACGGCGGAGAACGGATACCGGGGTTCCGGAAAAATGGACGGAATGGTCGCCGTTGTCACGGGCGGGGACAGCGGAATCGGGCAGGCGGCCGCCGCGGCGTTCGCCAGAGAGGGCGCGGATGTGGTGATCGCGTTTTATCAGGAGCAGGACGATGCGCTGGAGACGGCAAAGCTGGTCGAGGCGGCGGGGAAGAAGTGCCTTCTGGTCAAATGCGACCTGAGGCAGGAAGCGTCCGCCGGGCAGGTCGTCGGCCAGGCGGTCGCCGCCTTCGGCCATATCGATGTCCTGGTCAACAACATCGCCGTCCAGTTCCCGCAGAATCGGATCGAGGACATCACGGCGCAGCAGCTGACGGACACGTTTGCGACGAATTTTTTCAGCTGTTTTTATATGACGAAAGCGGCCGTCCCGCATCTGAAACAGGGCGCGTCCATCATCAACACGGCCTCGGTGACCGCCTACCAGGGCAGCCCGGCGCTGCTGGATTATTCCGCGACAAAAGGCGCCGTCGTCTCGTTTACCCGTTCCCTCGCTTTGTCGCTCGTGGGCCGGGGGATCCGTGTGAACGCGGTCGCGCCGGGACCGGTCTGGACGCCGCTCATCGTTTCCAGCTTCCCGGAAGGGAAGGTGGCGCAGTTCGGCCGGGATGTGCCGATGGGGCGCGCCGCCCAGCCTTCGGAGCTGGCGTCCGCGTATGTGTATCTGGCGTGCGGGGACTCTTCCTATGTGACCGGCCAGGTACTGCATGTGAACGGCGGCGTCATTACGGGGAGCTGAGGAAGCGCATTTTCCGGCCGCCCGGAGAAGACGGACCCGCCGGGCCCGCCCCCGGCAATTTCGGACTTGTATTCCTTTGCTTCTTATGGTATAATATTCTTCGCAAAACGCACGCCGCTGCCAGGCGAACGGTGCCCGCATCCGCGGGTTTTATCGCCCACAAACGCACGGCGGAGGAAAAACCAAGGAGGATTGATTTATGTCAGTCGTATCGATGAAGCAGCTTTTGGAAGCGGGCGTCCACTTCGGCCATCAGACCAGAAGGTGGAACCCGAAAATGGCTCCGTATATTTTTACGGAACGCAACGGGATTTATATCATCGATCTGCAGAAAACAGTTCGCAAATTGGAAGAGGCTTATAATTTTGTGCGCGACCTTTCCATGAACGGCAAGTCCGTCCTGTTTGTCGGGACCAAGAAACAGGCGCAGGAATCCATCCGCACGGAAGCGGAGCGCGCCGGGGCTTTTTACGTCAATGCGCGCTGGCTGGGCGGCATGCTCACGAATTTCCGCACGATCCGCCGCAGGATCGACCGCCTGAACCAGCTGAAAACCATGGAGGAAGACGGAACGTTCGATCTTCTGCCGAAAAAAGAGGTCGGCAAGCTGAAGCTCGAGATCGAGAAGCTCGAAAAATTCATGGGCGGCATTAAGGACATGAAGGACCTGCCCGGCGCTCTGTTTATCGTCGACCCCCGCAAAGAGCGGATCGCGGTTTCCGAAGCGAGAAAGCTGGACATCCCGATTATCGCGATTGTCGACACCAACTGCGACCCGGACGAGATCGACTATATCATCCCGGGCAACGACGATGCTATCCGCGCCGTAAAGCTGATCTCCCAGACGATGGCGAACGCCATTATCGAGGGCAAGGAAGGCCAGATGGGAGCGGCCGCCGCCGAAGAGAAGGAAGAGGAAGCGGAAGAAGCCGCACAGTAACCGGATTTCTGAAACAGGAACAGGAAAGCGAGGAATTGGAACATGGCTTTCACAGCGAAAGACGTCGCGGCGCTTCGCGCGAAGACCGGCTGCGGCATGATGGACTGTAAGAAGGCGCTGTCCCAGGCGGACGGCGATATGGATAAGGCGGTTGATTTTCTGCGCGAAAAGGGCCTTGCCGCCGCAACAAAGAAGGCGGGCCGCATCGCCGCGGAAGGAATCGCTTACGCGGAGGTGAACGGTGCCGCGGATGCCGGCGTCGTGATCGAGGTCAATGCGGAAACGGATTTTGTCGCCAAGAACGCGGAATTCCGAAATTTCGTCAAAACGTGCGCCGACACGGTGCTCGCATCCGACCCGGCCGATGTCGCGGCTCTGCTGCATGCCAATGCGGCTGGCTCCGACGAGACGATCGACGCCATTCTGAAAGAGAAAATCCTGAAAATCGGGGAGAACATCAAAATCCGCCGGTTCAAAAAATTTGACGGCGTTGTGGGCGCGTATATCCATGCCGACGGAAAGATCGGCGTGCTCGCCAAGTTCGACACAACTCCCGAGATTGCCGCAAAGCCGGAGTTCAAGGAGTATGCCAAGGATGTCTGCATGCAGATCGCCGCGATTGTCCCGCAGTACGTGGACGAGGCGGGCGTGCCGGCGGATGTCGTCGACCACGAAAAAGGCATTTTGAAACAGCAGGTCATCGATTCCGGCAAACCGGCCGCAATCGCCGATAAAATCGTTCAGGGCAGGCTCCGTAAGTTCTTCGAGCAGGTCTGCCTGGTCGATCAGGCGTATATCCGCGACGATAAGCTTACGATCCGGCAGCTCACCGAGCAGACGGGAAAAAAGCTGGGCGGGGCAATCCGCATCGTGGACTTTGCGCGCTTCGAGCGGGGCGAGGGCCTCGAAAAACGGCAGGACAATTTTGCCGAGGAGATCAAGAGCCTGGTTCACTAAAAGAAGCATCAGGCAGCGCAGAGTTTTTCTGCGCTGCTTTTTGTCATACTTGCGGAGAGGGGAAACGGTATGAATCCTGTGCGGAAAGGCCGCTCCGCAGAGCGGCCCGCGTTCAGTCCGGAAAAAACAGTTTCCCATCTGCATCTTTGGGCGGTGCGCGGGACAGGGCCCCGGAAGATCCTGCCGCCGCCCGGAAATGCCGGGAGAACGGAATGAAATATCCTGTTGAGATTCGGAGATCGCGGCGTCGAACGATTTCCCTGTCGGTCGAAAAAGATCTTCGCGTTCTGGTGAAGGCTCCTTCGCTTCTTCCGGACGCGGAAGTGCGGGCTTTTGTGGAAAAGCATGAAGCGTGGATCGAAGAGCACGTGCGCCTGAGGCGGAAGCAAAAGGAGACGGCCCGTTCTTTTTCCCGGGAAGAGATTGCAAAGCTTGCAAAAAGCGCCTGGGACCTCGCCTGCGCAGGCATCCGGAAATACGCCCGGATCATGGGGGTTGTGCCCGCCGGCGTTAAAATTACGTCCGCGGTGACGCGGTGGGGGTCGTGCAGCGGGAAAGACCGGCTTTGCTTCTCTTACCGCATCGCCCTGCTGCCGCAGGAAGCGGTGGATTACATCGTCGTCCATGAACTGGCCCATATCCGCCGGAAGGACCACAGCCCGCGTTTTTATGCGGAAGTAGCGGCAATCCTGCCGGATTACAAAAGGCGCGTCGCCCTGCTGCGGCAGACGGAACGGGAGCTCGGCCTATAAAAAATCCCTGCGGAGCGTTTCATGCTCCGCAGGGATTTTTTCAAAAACCGGTCAGGAAATTTTCTGCTTTTTCTGTACTTTTTCCATAATGGCGGCCTTTTCCGCGGCTTCCTTCTTCTCTTTCATTACGGCGCGGTCACGGCCCTCGCTGTGTTCCCAGATGTCCTGCGACACAGTTGCCCAATCCTTCGCCGCGTCCACACACTTGGCGGTCAGCGCGTCTACGTCCTCCGGATGGGTGAGGTCGGTGGACTGCGCCCCGGATTTTTTCACCATCTGGTTCAGGCGGCCCGGGTTATCCAGCAGCGGGCAGGGGCGGAGCATGTTGTGGTTGAACGGCTGGTTGCGGCGGTACTGCATGAACAGCGGGGAACGGAAAGCCTCCAGCAGCGTCTTGTCCTTGATGTTCGAGTCCGCGTAATGGATGAAAGCGCACGGCTCAATGTCGCCGTTTGCGTTGATGTGCAGGTAGCAGCGCCCCCCGGCGATGCAGCCGTTCACATACTCGCCGTCGTTCCAGAAGTCCATGGTAAACAGCGGCTTGGTCGCGCGGAATTTCCGGATTTGGTTGTACATGAATTTGCGCTGCTCCGCCGTGGCGATGAGGTCGGTCACGGCGTCTACACCCACCGGGATGTATGTAAACAGCCATGCAAACTTACAACCCTGATCGATCAGAAAATCGAAATATTTTTCACTGCCGATGTTTTCGGCATTTTTGCTGGTATAGCAAAGGGACGCGCCGAACGGAAGCCTCTTTTCCCGCAGAATCTTCATCGCTTCCAGCACTTTTTTGTAGGTGCCTTTTCCGCGGCGGAAATCGGTCTGCTCCTCGTACCCCTCGATACTGATCGCCGGCACGAAATTCTTCACGCGGAGCATCTCGTCGGCGAATTTTTCGTCGATCAGCGTCCCGTTCGTAAAGGCGAGGAATTCGCAGTCGTTGTGCTTTTCGCACAGGCGGATAATGTCGTCTTTCCGGACCAGCGGCTCGCCGCCCGAAAAGATATACATGTAGGTGCCAAGCTCCTTGCCCTGCCGGACGATGTCGTCGAGCTGCTCAAAGCTCAGGTTGAGCCGGTTGCCGTATTCCGCGGCCCAGCAGCCCGTGCAGTGCAGGTTGCAGGCGGACGTGGGGTCCATCAGGATCGCCCACGGGATGTTGCAGTCGTATTTCTTTTCCAGCCGGTTTTTCCGCTGGCACCCGAGAATCGCGGAGTGGATCAGAAAATTCTCGAACAGCTTGCGCCTTACGCCGTCGTCAATATCCGTGTAAAGGCTGGAAATCAGCCTGTTCCAGTTGTTGTTGGGATCGCTCATGAATTCGTCGATCATATCGTAAGTGTTCTTGTAAAAATTATCTTTGTCAAATTTCCGGAGCCATGCAATGGTTTTCGGCACATTTTCCTGCGGATTGCTGTCCAGGTAATTCAGCACTCGCTTTAATCCGAAAGCTTCCAGTTTTTCATTGATCGTGCCCATATCATTCTCTCCTTCTTGTACAGGTTTAGGGCCGCGTCTGCCCTTCCGGTTACTACCTCTTTTAAACTTACTATACCATATTTCCCTGTTTTTGTATCTATACAAATTTCATACAAAGTAAAAAAAATATACAGAACAGGGAAAGTGTCAAAAGGTGCAAAGCAGGGCTTTTCCCATGACCGCCCTTTTTTCCATACTATTCCCCGCGGTGGTTTCCTTATGCGTGATTTTTCCGCAGGGCCGCGCCAAAGGTTGCCGCGCGCATGCAATTTGATTGACACTCCGTTCGATCTATTGTATCATCATACCCGGAGCCGCCCGTTTTATGTGGGAAGATGTCTTTCCCTTCGGACGCCCGGCTTTTCATGAAAGCATCGCTTTCCACACGGGGAGCGCGGATTGAAATCCCGTATCTTACAATACTACGATATCGTAGTATTGGTTGCTCCCCCTGCGGAAACATAGATGAAAGACGTATAGGCGGCGGCCGTTCGTCCAAACATATTTTTGGGCTGTTTTTCCATCCGGGCCGTCGGTATCCGGTCCCGTCTTGCGCGATGCTATGATGGAACAAATTTTGACGCTCCGCTTCCGCGCGGGGCGTTCCGAGAAACAGGGGAGGAAATTCCTATGCTGCTGAAAAACCTGCTGGAAGGGCTGCCGTGCACCTGCACCGGCCCGACCGATGTGGAAATAGAAGATGTGGTCTACGATTCCCGCAAGGTGAAAAAAGGGAGCCTTTTCATCTGCCTTCGCGGTTCTTCGGTGGACAGCCATCAGTATGCGGGCCGGGCGGCCTCGGCGGGCGCCGCCGCCGTTGTTGCGCAGCGGCCGGTGGAGCACGGCGGCTCCACGCTGGTCCTGGTCCGGGACACCCGCACCGCCATGGCGGCGATTTCCGCGGCGTGGTTCGGCCATCCGGCGGAGCGGATGACCGTCGTCGGGATTACCGGCACCAAGGGCAAAACGACGGTGTCCTACATGATCCGTTCCATTCTGGAAGCCGGGGGCATCAAGACCGGCATCATCGGGACTATCGGTGCCGTGGTCGGCGGAAAAGTCATTCAGACGGACAATACCACGCCGGAATCCTACGATGTTCAGAAGTATCTGCGCATGATGGCGGACGCCGGCTGCAAAGCGGCCGTGCTGGAAGCCTCGTCCATCGGCATCCGGGACCACCGCGTGGACGGCATCGTCTTCGACTACGGCCTTTTCACCAACTTTTCCCCCGACCATATCGGCGGGAACGAGCACAAGAGCATCAAGGAATACATGCAGTGCAAGAGCCTGCTGTTTCGCCGGTGCAAAACGGGAATTTTCAATATCGACGACCCGAACTGGCAGGGTGTGGCCGCGGGGCATACCTGCGCGGTCGAGACCTACGGCTTCAGCCGGAAGGCCCGGCTGCGGGCCTCGGGCGAAAAGCTGATTTCCCGCCCCGGTTACCTCGGCGTCCATTTTGAGATGGACGGCCGCGCAAAATACGGCGTCGACGTGTGCATCCCGGGCCGGTTCAGCATTTACAACGCGCTGGCCGCGGCTGCCGTCTGCCTGCATTTCCCGGTTGGGGAGGATGCGGTCCGGACCGGGTTGAACACGGTCCGGGTCAAAGGCAGGGTGGAGCCCGTGAGCGTGCCCGGAAACTATACGCTGCTGATTGATTACGCCCACAACGCCCTCAGCATGGAGAATATTCTGGAAACCCTGCGCGAGTACCAACCTCACCGCCTGATCTGCCTGTTCGGCGCGGGGGGGAACCGCGACCGTTCCCGCCGGTTCGAAATGGGCGAGGTCAGCGGCCGCCTTGCCGACCTTTCCGTCATTACGGCGGACAATTCCCGCTTTGAGGACGTCATGGACATCATTGCCGACATCAAGGTCGGAATCGCGAAGACGACCGGCAAATATGTCGTGATCCCGGACCGGAAGCAGGCCATCAAATACTGCATGGAGAACGCGCAGGACGGCGACATCATCGTCCTTGCCGGAAAAGGGCACGAGGATTACCAGGAGATCAAAGGCGTGAAATACCATCTCGATGAACGCGAGGTCGTCGCGGACGTCCTCGCGGGAAGACTGTGAGGCGGGATCCATGAGAATGACGGCGGAAGAAATCGCGCGGGCCTGCGGCGGGAAGATCCTGCTCGGCAGGCCGGAAACGGAAGTGACATCCGTCGCGGCGGACAGCCGCGAAGTAAAGCCCGGCGCCCTGTTTGTGCCGATCGTGGGGGAAAAGACGGACGCCCACGACTACATCGGCCGGGCGTTCGGGGCGGGCGCGGCGGCGACGCTGACGCAGGAACCCGGGCGGGACGGAAAAAACGGCGTGTGGATCGCCGTAGAAGATACGCGGGACGCTTTGCAGAGCATCGCGGCCGCGTGGCGCGCCGGGTTTTCCGGCCCGGTGGTGGGCATTACCGGAAGCGTCGGTAAGACGACGACCAAAGAAATGACGGCGCTCGCCCTTTCCGCGGGCCGGAAGGTGATGAAGACCGAAGGAAACCAGAACAGCCAGATCGGGCTGCCGCTGACCATGTTCCGCCTTTCACCGGAATACGAGGCGGCCGTTGTGGAAATGGGCATGAGCGAGTTCGGCGAAATGGGCCGCATCGCCCGGGTCGCCGCGCCGGATTACGCGGTCGTGACCAACATCGGTTTTTCGCACATCGGCAACCTGAAAACGCAGGACAATATTTTGAAGGAAAAGCTTCACATCACCGACCGGTTCCATGAAGGCTCGGTCCTGTTCCTGAACGGGGACGACCCCATGCTGGCGGCGCTGCGCGGCCGGCTTCCGTTTCAGGTCGTTTATTACGGCACGCGGCCGTGGTGCGATTTCCGCGCGGAGAACGTCCGCATCGGACCGGAGTCCTCCGCGTTCCGGTACGTTGCCCCTTCCGGCGAACCGGGGGAGCTCCGCCTCCCGGTTCCGGGGATGCACTGCGTGCTGGACGCCCTCGCCGGCTTGGCGGTGGCCGCGCAGCTCGGCGTTCCGCCCGCCCGGGCGGCCAAAGCCCTGGAAGGGTACCGCACGCTCGCCATGCGGATGCAGATCCGGAAGGTGAACGGCGTCACCGTCATCGACGACTCCTATAATTCGAGCCCGGACGCCGCAAAAAGCAGCATCGGCGTGCTGTGCGGGTTCCGGGGCGGAAAAAGGGTCGCGGTGCTCGCCGATATGCTCGAACTCGGCGACCTTTCCCGGCAGGCGCATTTCGACCTCGGCCGGTTTGCCGCGGAAGCGGGCGTCGGTGTGCTCGTCACGGTCGGGAAGGAAGCCGCGGCCATTGCCGAGGGGGCGCGTTCCGCCGGGCGGGGCGTGGACTGCTGTGTCTGCGCGGACAACGCGCAGGCGCTTGGGGCGCTCAAAGACATCCTTGCGCCGGGCGACGCCGTTCTGGTCAAAGGTTCCCGCGGCATGAAAACCGACGAGATCGTCCGGAAGATTCCACAGATTTGCTGAAAAGCCGCGTCTGCTGGGGCCGGATGCGGCCGACTCAGGGGTCCCCGCCCGGCGGGGACCCCTTTTCGCTTACAGTTCGATCTGGACTCCGTATTTCTTCAGCCAGTAGTTGATTTCAATCAGGTAGGCCATCATCTGGGGACCCGCCATCAACTGGCCGAACCATGGTTTCCCGTAGTCCGATTTTTCACCCAGAAACTTTTCCACCCGCTTTTTGTCGATCAGGGCGTGGATCGGTTCCTCGTCGTTTTCCAGAATCCGCGTCAGGCGGTCCCGCAGAAGGCTTTCGTAGCCGGGGTTGTGCGTTTTGGGGTAAGGACTTTTCCGGCGCATCCGTACGTCCTCAGGGAGCCACGGCTCGGCGGCATCGCGCAGCAGAGCCTTCACCACGCCGTTGTGGTTTTTGAACGACCACGGCGCATTGAACACGTATTCTACGATTCTGTGGTCGGCGTAGGGCACGCGGACCTCCAGCCCGCTCGCCATGCTCATCCGGTCCTTGCGGTCGAGCAGGGTGGACATGAACCAGCGGATGTTCAGGAAGGAGATTTCCCGGCGGCGCTTTTCGCGCGGGTCCTCGCCCTCGAGGACGGGAACCTCCGCGATGGACTCTTCGTACCTCCGGTTGACGTATTCCCCGATGTCCAGGGCGTCGGCAATCTCCGGTTTCAGCAGATTGGTCCGGATCGAAAGATCCGGCGACCAGGGAAAGCAGTGGCCTTCAAAGGCCTCTTTTTTATGGAACCACGGGTATCCCCCAAAGATTTCGTCGGCGCATTCTCCGCTGACCGCGACGACGTGCTCCCGCTTGATCAGCCGGCAGAAATAAAGGAGCGACGAGTCCACGTCGGCCATGCCGGGAAGGTCTTTCGCGTCGACGGCATCGTAAAGACAGTCGGCCTGGCTGACGTTGTTGCAGATCAGGACCTTGTGATCCGTTTTGCAGTATTCGGCCATTTTTTGGCTCCAGGGAGCGTCGGCGTCCGGCTGGAACGCGGTCGGATGGAAATACCGGTCGTTTCCTGCAAAGTCGAAGGAATAGGTCGAGAGTTTCCTGCCGCCCGCCGCGTAATTCCGCGCTGCGAGGGCCGTAATGACGCTGGAGTCCAGCCCTCCGGAAAGGAACGTGCACAGCGGCACGTCGGAGACGAGCTGCCGCGTGACGGCGTCCTCCACCAGGTCGCGCACGTGTTTCACCGTTTCCTCGTAGCTGTCCGGGTGCTCGTAGCTTTGCAGTTTGAAGTAGGGGCGCAGGTGCAGGCCGCCTTTGTCGTAGAGCGCGGATTCTCCCGGCTTGATTTCATGGATTCCGCGGTATACGCCGACCCCGGCCGTCCTTGCGGGCCCGAGGCCGAATACTTCGCAGAGGCCCTGCCGGTCGATTACGGGGTTGATTCCGGGGTATTCGAACAGAGCTTTGATTTCGGAGCCGAACACCAGCCGCCCGCCGACCACGGCGTAAAACAGGGGCTTCACGCCGAACCGGTCGCGGCACAGAAAGCAGCAGCCCCGTTTTTCATCGTCCACCGCGAAGGCGAAGATGCCGTTCAGCTTTTTGGCGCATTCGGGTCCGTAATGCAGGTAACATTTCAGCAGGACTTCGGTGTCGCTGTGGGTTTCGAACAGATACCCCGCGGCTTCCAGCTCCCGGCGCAGTTCGTCGCTGTTGTAGAGCTCGCCGTTGTACACGACGGTGCAGCGGTATCCGCCGACGTAGGCCGTCATGGGCTGCTTGCCGCCTTCAATGTCCACGACGGCGAGTCTCTGGTGGGCAAACGCGGCGTGGCCGGAGAGGAAAATACCCTTTTCGTCGGGGCCCCGGTGCCGGAGGGTATTGCCCATCCTTCGGACCAGGCGTCCCAGAAACGGCGCCTCATCGGTAAAGTCATCCTGATAGTCACAAAAGCCTGCGATTCCACACATGGAATAACCCCCTCCTTCAAGTTCACATCCCCATATTATGTGAATTCTGAAATTATGGTTAAAGCGAATCTTCCGAAAGGCAAAAAAATATCCCGCAGGGCGGCCGCCCCGCGGAATTCCATTCCGGCTATTTCTTTCGGTCTTTTCCCCGCTCCGCTTCCCGCCGGGCATCCTCCCGCCTTTTTTCGGCGGCCGCCAGCTCGCTTAAAATCCGTTCCGAAGCGGTGCGGCGGGCGTTTGCCTCGACCGAAAGCTCAATGGCGAGGCGGGTCAGCTCCGCTTCCCCTTCCGGGGCCGCTTTTTCCACCCGCTCGCAGACGTCCCGGAGCGCCGCCGTTTGGGCCGTGCAGAACCGGTTGTACATCTCGCTCGGTGAGGCGCTTTTCAGCAGCGTCCGGATCAGGGCGGCAATGTCCTGAATCGAGAGCACCTGCTTCAGCATGCAGATGACCGTCAGGATGGCCAGGTGCTCGCGCGAATATTTTTTCTGCTCCGGCCGGGGCAGGACCCCGTCCTTTACATAGTTGTTGATCATGCTGGAAGTCAGCAGGCAGTCGTTTTCGTCGCGCTCGTACAGGTGGAGCTGTTTGTCCATATACGTCAGCACTTGATCCATGTATAAATAAATCTCGGGAAGACGGTCCCATTCCACGGCGCTGGAACTGCCGATCTGCCGGGACCACTCCATGATCTTATCCGTTGCTTCGCTCATTCTGTTCCTCCCCGCCGCCGCGGACCAGGCTGTTTGCCATGTAGCGGCTCGGCGGCACCCCCATATATTTTTTAAAGACGCGGGAAAAATACAGCTGGTCCGAAAATCCGGTGGAATACGCAGCCTCGCCGACCGTCAGGCGTCCGCTTTCCAGAAGCGCCGCCGCCTTGCTGATGCGGTAGCGCATCAGGTACTCGTTCGGCGGCATGGACACGTACTGGATAAACAGGCGGTACAGGTGGCTCCGGCTGATCCCGGCGCTTGCCGCAACGCTTGCGACGCTGATGTTTCCGGAGTAATTGTAGTCGATATACTGAATCGCCTTCTGCACGTACCCGTAACCGTTCCCGCGCGGCTCGGCGGGCTTGCCGAACCGGTCCATCAGCGCGGCGAGGAACAGCAGAAGGGCGGATTCCATCCGCGCTTCCCGCCCCGGGCCGGAGCCGGGGGCGTTGCAGATGCCCATCAGCAGGTCTTCCGGTTTCCGGTCGCCGTAGTGGAAGACCGGCTCGCGTTCCAGCAGGCCGGTCTGGTCCATCAGGCGCTTCGCGTCGGCGCCGTTGAAGCCCACCCAGCAGTATTCCCACGGGTCGTCCTGGTCCGCCGCGTAGGAAACGATCCGCTCCGGGACGACGACGAATCCGTCTCCGGCGGAGAGGCGGTACCGCTTTCCCCGGCAGGAAAAGCCGCCCCGCCCGGAGATCACGCAGTGGATCAGGTAGTGGTCGCGCACCGCGGGCCCCCAGGCGTGGCCGGGGCCGCATTTCTGCACGCCGCAGCTGTAAACCGCCAGCCCCAGGTTGCTGTGGAACGAAAAGCGGAAAGACCTGCGGAATTCATCGTTCGTCACGGCGTCCCATCTCACATCCTTTTTTATCCTTCTTATTATAATGAAAAACCGCCCCGTATGCAAGAAAAAACAAAAAGCGGCGGCCTTTCTTGCAATCGGGGGCCCGGGCGGGTATAATAAAACCGACGAAAACGATTGATTGGCAACACGGGGGATAGAAGCATGAATTACGCATGGATCATCGGCCTTCTGGCCGTGCTTTTCGTTTTGCTGGTTCTCATCCTACGCGCCGTCCGCAGTCAGGGCGCGGCGGTCCGTTCCCTTCAGAGCCGGCTGTTCCGTTCGGGGAATCCGCAGCCCGTTCCGCCGCACGCTCCGCAGGGTGCCCCGGCGGGCACCGGAGCGCCGGCCGTCGAGGCGGGCATCCCGGAAGAGGTCGTCGCGGCGATCGCCGCCGCCGTGTCCTGCCTGAGTCCCGGCTCCGCGGTCCGGTCCGTCCGCCGCTGTGCCGGCGGCCCGCAGTCCGTCTGGCGCGCCGCGGGCCTTCTGGAAAGCACGCGCCCGTTCTGAAGCATCCCGATTTGCCGCACGCCGCCTGACGTGCGGCTTTTGCTGTCCGGTTCCCGCCGGGGCGCGGCTTGCTATTTTTCCCCGAATCGATTACAATGAAAACAGAATGAAAATCAGTTTGCGTGAAATCTTTTGTTTTGGCGGTGGATTCATGACGGAATGGAGTCAGGAAAAAATCATTGAATTGCGCAGAAAAATCCTGGAAAAAGAGTTTTCCCGGATGAACGACAGGCAGCAGGAGGCTGTTTTTCAGGTGAACGGCCCGCTGCTGATCCTCGCCGGGGCGGGAAGCGGAAAAACCACGGTGCTGGTCAACCGCGCCGCCAATCTGGTCCGCTACGGCGACGCTTACCGCAGCCGGGACGTGTCCGGCCTGGATGCGGAGACGCTCGCCGCTGCGTCCGAGTGCCTGGAACAGGACCGCCCTTTGCCCGATTCCCTTCGCTCGGCGCTGGCGGTGGATCCCTGCAAGCCGTGGCGGATCCTCGCCATCACGTTTACCAACAAAGCTGCGAACGAGCTGAAAGAGCGCCTGGCCGCCATCCTCGGCCCGGACGGCGAAGAAATCTGGGCTTCCACATTCCACGCGTCCTGCGCCCGCATGCTCCGCCGCGACGCGGAGAAACTGGGGTATTCCAAGCGCTTTACCATTTACGACGCCGACGACACGAAGCGCCTCGTCAAGGAATGCCAGAAGGAATTGAACGTCGACGACCACAAGATCCCTTATAAAGCCGTTCTGTCGGAAATCTCCCACGCAAAAGACGGCATGATCGGTCCGGAAGAGTATTACCGGGCCGCCGGGACGGACCCCCGCCTGGCGAAGATCGGCGAGGTGTACCGCCTGTACCAGAAGCGCCTGCGGGAAGCGGACGCCATGGATTTTGACGACCTGATCTTCAACACCATCGAGCTTTTCCGCAAAAATCCGGATGTTCTGGAGTATTACCAGAACCGTTTCCGCTATGTCATGGTGGACGAGTACCAGGACACCAGCCGTGCGCAGTACCTGTTCGTCAAACTGCTTTCGGAGAAGCGCCGCAACCTGTGCGTCGTGGGCGACGACGACCAGAGCATCTACCAGTTCCGCGGCGCCACGATTGAAAATATCCTGAATTTTGAAAAGGCGTTCCCGAACGCGAAGGTGATCCGCCTGGAACAGAATTACCGTTCCACCAAGACGATCCTGCACGCGGCGAACGCCGTGATCGCGAACAACGAGAACCGGAAGGGGAAGACGCTCTGGACGGAAAACCCGCGGGGGGCGAAGATCGACGTTCACACTTCCGCCAGCGAGCAGGACGAGGCCGATTACATAGTCCGCACGATCCTGGACGAAACGGCGGCGGGGCGAAAATTCTCCGATTTCGCCGTGCTCTACCGCATGAACTCCCAGTCCAACACGCTGGAGCGGGTTTTCACCAAGTCCTCGATCCCGCACCGCATCCTGGGCGGTCACCGGTTCTTCGACCGCAAGGAGATCCGCGACATGATCGCGTACCTGAGCGTCATCAGCAACCCGAACGACGAGACCAGGATGCTCCGCATCCTGAACTGCCCGAAACGCGCCATTGGCGACAAGACCGTGGCGAAGGCGCTGGAGATTGCGGGGAATGTCGGCGAACCGCTGTTCCATGTGCTGCAGCATGCGGACGAGTTCGAGCCGCTCAAACGCAGCGCGCAGAAGCTGATGAATTTTGCGGGAATGATCCGGGAACTTTCGGATGCCGCGTCCGGCGGCATGGCGCTGGAAGAGCTTTACCGCCTGATGCTCGAAAAGACGGGCTACATCGAGGCGCTGGCGGCTTCCGGCGAAAACGACGCGCAGGACCGCATCGACAACGTCAACGAGCTTGCCTCGCACCTGATCCGCTTTTCCGAGGAAAACAGCGGCGGGGACCTGTCCGATTACCTCGCGGAGGTCCAGCTTCTGACGGATATCGACAATTACGACGCCTCGTCCGACAGCGTCGTGATGATGACGATGCATTCCGCGAAGGGGCTGGAGTTTCCCGTGGTTTTCCTGCCGGGGTTCGAGGAAGGCATTTTCCCCGGCGTGCAGGTCCTGTTCAACCCGCAGGAGATCGAGGAGGAGCGCCGCCTCGCCTATGTTGCCATTACGCGGGCAAGGGAGGAGCTGCACATCGTGAACGCCGACAGCCGCGTCATCTTCGGCAGCAGCCAGCGCAACCGGCCGTCGCGGTTTCTGAAGGAGATTCCCGAGGACCTGGTGGCGTTCAGCCGTTCGCACGACTGGAAAAAGCCGGAAGCGGGCACGGTCCTTCCGGTTTCTTCCAATGTCGTCCGCAGCGCGTCCATTGCGTCGGCCCGCAGCTTCGGTTTCGCCGCGCCCGCCGCGAAAAAGGCGGCCGCCCCGGCGTTCCGGGCGGGCGACAGCGTGTTCCACCGGACGTTCGGCACCGGGCTGGTGCTTTCCGCCGCCCCGATGGGGAACGACACGCTGCTGGAAATCGCCTTCGATCGGTCCGGAACGAAGAAGCTCATGGCGAATTTTGCCCGGCTGGAAAAGCGCTGACCCGTTACCGACAAAAACCCCGCCTGATGGTTTCAGGCGGGGTTCAGCTTTTAATCGGCAGCTGTTTCCGTATCCGTGTCTTTTTCCTTTTCCGCGTCGCTTGGGCAGCTGTCCCCGACATTGGGCGGGAAGAAGTCGTCGGTCGGAAATTCGATCCGGCGGAACATTTCGCGCGGGCTGTCGGAAGTGGGCGGGCACTCTTTTTCCGGGATGCAGAATTCATAGGTCGGAACCAGCAGCGGGACGGTGCGGACCAGCTGCACGATGGTGAAGAGGCCGATGGTCGCGTAGACGGCGTGGTTGCTGCCGTAGTCGAATTCCGCGCCGTAGAGCCTGCCGATGCTTTCGGGAATCCTGCTGCAGATGTCGCAGCCCTGGGGAGGCCGGTCGCAGATTTTTGCGGAAAGCCCGATGGGCTCGGATACCATGCAGGTTGCTTTGGGCAGGACCTTTCCGGTGGACATTTCAACGTTGGGCTCTTCCGCGTTGGCGCCGGAGACGAACATTTTCACGTTGCCTTCGCTGCCGAACAGGATGACTCTCTTGTTGGCTGTGCAGACGCCGTGGACGACCGTCGGGCAGGGGGCCTGCGAGGGGAATACGTCAAGGCATACATCCAGGAAGAAATTCAGATCCACTGCATAGAATCCCTGGTTGAACGGGACCGGCTCCAGATGTATCAGCACTTTGATGACTTCCGCGCCGCGGATGCGCACATTGGTCGCCTGCTCGATAAGCTCATGTTTGTCGGGCGTAAAGTAGACTCTGCGGTCTTCCAGATATTCCTTGCTGCTGCACGAATCGTAAACACGCATGGCGTTGATGCATACGGCTTCTTTGATATTTCCTGGATTTAATTCCGCCGGGAAACCGGGATCGGCGTGGCTTTTATCCATAAAATCATCCTCCTAACACGATCAGTGGTATCTTGTTTCTCTATAACATTTTATGGCGTCTGTTTCATTGTGTTACAGAATTCCCTTATGAATAAAAATCCTTTTTCGGCCGCCCGCCGCCGGCGGAAAGCCGTTTTTTAGCCGATAAATCCGGTGCTTCCTTTTTCCAGCTGATCCACCGCGTTGAGAATGCGGGTCTTTGCTTCTGCGCCGGTCTGCGAATCCTCCACATAGCGGATAACCGATTTCTGCTTTTCGTCATCCAGCAGGCTGAAGTTTTTCATCGCGTCCTGGTGCATGGCAAGCGACATCATCAACCCGATGGGCATCTCGCTCGCGCCCTTTTTTCCTTTTCCCATATTCAGCCACTCCTTTTTCGTAAAATTTTGTAAGGGATTGGAACGTTCCTTAGTATTTCCCCATCGGATTCCGTCATACGGGAAACCGGAAACTCCTCGCTCCGGCGGAGGGCTGCGGAGCATTCCCCGCACAAAAAATCCGCCGGGCGCCGGAAATGTTTTCAGGGGCATTTCCGCGTCCGGTGAAATGAGGCCGATGTCCGAAAGCGGCGTCGCTGCCGCATGCGGCTGACCCGGCTCGCGGGGAGCTGCGCCGAATGTTTTATTATCAGGATATGCCCGCGAAGCAAATCGGTGAGGCGCCGGAAGAAATCCTGCCGCGGCGCGCGGCAGAAAGTCGCGCCCGGCCGGTCAGGCGATCATCACCGCCTGCTTCCCAAGCTGGCGGTACCTTGTTTCAAACAGCGCCATGGAGTAGGTGACGATCCCTTTCCACGGGTCGTTCAGCGTGACCGTCTTTTTTTTCGTATCGTAGCCGACCAGCACCGCGCAGTGCTCGTTGAGCATAAATTTGACGGTTTCGCCCGTGTCCGCGGCCTTCCAGGTCGCGCTGACCCGCGTATTCAGCATGCCGATCGTCGCCCAGCAGAGAACGGGGGTTCCCTGCGACACATGGGCGTATAATTGGTCGGGGGT
>JALCPO010000032.1 GCA_022650455.1 Oscillospiraceae bacterium
CCAAAAGAAAAAAGTCCGAACGCGAATTGCATCCGGACCCGGTCTGGTCGGAGTGAAAGGATAGGACTTGTATCAATCCAGTAATATCAAGCGGTTTACGGGCGGTCTCCAAGCGGTATTTACATCACTTTCGTGTGTCCTCATGGGGCTCTTCGCTGGCAAATCCGTCTGAATTCTATGATTCCTTCGATACACGAAACGTCTGCTTGTGATGTGCGCCGCTTTTCCAATTTTATTATAGAAACGGAAGGAAGCCGACTGCATTGCAATCGACTTCCTTCGATCAATTTGCCTGGTGCGAGAGGAGGGACTTGAACCCTCATGAACGTTTAAATGGTTCACAAGAACCTGAATCTTGCGCGTCTGCCAATTTCGCCACTCTCGCAAACTGACTTGTTCATTTTATCATGTGAAACAAAGTATGTCAAGAGCTTTTGACTAAAAAAGCCGAAAAACCCGGCGCTGCCGGGCCTTTCAGCAAACCGGCCGCGCCCGATCCGGGCGCGGCCGACAGAACTGTGAATGTTCGGATTCAGATTCGCGCGACGCCGGATTTTCTCGCGGCGTCCGCGACGGCCTTGGCAACAGCGGAAGCTACGCTGCGGTCCAGGGCGCTCGGAATGATGTAGTCCTGGGAAAGCTTGTCGTCCGTGACGAAGGAAGCGATCGCGTAGGCCGCGGCGATCTTCATTTTATCGTTGATGTCGGAAGCGCGGACATCGAGCGCGCCGCGGAAGATTCCGGGGAACGCCAGCACGTTGTTGATCTGGTTCGGGAAGTCGCTGCGTCCGGTGCCGATCACAGCGGCGCCGGCTTTCCGGGCTTCGTCCGGCATGATTTCCGGAACCGGGTTCGCCATGGGGAACAGGATCGGGTCCTTGTTCATGCTCCTGACCATTTCCGGCGTGACGCAGTGCGGCGCGGAAACGCCGATGAACACGTCGGCGCCTTTCAGGACGTCGGCCAGCGTGCCCTTTTTCTTTTCGCGGTTGGTGATGGCCGCCATTTCCGTTTTGACCGGGTTCAGACCCTCGCGGCCCTCGTAGATGGCACCGCGGCGGTCGCACATGATGACGTTTTTCAGACCAAGCGCAATCAGCAGCTTGATGATCGCGATACCGGCTGCTCCGGCGCCGCTGGTCACGACCTTAATCTCCCCGATTTTCTTACCGGTCAGCTTAAGGGCGTTGAGCATGGCGGCAAGCGTGACCACCGCCGTGCCGTGCTGATCGTCGTGGAAAATCGGAATGTCACAGCAGGCTTTCAGCTTTTTTTCGATTTCAAAGCAGCGGGGCGCCGCGATGTCTTCCAGGTTGACGCCGCCGAAACTGCCGGCAATCAGACGCACGGTATTCACGATATCGTCTACGTCGTTGGAACGGATGCAGAGAGGAATCGCATCCACGTCGCCGAACGCCTTAAACAGGGCGCATTTGCCTTCCATAACCGGCATGCCGGCTTCCGGGCCGATATTTCCGAGCCCGAGAACAGCCGAGCCGTCGGTCACGACGGCGACGAGATTGGAACGCCGGGTGAGGTCGTAGCTTTTGCTGACGTCCTTCTGAATCTCCAGGCAGGGCTGTGCAACGCCCGGGGTATAGGCCAGGGAAAGGTCGTCGCGGGTTTTCAGCGGCGCGCGGCAGACCACTTCGATCTTGCCTTTCCACTCGTAATGCTTTTTGAGGGATACCTTTGCGTAATCCATAACCAAAATCCTTTCGTTACTTTATTTGATTTTAAATAGTGAGCTTGGCAATCGTATCTTTCAGGAGGGAAGCACTTGCCTTCAGCTTTTCCATTTCGGCGTCCGTCAGGGGCGGAGTCACGCTGTTGACGATGCCGTCGCGGTTGAGAATAAACGGAACGCTCATGCAGATGCCGTCGAACCCGTATTCCCCGTGGAGCAGCCCGGAAAGCGGCATGACGGAGTTGGTGTCGCGCAGGATATTGCGGCAGATTTTTGTGGCGGAAACGGCGATCGCATAGAATGTGGCGCCCTTCAGGCGGATGATCTCCCCGCCGGACTTATGGACGTCGTCGACGATCTTGTCATGGTCGAGGGCGGCAGAACGGGTATCCTTTTTCCGGATGCTGTTCATATAAATATCCATCGGAATCCCGCCGATACTGGTCAGGGACCATGGAACCATGGAAGAGTCGCCGTGTTCGCCGAGCACATAGGCGTGGATGTTTTTCGGGTTCACATTGACGTGTTTGGCGATCATTTCACGCAGGCGCGCGGAGTCCAGCAGCGTCCCGGAGCCGAACACATGGTTTTCGGGAAGGCCCGTTACTTTAAGAGTGGTATAGGTGATGATGTCGACCGGGTTGCTGACGGCGACGTAAATAGCGTTCGGGGCGTATTTGACGGCCTGAGGCATAACGCTTTTGATGATGTTGACGTTGCCTTGTGCAAGGTCGATCCGGGACTGACCGGGCTTGCGCGCGCACCCGAGGGTCACGATGACGATATCGGAGCCCTCGATGTCGGAGTATTCGCCGGAATAGATGTTCACCGACGGGCAGAGAGCCGTGCATTGGATAATGTCCAGGGATTCGCCCTTTGCCTTGTTCTTGTTGATGTCAACCAGAACGATTTCCGAGGCAAGTCCTTCCAATGTGAGGGTATAGGCAATGGTCGCTCCCACATTGCCGGCTCCGAGAATGCTGATTTTGTTCGCTTTTTTCATAGTATAAAAATTCCTCCTAAAATATGAAAGCACATTTCTGCACTTCTTTGTCATATGGAAAGAGAATTGTCTTGGTCCAGGCCGTCCCCCGGGTTGTCTTTCATCCGGTAGCCTACGCCGATTTCCGTGACGATATACTCGGGCTCGGCGGGATTCGGCTCCATCTTCCTTCGGATATTCGCCATGTTGACTCGCAGAATCTGTCGGTCGTCGGCCGCAAAATGGCCCCAGACATGTTCAATAATATAAGAATAGGTCAGAACCTGCCCGCAGTGTTTTGCAAGGAGCAGGACGATCTTGTATTCGTTCTGGGTGAGATGTATCTTCCGGCCGCCCACGGTCACGGAATGCCGCGCAAGATCCATGGTCAGCCGGCCCCGCCGAAGGCACCCTGCGGAGACATTTTCCCCTGTTTCCATTTTAATGCTGTGCCGGAGCGCCGTGCGGATGCGCGCAAGTAATTCCGAGGACCCGAACGGCTTCATGAGATAATCGTCGGCACCCATGTCGAGGGCCTTAACCTCCTCGTCCTCGCCGCCCTGGTCCGAAGCAAAGACGATGATGGGAATTTCCGACCATTTGCGGACAGTCTGCAGAACATCCAGCCCGCCCGTTTCCGGGAGCCCGGAATCCAGAAGTACAAGATCGGGACAATGCGACGCGATCATGGAAATTGCCGTGCTGCCGTTTTCAGCCGTCAGGGCGCGGTATCCGCCCGCCTTCAACGTCGCGCATACCGGGTCGCCGGCATGCGCTTGGTTTTCAGCTACCAGTACGGTCGATTTGTTCTGCATGGGTTCTGTGCTTCCTCCCTTTTGAAAATATGAGGGAAAACCGGTTCTGCGCCGCGTGCTTGTTTTTAAAAAGCGAATGTTAATTATTTATCAGACCTATTATACATGATTCATCCCAAAAACGACATAAAAAAATCATAAAGATTTTGTTTTGACGGTTGTTGAGAATTAAAGTTTCTGATATTCTTGACAATATGGGAAGGATGTTTTTTTATCGGTTTTCTTTTGAAGAACCGGTCCCGCCCGATGGAAAACAGAAAATATTTATTTTATAACACATTTTTCCGAAAAAATGTCCGAGGGCTATTGTACATCGGATAAAATGTGTTATTATTATAACAAAGTGCGTTGAAACCCAGCCGCCCTTCCGATGGTGCGGCCGAGACAGCTTTTATTAAATATGGTTTTCCCGGTTGCACAACAAAAATCTATCGCAAAGGCAGGTTGAGAGAATCAAAAGGCTTATTTTCACGGAATGCGGTTGTTCCGTCTTTTTTGCGCGTCCGCGGGGTGCCGCACCGATGGAAAAAGCGCCGCGGCTTTTCGGCCGCGACCGGGTCGGCCGCCTGCCCCGAAAGCGGGCCGGATGACGCGCGAAGAAACGGAAGGCCGGGCTTTACGGCGCAGATGTCAATTCCAGAACAAAAAAAGAAACGGTGGTATGTATGGGGGTAGTTGCTTTTCTGATCTTTTTCCCCTTCCTTGCAGCTGTTATCCTTTCACGGATGAAGAAACAGAGCAGGGCGCGGGATGGGGTTGTTGCGGCGAGCTGCATTTTGATTGTGGCGGCCGTAATCGGTCTTACCGTTAAATTTCTGTCCGGCGGAACAAGCCATTCCTATTTGATTGAAACGCCCGTTTGGAATGCCGCCATCCTTTTCGGCGAAGTCTTTCTGATGGGTGTCGTGTTTTATTTCGGTATCCGCTACAAAAAGTATTATGTTCTTCTGCTGTCGGCGGCCGGGACGCTCCCGATCGTATGGCTGGAGCTTTCCGGCCGGGGTATCGAGGGAAGGCCCCATATCACGGTCGACAACCTCACGATTATCATGTGCCTGATTGTCGGTGTCGTCGGAAGCCTGATCTGCCTGTACGCGATCGGGTATATGAAAGATTACCACAGACACCATACCGAGTACCGGGACAGGTCTTCTTTTTTTCTGTCGATGCTGTTCGTGTTCCTCGGCGGGATGTTCGGGCTCGTCTTTTCGGAGAATCTTTCCTGGATGTTCTTTTTCTGGGAGATCACCACGCTTTGCTCGTTTCTGCTCATCGGATATAACCAGTCCGAAATTTCCATCCGCAATTCGTTCCGCGCCTTGTGGATGAACCTGCTGGGCGGGGTCGGTTTTTCGCTGGCGATCGTGTACAGCACGCTGACCCTTCACGCGGCCAACATTCAGGATCTTGTCGGTTTCGGAACGAAAGGGGCCGCTGGTGTCTTCGTGCTGGTCCCGGTCACTCTGCTGGCCTTTGCCGCGCTGACCAAAAGCGCGCAGCTTCCGTTTTCCGGTTGGCTGCTTGGGGCCATGGTCGCTCCCACGCCGACGAGCGCCCTGCTGCACTCCGCAACGATGGTAAAGGCGGGCGTTTATCTGCTGATCCGCCTTTCGCCGCTCTTCTGCGGAAACGCGGCGGGCACAATGGTCACCGTGGTCGGCGGGTTCACCTTCTTTGCCACGTCGCTGCTTGCCATCTCCCAGAGCGACGGCAAGAAGGTGCTCGCCTATTCCACAATTTCAAACCTCGGGCTGATTACCGCGTGTGCCGGCGTAGGCCGGTATGAGGCGGCCTGGGCGGCCATCCTGCTGATGATTTTTCACGCCGTTGCGAAATCCCTCATGTTCCTTTCCGTTGGCGCTGTTGAGAACAGTACCGGCAGCCGCAACATCGAGGACATGCACGGCCTGATCGTCCGGCTCCCGAAGCTCGCTTTTGTGATGATCATCGGCATTTTCGGCATGTTCCTCGCCCCGTTCGGAATGCTGATTGCGAAATGGGCGGCGCTGAAGTCCTTTGTGGATTCCAACAGCTTCCTTCTGATTCTGTTTCTCGCGTTCGGCAGCGGTTCCACCATGTTCTACTGGTCGAAATGGCTTGGAAAGCTGATTTCCGTTTCGCACGGTTCCAAACGGCATCCCGATACGGTACATAAGGGCGAGTGGGTGTCCATGGGGACTTTGGCCGGGCTTGTCGTCGTGCTCTGCGTCTTGTTCCCGGTCATCTCCAGCGGGCTGGTCCGGCCGATTTTAATGCGGATGTTCCATACGGCCGCGGTGTCCGTTATCAGCAGCGGCGATATCCCGATCATGCTGCTGATGCTGTGCATGATCGTTGTCCTTCCGGTCACGGCGCGCCTGCTCACCTTCGGGAAGCAGAACAAGCCGTCCCTGGCCTATATGGCGGGCGTCAACGAAGGGGACGACCGCACGTTTGTGGATTCCTTCGGCCAAAAGAAGGAAATGTATCTTGCAAACTGGTATTTCGAGGATATTTTCGGTGAGAAGAAACTTCTGAAGCCCTCGCTGGCGCTTGCTTCCGCCGTGATCGTTATTCTGATGACCGTTGCGATCGGGGGTGCTTTCTGATGGTGTGGCAAAAGACTCTTCAAGTGATTCTGTTTTTGGTGCTCGCTCCCTTTGCGGGCGGCCTGCTTTCCGGTTTAGACCGCAAGGTGACGGCCCGGTTTCAGGGCCGTCAGGGTCCTCCGCTGCTGCAGCCGTTTTACGACCTTGCCAAACTGTTCCGCAAGCAGTCTCTTGTCGTCAATAAACTCCAGACGTTTCTTGTCGGCGGATATTTTGTGTTTTCCGTCTTTACCGGATGCCTGTTTTTCGCCGGCGGCGATCTTCTGCTCGCGTTTTTCGCCATGACGCTTGGCGAAGTGTTCTTCATTATGGCCGCCTGCTCGGCCAATTCGCCGTTCAGCGCGATGGGCACCCAGCGGGAACTGCTCCAGATTATGTGCTCCGAACCGATGCTCCTTTTGGCGGCGATCGGGTTTTACAAAGTGACCGGAAGCTTTATGGTGGACGAGATTGTGGGCACGCGGGTTTCCCCGGTCGCGTATTTGCCGGGGATGTTCCTCGGGTTCCTTTTCATCCTGACCATCAAGCTGCGCAAATCCCCGTTCGACCTCAGCACGTCGCACCACGCGCACCAGGAAATGGTGAAAGGCACGACGACGGACCTGACGGGCAACGTTTATGCCCTGATCGAGCTTGCGGAATGGTATGAGGAAGTCCTTCTGATGGGATATATCGCCCTGTTTGTCATCAACCGGGAGTGGTGGAGCATCCCGCTGGCGGTGCTTGTCTGCCTGCTGTGCTATTTCTTTGAAATCCTGGTCGACAATGTATTCCCGCGGGTTAAGTGGGATAAAATGTTCCGTTCCGCCTGGCTGGTCACGCTTGTTTTCGGCGGGGTCAACCTGCTGGTCCTTCTTTGTGTCCGCTTGATTCATTGAGGAAAGGTGACGTGCAACCATGAAAATGTCTCAATCACCGTGGCTGCTGCATTATGACGGTTCCAGCTGCAACGGCTGCGATATCGAAGTGCTGGCCACGACAACACCGGTTTATAACTTGGAGCGCTTCGGCGTAATCAATACGGGAAATCCGAAGCATGCCGATATTTTCCTGATTACGGGCGGGATTAACAGCCAGAATGCGCCCGTGGTCAAACAGATTTACGACCAGATTCCGGACCCGAAGGTGGTCGTTGCCGTTGGAATCTGCGCCTGCGACGGCGGGATTTTCAAGGAATGCTACAACATCCTCGGCGGCGTGGACAAAGTCATCCCGGTGGACATCTACGTGCCGGGCTGCGCCGCAAGGCCGGAAGCGATTATCGACGGTGTCCAAAAGGCGGTTGTCCTGCTTGACAAAAAGCGGCAGCAAATGGATGCGGCGGTTCGGCCCGCTGCGGGGAGGGCTTGAGAATGGCGGAAACAAAACTGGTCGCCGTCGACGTGCAGAATCTGCTGGAAGAGGCGACCAAACTGAAAAGCGGCGGGTACCGTCTGGTTCAGATGTGCAGCACCCGGGTCAAGGACGGAAACGAGCTGACGTATTCCTTCGGGAAGGGCTACGATCTGCTGCACCTGCGTTTTACCGTCGGCGATTCCACCCAGGTGGAAAGCATCAGCCACATTTTCCCGCCCGCGTATTTTTATGAGAATGAAATTCACGATCTTTTCGGCGTCCCGATTGAGTTCATGACGGTCGATTTCAAGGGCAACCTGTACCGCACCGCGGAAAAGACGCCGTTTAAAGGGGGAGACAGCCAATGAGTACGCGCAGTGTGGTTCCCTTCGGCCCCCACCATCCGGTCCTGCCGGAGCCTCTTCATCTGGACCTGGTTCTGGAAGACGAAAAAGTCGTCGAGGCGATTCCTTCCATCGGCTTCGTGCACAGGGGCCTGGAAAAGCTGGTGGAGAAAAAGGATTTTAACGAATTCGTCTATGTGGCCGAGCGGATCTGCGGAATCTGCAGCTTCATGCACGGCATGTCGTACTGCGAGGCGGTCGAACATATTATGGGGGTCGAGATCCCTCCGAGGGCGAAGTATCTGCGCACCATCTGGTGCGAGATGTCCCGCATCCACAGCCACCTGCTCTGGCTGGGCCTTTTGGCCGACGCGTTCGGCTTTGAAAGCCTGTTCATGCAGTCCTGGCGGATGCGCGAAAAAATCCTCGACATGTTCGAGACATCCACGGGCGGCCGCGTGATCTTTTCCGTCAACAAGATCGGCGGTCAGCGCAAGGATATGGACAACAGCATGATCCGGTCCTTCCTCGATATTTTCGCGGGGATGGAAAAGGACCTGAAAGAATTGACCGGCACGTTCCTGAACGACGGCGCCGTCCGGTCCCGTTTGGATGGCGTCGGTGTGCTCACCGAACAGCAGGCGCGCGATTTCGGGGCGGTGGGGCCGTTCCTGCGCGCCAGCGGCGTGCAGTACGACATGCGGACGACCGGATACGCGGCTTACGGGGACATCGATCTTGAGCCGATTACCAGCAACATCGGAGACAGCTATGCCCGCACCGTGGTTCGTGTGAAGGAGATTTTCCAGTCCATCGACATCATCCGCCAGGCCGCGGCGAAAATTCCGGAAGGTGACTTTGCCGTTCCCGTCAAAGGGTTTCCCAAAGGGGAATACATGATGCGTGTGGAGCAGCCGCGCGGCGAGGCGTGTTACTATGTGAAGGCGAACGGAACCAAGTTTCTGGACCGTTTCCGCGTCCGCACGCCCACGTTCGCGAACATTCCCCCAATGCTGGAAACCCTCAAGGGTTCCCAGCTCGCCGATGTGCCGATCCTGATCCTGACCATCGACCCCTGCATCAGCTGTACCGAGAGGTGAGAAAGATGAGCTTGTTTTCCTTTGCAAAGACCGAGTTCCGCAATCTGTTTTCCAAACCGGTGACGCGTTTGTATCCGCAGGAGCCGAGAATTTACCCGGAACGCACCCGCGGCCATATTGAGAACGACATGAATGCCTGTATTCTGTGCGGGCTGTGTTCCCGCAAGTGCCCGACCGGTGCCATCCGGGTGGACCGCAAGGAGAAAAGCTGGGCCATCAGCCGTTTCAGCTGCATCCAGTGCGGCTGCTGCGTGGAAAGCTGCCCGAAGAAATGCCTTTCGATGAAGCAGGCCTATACGCAGCCGGGGGCGGAAAAGAAGACGGATGTTTTCACAAAACCGGAGGCGGAGAGCAAAAACGCCTCCTGAACGTTCCGAACCGGGAGAGGAGAGAAATTTGTGCACGATCCTCAGAAGACCGCGGATTTTCTCGCGAAATCCCGGAAAAAAGCCATCGGACGAGAAGAAAAGATTGAGAGCATAGAACTGGAATGACCGTTTTTCTTACGGTATTTGGAATTGTACAGGGGGTTGGATACCGGCCCTTTGTTGCCGGCCTGGCCAAACAGGCCGGCGTTTCCGGCCTTGTCCGCAACGGCGGCGGGATTGTGGAAATCTACGCGTCCGGCGGGGAAGACTCCGTCCGGGAATTTATCCGCCTGCTCCGAGCCGGTGCGCCGGAAGGCGCTTCCGTGCTGAAAATTGACGCAAAAACGGTGAAAGACCGGGTGTTCGACGGCTTCCGCATCGCGGAGAGTGGCGAGCAGCCGTCCGCCGGAAGGGAAACACCCCTGATTCCCCCCGATCTCCCCATGTGCGGCAAATGCAGCCGGGAACTTGCCGATCCCGGGAACCGAAGGTACCGTTATCCCTTTATCAGCTGCGCGTCCTGCGGGCCGAGGTTCAGCATTCTGGACTCCCTGCCGTACGACAGGGAGAACACGTCAATGCGCGATTTCCCGATGTGCCCGTCCTGCACGGAAGAGTACCGGAAGGGGAGCAGGCGGCATGCCCAGACCATTTCGTGCAATGACTGCGGCCCGCAGCTCCTTTACAAAGGCTCCGACGGTTCGTCCTGCGGGAAGGAAGAGGCCCTGCGGAAGGGGGCGGCCCTGCTGAACCGGGGCGCGGTTCTCGCCCTGAAAGGCGTCGGAGGTTACCAGTTCGTCTGTTCGCCGTTCCATCAGGATACTGTGGCCCGTCTCCGCCTTCTGAAGGGCCGGGGAAAAAAGCCGTTTGCCGTCATGTATCCCACGGTGGAGAGCGTGCGCGAATCCTGTTTTGTCGGCGCAGAGGAAGAAAAACTGCTTCGTTCCGCCGCCAGGCCGATCGTGCTTCTCCGCAAAAAGGCCGAGCCCTTTTGCGAAGGGGTAAGCGGAGAAAGCCGGTTCATCGGCGCGTTCCTGCCGTACACCGGCCTGCACCAGATTTTGACACAGGAATGCGGGCCGCTGATCGTGACGAGCGGGAATCTCACTTCCGAGCCGATCCTGATCCGGGACGAAGATATTTTCGCCCTTGATTCCCCGTATCTTGACGGCGTCCTTTATAATAAAAGGGAGATCCGGACCCCGCTGGACGATTCCGTTTCCCGCGTTTTTCACGGGGCCCCGCAGGTCATGCGGCGAAGCCGCGGATATGTGCCCCTGCCGATCCTGCTTGCCGGGCCTTCCAACCGGGCGGTTTTTGCGGCGGGCGGGGACCTGAAAAGCTGCTTCTGCCTGCTGACGGGCGACCGCGCTTATTTGAGCCAGTATTTCGGTGACCTGGAAAGTTACAGGGCCGTGCGGAATTACCGGGCGTCGCTCGAACGGATGGAACGGATTTTCGGAATTTTCCCCCGGGCGGTTGCCTGCGACCTGCATCCCGGCTATTTTTCAACCGTCCTTGCGCGGAAAGAGGCCGATAAACTGCCGGCCCGTCTGATCCGGGTCCAGCATCACTATGCCCACGCGGCTTCCGTCATGGCGGAACATCATCTGGACGGATGCATCGGGGTCGTGTTTGACGGCACGGGCTTCGGAACGGACGGAACCGTATGGGGAGGGGAATTCCTGCTTTGCAGGGGCGCCGGTTTCGAGCGGAGAGGGCATCTGAGCCGCATCACGCTCTGCGGCGGCGATTCGGCGGCGCGCAACGCCGCCCTTACCGCGGACGGATACCGCTTTGCCGCGGGGGAGCGGTCGGGGAGCGCACGATTCCCCCTGGTTGCGGCGGCCCTCGCGGGACAGGTGAATACGTTCGGGTGCTCCAGCATGGGCCGCCTGTTTGACGCGGCGGCGGCAATTTTCGGGATCCGGCAGGAGAACAGCTACGAGGGCGAATGCCCGATTGCGCTGGAAAATGCGGCGGCCGAGGCGGCCGGAAAGAAGAAAAAGCCTTACCCGTTCTCTTTTGAATTGAGTCGGGCGGCGGACGGATGCATTCTGGCCGATCAGACCGGATTTGCGCGTCAGCTTCTGGACGCGGCGCGCCGCGGCGCGGACCGGGAAGCGGCGGCGCTTGGGTTCCACCGCGCCGTGGCCGCGATGGTGGAGCAGGTCTGCCGGATCATCCGGTCGGAGAGCGAAGAAAACCGCGTTGCTTTAAGCGGAGGGGTCTTTGCGAACCGGCTGCTTTTGCAGGACTGTTTCGACCGCCTGACCGAAGACGGCTTCCAGGTCTACGTGAATCGGGAAGTCCCGTCCAACGACGGCGGAATCTGCCTGGGACAGGCGTGGGTAGGCGCGAATCGGAAAGAATAAATTTAAGCGGTTGTAAGATGGAGGAATCAGCATGTGCGTTGCTTTGCCCGGCAAAGTTTTAAAAATAGACGGAAGAAGAGCCACGGTCGATTTCAGCGGAAACACGGTGGAAGCGGACGCGGGGCTCGTTCCGGTGAAACCGGGTGACAATGTTCTGGTGCACGCGGGCTGCATCCTGCAGGTCCTCTCGCAGAATGAGAACGATTCTCTGCGGAGCCTGTTCCGGGAACTGGAAGAGCTATGACGGATGTCCGTCCCTTTCTGAAAAATTACGACGGGCCTCCGGTCCGCCTGATGGAGGTCTGCGGCACTCACACGGCCGCAATTTCCAAAAACGGAATCGCCCGGATGCTTTCCCCGGCCATCCGGCTGATCTCCGGCCCGGGCTGCCCGGTCTGCGTCACGGTCACGGCTTATATCGACCGCCTTGTGGAGCTGAGCCTGCGGCCGGGAACGGTTGTGCTCACCTTCGGTGACCTGATGCGGGTCCCCGGCGGCAGGATGAGTCTGAACGACGCGAAGGCGGCCGGGGGAAACGTGCGGATGGTGTATTCGCCGATGGATGCGCTCCGGCTGGCGGAGTCCGACCCCAAAAATACCTATGTCTTTGCGGCGGTCGGCTTTGAAACAACTTCCGCGGTTTACGCGGCCCTGCTGGAAGATGCGGAAAGCGAGCGGATCGGCAATTTAAAGCTGCTGACCTCTCTGAAAATTATGCCGCCCGTCATCGACTGGGTCTGCAGAAACCAGGGCGGGGTGGACGGCTTCATCGCTCCGGGGCATGTCAGCGTGATTACCGGATGCAAAATCTATCAGCCGCTTGCCGAGCGATACGGCATTCCGTTCGTCGTGGCGGGCTTTGAGGGCGGGCAGCTTCTGGATGCGATCTACGCGCTGGTGAAGCTGCGCGGACGGCCGAGGGTAATGAACCTTTACCCGTCCGCCGTCCGGGAAAACGGAAACGAAGAAGCGCGGCGCGCGATCCGCCGGTATTTTGAGCCGTGCGCGGCCGCCTGGCGCGGGATGGGAACCATCCCGGGGTCGGGCCTCATGCTGCGGAAAGAATATTCCCGCTTCGACGCGGGAAGCGCCGGCCTGGATGAAGACTGCAACTTCAGCCCGGGCTGTCTCTGCGCCAAGGTTCTGACGGGCGCGATTTCTCCCGCGGACTGCCCGCGGTTCGGCCGGCTCTGCACGCCGCAGACTCCGCAGGGAGCCTGCATGGTGTCGCAGGAGGGCAGCTGTTACAACTATTATATCAGCGGGAGAGGTTCAAAATGAAAATTACCATGGCGCACGGCAGCGGCGGGGAATCCACGTCCGAGCTGATTGCCGATATTTTCGAGAAAAGCTTCAACGACCCGGTGCTTTCCAAAATGGAAGACTCCGCCGTCCTGCCGGGAGCGGGCAGAATCGCCGTGACGACGGACAGCTTCGTCGTCACCCCGCTGTTTTTCCCGGGCGGGGACATCGGCCGGCTCTGTGTCTGCGGCACGGTCAACGATCTGCTGATGAGCGGCGCCGACCCGGAATATCTGACCTGCGGGTTTATTTTGGAAGAAGGCGCGGACACGGAAGACCTGCGGAAGATCGCGGTTTCCATGAGCCGGACGGCGCGGGAAGCGGGCGTGCGGATCGTCGCTGGAGACACGAAAGTGGTGGAAGGCTCCGGCGGGGTCTATATCAACACCGCCGGCGTCGGGTTCGTCCCGGACGGAATCAACGTCGGCGCGTCCAATTGCCGGGAAGGCGACGCCGTTCTGCTTTCCGGCAGTCTGGGCGACCACCACGCCGCGATCCTCAGCAAACGCATGGGCATTGAGAACACGATCGTAAGCGACTGCGCGCCGTTGGTCGGGATGGTGGACGCCATGAAGCGGAGCGGGGTCCGCATCCACGCGATGCGCGACGTGACGCGCGGCGGCCTCGCGACCATCCTGAATGAATTTGCTTCCGCGGCCGTCTGCCGGATCGGGCTGGACGAAAGCAAAATCCCGGTTTCTCCCCAGGTGCGGGGCTTCTGCGGCATCCTCGGCCTCGACCCGCTTGATATGGGGAACGAGGGGAAAATGGTCGCCGTCGTCGCGCCGGAAGACGCGGAAAGAGCGGTCGGCTGTATGCGGAAAAGCCGCTACGGGGAAAATGCGGCGGTGATCGGCCGCGTGGAAGCGGAAGGGGAGAGCGCCGTGCTCCTGAAAACGCCGATCGGCGGAACGCGGGTCGTCGGCCCCCTCTACGGGGAAGGCCTTCCCCGCATTTGCTGAATGAAAAAACAGCCGGATGACTGAACTGCACCTCACTATTCGACATGTTTTTATTGTATCACATGTCTAACAATTGGGGTCCATTTCATGACCGGCTGCTTTTTTTGTAAGAGAATTTTTTCAGCCGGCGACCCGCGTTTTCTTGCCGGCGGTCAGCCCGAGCGCGAGGAAGGCGACGGCAAAGCCGGCTTCCACCGCCATGCAGCCGTAAGAAGAGGCAAGGTTTGAAAAGTCAAACGTGCCGAGCGCCTCAATCTGTTCGTTTGCCTTTACATACCAGTAGGTCGGCGTAAAGCTGGCTATTTTCAGGACGGTGTCGCTCAGCATCAGCCGCGGGATGAATACCCCGCCGATGAAGCTCGGCCCAAGCGAACAGACATTGCTGAGCGCGGAAATGGCGCTCCTGTTTTTCACAAGATTGCCGATCAGGTAGCTTAGCCCGCCCGCGGACAGCAGAAATGCAAAGGAGTTTAACAGCAGGAACGACGTTGCCCGGGAAAAGAAATGTTTCGGGTCGAGCAGGGCGCAGGGGATCAGCAGAATGGCCCAGCACACGATGCAGAAAACAATGTTTGCCAGAAGAAACTGAAAATTATAATTTCGTGCGGTGATCGGGGAACAGAAGCTCCGGAGGCTCAGGTCCCGGTTGTTGAAAACCTGCATGATGGCCCCGATGCCGAAAATCAGAACGGCAGGGAGAACATAGGCCAAGTAGTTGAAATAATACATGGTGAAGGTGGTGCCGGTGCCGCCTGATTCAACGGTTTCCGCCGACCGGACTTTCTCCGGCTTCAAGGTCACGGAAGCGGTCTGATCCAGGTCGCTTTTCAGCAGGGAAACGAGCTTTTTCTGCGGCATTCCGCCGCCGTATTTCGCATACAGGGCCGCCGTGGTCAGGTACCGGTTGATTTTCATGTCGAGGTAGGCGCCGTAGACGGAATCGGGAACCGTCGTTTTTTCAATCCGGACGTTTTCCCCCTTCAGGAAGCGTTCGGTAAAGCCTTTCGGAATCCGGACAATGTAGGTCACGTCGCGGAAATACAGGGCGTCCTGCAGGGCCTCGGTCTGGTCCGCGACCGTCACGAAGTTTGCGGATTTGGAAAGCTCCTGCTTCAGGCCGTTTACCAGAGGGGTGTTTTCTTCGCTTAGGAAGGCGATGTCCGTCTTGACGTCCGCATAGCCGGTTTGGGGCTTGCTGACCGAAAGCCTGCTGATCATGACGGAGATGACCAGAAAAATGAAGATATAAATCAGCATGGCCGTTTTATTCTTTTCAAGGACCTTTATGCACAGCTTAAAGACTTGCATATTTTTCCCTCCTGATGACGAAATAGGTGCCGGCGCAGAACAGCAGGACAAACGCCCCAAGCAGACCGATGTTCAGCAGATAACGGCCGTAGGTGTCGTAGTAATACAGGCAGTAGAACGAATCGGTCAGAAGGTTCACCGGGTTGAGGTAGCCGAGGACCGGCGCATTCTTTTCCACGATATACTTCATGTCCTGATACATCATGCCAGACAGGAAGGAGCAGAACATGGTGCCGCTGATTAAGATGCCGACTTTCATGTTTTCCCCCGCTTTCACGAGCGAGCTGAGGAACGCGCCGAACGACAGGCCGACCACGCTTCCCACGAACGAGGTGAAGATCACGAGGCCGGCTTTGGGGCCGAAGTTCAGGTTCAGGGCAAAGCGCAGGAAGGCGAGCAGGACCAGCATTTCCGCAAACGCGATGGCAAGGGAAGCCGCCATGCCCGAAAGGAAGGTTTTCAGCTTGCGGACCGGCGCAAGGTTGACCCGGGCGGCACGCCGCGACTGGTTTGCCTGAATGTCCATCACTTCCTTCATCCCCCAGAAGCCGCCGTACAGGCAGGCCATGGCGATCAGGGAATAAAAGTAGTTCAGGGAAGGGTCCGGGTCGGCAGACCCGCCGGAAACGGCTTTCAGGTAGTCGGTTTCCCCGCTCAGGCCGGCGCTCAGGCCGCTCCGGGCGGGAGGGTTTGCCTTCAGAATGGATTCCGCGGCGGATGAGGTTTGAAGGTAGCTGTCCACGAAAGATTTGATGATGCTCTGGTCGAAATCCGAGCGGTTCACGACGATTTTGATTTTGTCTCCCACGGTCAGGTAACCCGCGATTTTTCCGTCTTCCAGAAGCCTTTCCGCATTTTTCCGCGTCGTTTCCGTCAGACTGAAAATTTTGTCTTTTCCTTCGGAGACGCTTTTCAGCGCGGAACGGAAGCCTGCGTTCTTCTGGTACCCGGCGTCATTGACGACGGCGGCCGGCACGGGGCGGAACGTCTCCGAGCTTGCAATGTTGCGCAGCGACATGTTAAAAAACACCGCGAGCAGAATCGGGAACAGCAGGGTCCAGAAAATCATCATGCGGTCGCGCAGAAGGCACTTGAGGCGGTTGGTGAAAATATGGAAAAACATCCTGCAGCCCCCCTTAATCCCGCAGTTCCTTGCCGGTAATTTCCAGAAATACGTCGTTCAGAGTCGGAAGCTCCGAGTAGATTCTGCCGTAGCCGATCTGCTGCTTTTTCAGAAAGTCCAGAACGTTTTCCAGATTGTTTTTGGATTTTCCGGATTTGACCACCAGAAGGCCGTTTGCATATTCCACGGAATCGGCTCCCGGAATGCGGCGCAGGGCGGCGAGGTGCTCCGGATGGATCGCGGAAGTTTCCACCGTGATCTTTTCCCCCAGCGAGATCATGTTTTTCAGTTCTTCCTTGGTCCCGTTGGCGATGACCTTGCCCTTGTCGAGGATGATAATGCGGGAGCAGATCTGCTCCACCTCTTCCATGTAATGGGAGGTGTAGACGATGGTGGCGCCCTCGCGGTTCAGCCGCTGAATTCCTTCCAAAATGTTGTTCCGGCTCTGCGGGTCGACGGCGACCGTCGGCTCGTCCAGCAGGATAAGCTTCGGCTTATGCGCGATGCCGCAGGCGATGTTCAGCCGGCGGAGCAGGCCGCCCGAAAGCTTTTTCGGGTAGAATCTGCGGAAGTCGTTCAGACCGACGAAGTCGATCGCTTCTTCCACGAGCCGTTTCCGCTTTTCCTTTTCCGGAATGTAAAGGCCGCAGAAATAGTTGATGTTTTCATAAACCGTGAGCTCGTCGAACACCGCGACGTTCTGCATAATGACCCCGATGTCCCGCTTGATGTCGTAGGCGTCCGGCCGCATGGGGCGGCCGAAAATCCGGATTTCCCCCTTGTCGTATTTTAACAGGGAAAGGATGCAGTTGATGGCTGTGGTTTTCCCCGAGCCGTTCGGGCCGAGCAGGCCCAGAATCTCTCCTTCTTCCACATCGAAAGAAAGGTGGTCTAGGGCGACGAGATTGCCGTACCGCTTGACGAGATTTTTCACGCTGATAATCATAAAAACCCTCCTTGCCGTTGCTGTGCTTCATTGTACTATGGGCCGGGCCGGTTTGTAAGTGAGGGGAGTCAGAAATCTTCGGTGACAATTGTCATTTTTATCATCCGGGAATCCGGCGGGGAAGATTGTATCTTTGCTCCGGAAATGATAAAATAAAGGGGAAAATCCGCTGCCTTTCGGAAGACCGGTGAATTCTTGAGAAAGCGGGCCGACCATGCCGATGAAATTAACCGACAAATCCGTTCTGTTCTTTTGCTGCGCCGCCGTTTACTTCTGCACGCCGGCGTTCGGAAGAAGCGTGGTTCCCCTGATCCTTTCCGTGAGCTTTACGGCTTTTCTGAGTTACTTTGAAAAGGAGGAAATCCGGGCCGCGCTGACGGCCGGTTTTCTGCTGTGGAGCATGTTTCTGCCGGGGCTCGTCCTGTTTTTGCCGCTTATTTTATATGATGCCCTGTTCCTGCGGCACTGGTACATCGGTTTGCTTTCGCTCGTGCCGGTTGTGTCCTTCTTTCGCAGCATGCTGTCGGAAACGGATGTTTTTGTGGCGGCCTTGATTCTGCTGGGGCTGTGGCTCCGCTACCGGACCTATGCGCTTGAGAAGCTGAAAACGGAGCGCAACGAATTGCGCGACAGCTCGCAGGAGCTGTCCATGAAGCTGGAAAAGCGAAACCGGGACCTTCTGGAGCGGCAGGATTCCGAAATCGGAACCGCCACCCTGAACGAACGCAACCGCATTGCCCGGGAAATCCACGACAGCGTCGGGCATCTGCTTTCCAGCTCCCTTTTGCAGGTGGGGGCGCTCCTTGCCGTCCAAAAAGAAGGAAAAACGCGCGCCGGCCTGTTGACCCTGAAAGATACGCTTTCGGAAGCCATGGACAGCATCCGCGCCGGCGTTCACGACCTTTACGATGAATCCATCGACCTGTATGCCCAGGTTTACAAGCTGGTGAAAAATTTCCCATTCTGCAAGCTGGAGTTTCGCTATGAACTGGACAGCGAACCGGGAAAAAAATTGAAATACGCCTTTCTCGCCATTGTGAAGGAAGCGCTGTCCAATATCGCCCGCCATTCCAATGCGACCCGGGCGGAAATCGTGTTCCGCGAGCACCCGGCCTTTTACCAGCTGGTTATTTCCGACAACGGAACCGTGAAAAATTACGACCCGGAAAACGGCATCGGGCTGAAAAACATCCGGGAACGCATGGACGCCTTCCACGGCGTGATGAACCTTGCGACGAAAAACGGCTTTCAGATTTTCCTGTCCGTTCCGAAAGGGGGAACGAGCGAGTGAAGGTTCTGGTGGTGGACGATGACCGCCTGGTTTGCAGCTCTCTGCAAACGATTTTGGAAGCGGACGGCGGCATTACGGTGGTCGGCACGCTCAACAGCGGCGCGCAGGCGGTGGAACAGTACGGCAAGCTGAATCCCGACGTCCTGCTGATGGACATCCGCATGGACGGCATGACCGGGTTGGAGGTGGCGGAAATTCTGCTGAAACGGGATCCGGACGCGAAGGTCCTGTTCCTGACCACGTTTTCCGACGACGAATACCTTGTCAGGGCTCTGAAAATCGGCGCCAAAGGGTATCTTTTGAAACAGAACTTTGAAAGCATCGTCCCGTCCGTCCGGGCGGTGTACATGGGTCAGCGGGTTTTCGGGGACGAAGTCGCCACAAAACTCCCGAATCTAATCACAGGCGGCAGAAACCGCGGACTGGAAGCGTTCGGCTTGAACGAACGGGAGACCAAGCTGGTCACGCAGGTGGCCGAAGGGCTTTCCAACCGGGAAATCTCCGAAAAATTATTTTTGAGCGAGGGAACCGTTCGGAATTATATCAGCGCGATTCTGGACAAACTGGAACTGCGCGACCGGACGCAGCTCGCAATTTTTTATTATAAGCATACCTGACACGTCCGCGGTTGCCCGGTATGGTATGATGGTAGCGGAAGCGGATTCCAAATTTTCAGATACGAAAGACGGGTTCTATGATTTATTTTGACTATGCGGCCAACACGCCGCCGTGCGCGGAAGCCCTTCGGACATTCTGCGACGTTTCGCGGGACTACATTGCCAACCCGAATTCCACGCACCCCATGGGTACGGCGGCAAAAGCCAGGCTGGACGAGGCAACTGCGCAGATCGCGTCCGTCCTGCATGTGAAAACGGACGAAATCATCTATACGTCCGGTGCGAGCGAGTCGAACAACCTTGCCATAAAAGGCGCCGCCGGGCAATACAAAAATTTTGGGAAACATATCATCACGACATGGATGGAACATTCGTCGGTCAGCGGCGCGGTTGCGGCCCTGAAGGAACAGGGTTTTGAAGCGGACTTCGTCGGCGTGGGGACAGACGGCCTTGTCGATCTGGAAGAGCTCAAGAGCCTGCTCCGGGACGACACCATCCTTGTCTCCGTGTGCTGTGTCGACAGCGAGACCGGAGTCAAACAGAATATCGCCGCGATTGCGGACGCGCTGGCCGGGCGGCCTCGCTGCCTGCTGCATGTGGACGCCACGCAGGCGGCGGGGAAGATCCCGCTGAAGCTGGACGGCGCCGATCTTGTGACGCTCGCGCCGCATAAATTCTACGGCCTGAACGGCTGCGGCATTCTGGTAAAAAGGGAAGGCGTCCTTCTTGAGCCGCAGATCAGCGGCGGGATCAGCACGACCGAATTCCGCAGCGGAACGCCCGCGCTTGCGTTGATTGCGTCCGCGGCCACGGCGCTGAGCCTCGCCGCGGAAAAGCTGGACGAGCGCTACCGTTATGTGTCCGGGCTGAACCGGCAGCTGAAGGATGCGCTTTCCCGTTATCCGGGCGTGAAGATCAACAGTACGGAACGCTCCGTTCCGTTCATCCTGAACCTGAGCGTTTCCGGAGTTCCGGCGGAGCGTTTTCTGGAAGCGATGGGGGAAAGGGGCGTCTGCCTTTCCTCAAAGTCGGCGTGCTGCGCGCCCAACACGCCGTCGAGGCCGGTGTACGCGATGACGAAGGACCGCAGGCGCGCGCTGTCCACGCTGCGCATCAGCCTGAGCCATCGGACGACGCAGGCGGAGATCGGCGCGTTTTTAAAGGCTTTTGACGATTGTTACGGCAGCCTGACGGGGCGGGGGACAGGGCATGGAAAAATTTGAGCAGGCGGAGCGGAGCATCGTCAAAAAATACCGCAGGCAGATTTGGCTCCCGTTCCTTTCCAGCGTCAAAAAATACCGGCTGATCCGCGAAGGGGACCGCATCGCGGTCTGCATTTCCGGCGGCAAGGATTCCATGCTGATGGCGAAGTGCGTGCAGCGGCTCCAGAAATACAGCGACTTTCCGTTCCAAGCGGAGTACCTGGTCATGGACCCGGGGTACAATGCCGTAAACCGGCAGCGGATTCTCGACAATGCGGAACTCCTGCACATTCCCATCCGCATTTTTAACACGAAGATATACGATATTGTGGCAAAGTCGGACCGTTCGCCGTGCTATCTGTGCGCAAAAATGCGGCGCGGCTGTCTTTACAAGCAGGCGAGGGAACTCGGCTGCAATAAAATCGCGCTCGGCCACCATTTTGACGACGTGATTGAGACGATTCTGATGAGCATGCTGTACGGCGCGGAAATCCGCACGATGATGCCAAAGCTGCACAGCGCCCATTACCCCGGAATGGAGCTGATCCGCCCCATGTATCTGGTAAAGGAAGCGGACATTATCGCCTGGCGCACCTACAATGACCTGCGGTTCATCCAATGTGCCTGCCGGCTGACCGAAAACTGTGCCCTGGGCGACAGCGGGGGAAATTCCAAGCGGCAGGAGATGAAGGAACTGATTCGAAGGCTCCGCAGGATAAACTCGAATATCGACAAAAATATCTTTCACAGCGTGGAAAACGTTAATCTGGAAGCCGTTATCGGCTACCGGACGGCCGGCGGGCCGCACAATTTTCTGGAACAATACCGGGAAGAAGCGCCGTCCGCCCTTGATTTTACGGGTGGAAAGAGATAGAATAAACGAGAACAAGAATTACTATTAAAATGCAGAACAAAAAAGAAGAGGAAAAGACAGGTTTTTTCAATATGCTGAATTTTTCAGACCTCAAACTGACCGATATTGAGGCGGTAAAGCCTTTTTTGCATTTCCAGCGCTCCAGAATCTGCGATTATTCCATCGGCGGCATCTTTATGTGGCGGGATTATTTTCACACTCAGTTTGCCGTCTACCGCGGCACACTGATTTTCAAAGTCCGCTACCTGAACGGAGAAACCGCCTTTCCGGTCCCTTTGGGGGAAAACCAGAAGGCCGCTATGGAAGAGCTGGAGGGGTACTGCCGGGGAGAGGGGATTCCCCTGGTTTACTGTACGGTTCCCAAAAATGCCGTGCCGATGCTCCAAAACCGGTACCCCGAAGCCGTCGTCCAGCCGAGCCGGGACTGGTTCGACTACTTGTACCGTACTCAAGACCTTCTTTCCTTTCGGGGAAGAAGATACAGCGGCCAGCGCAACCATGTCAATAAATTCAAAAAGCTTTACCCGGATTCTGCGTTTGAAGAGATTACCGCGGAAAATCTGGATGCGGTCCGCGAATTTTATGACCGCTTTTCCAAAAGCCATGAAAAGGCGAGCGAGCTTGCGCGGGTGGAGAGCGACCAAGTC
>JALCPO010000033.1 GCA_022650455.1 Oscillospiraceae bacterium
ACTCGCTTTCCCGCAGCAGGTTGGCGGCGCGGTGCGCCCGCAGCGAGCCGATGTACTGCGTGAGCGGGCAGCCGGTGCCCTCGTTGAAAAGGTGGGAAAAGCGGTATTTGCTGTAACCGAACTTTCAGGAAAGCGAGTCCAGCGTGATGGGGCGGAGGCAGTTGTCCTGGAGATACATCAGAATATCCTTTAAAAGGAACCGGCCTTTCGGGGTGTCCGCCAGGCCGATTTTCTGGATCAGGAGGCCGAGGATGACGTAGATGTAGCTGCGCACGAGGTTCTCGTTCTGCTCGCTGCACGGACCGAGCCCCAAAATCATCCGGAGACAGTGCAGGACTTCGTCGTTCAGAAATTTTTCCCGGCTGATGCTTTGGGCGAATACTTTCTTGGAAAAGAGGGGGGCGTAAAGCGGAATGAAATCGAGCGGGACGATAATCAGGATGGATTTTGACGGATCGCCGTCCAGGTAGGCGTGGGCCGTGTAGCTCGGCACCATGAGGAGCTGGCCGGTGCGGATGGAAAAAATCTGTCCGTTGATCATGGCGCCCATGGTGCCTTCCGTCACATAGGACAGCTCGAGGCTGCTGTGAAAATGCGGAAGGCAGCCGCCGTTTTTGCATTCCCAGAAGGCGGGGAACCGGTCGTTGTCGCGGAAAGTCTCGTACATTCCCTGAATCATACGGTCCATCACACTTTCGGCAAGATTTGTCACATAAAACGCTATCGCTGGCACGAATTCCGGTGCTGAAATGATTATAATCCATCTGGATAAAAAATCAATAAACGGCACGAAAACAGTCGGATTCCAGTCCGGGGAAAGGGTTGCAATGTTTGAACTGAGATGGCTTTGGAAGTACATGGGCAAAAAACGGCATCTGTTCGTCGTCGGGCTGCTGCTTTCCGCATTCACGTCCGCCATGCTGGTCGTGAACCCCATGCTTTCCCAGAAACTGATCGACGAAGTGATTACGCCGCGGAAAACGGATCTGCTGCTGCCGATCCTGGGCGCCATGATGGGGGTTCAGGTTCTCCGCCTGTCCCTGCGGTACCTCATGATCGTTTGCCTGGAAAAGAACAGCCAGCAGATGATGGACGACGTCCGCAAGCGGATGTACCGCGTCATTCAGGAGCAGGACTACCGCTTTTTCGGAAGGATCCGCACCGGCGACCTGATGACCCGCATCACGAGCGACCTGGACCTCATCCGGCATTTCTGCGCGTGGATTTCCTACAATATTGTGGATTCCGTCGTGCTTTTCGCCGTCACGCTCCTTTATCTGTGCACCGTGAACGTCCCGCTGACGCTCTGCATGGCGGCCATCACCCCGTTTATCCTGGTCGTTACCTATGTGTTTTCCAAAAAGATCCGTCCGATGTACGTCGACCTGCGCGCGAAGCTCTCCCGGCTGAACACCGTCGCACAGGAGAACATCGCCGGCAACCGGGTGGTCAAGGCGTTCGCGCGGGAAGCCTACGAGGAGCGGAAATTCCGGGAGTGCAACGAGCAGTTCCGGGACAAAAACCTAAAAACGACGTATGTGGGCGTCCGGTTCCAGCCGGTCATTGACCTGCTGTCGCAGTCGCTTACCGTCACGTCCCTGCTGGTGGGCGGCATTTTCATGATGCGCGGGAGCCTGACGGCCGGCCAGATGCTGGCGTTCACTTCGCTGACCTGGGCGCTGACGAACCCGCTGAAAAACCTCGGCACGCTGATTAACGACGTGCAGCGCTTCTTCGCCTCGTGCCGCATGGTGATTGAAGTCTTTTACGCGCAGCCCAGCATTGTGGACCATGCCGGGGCCTGCGCCCCGAAGGAGAGGCCGCGCGGCGAGCTGGAATTCCGGAACGTCTCGTTCCGCAGGAACGGGGCGCTGCTGCTGGACCATGTCAGCTTCCATGTGGAACCCGGGAAAACGCTCGGCATCATGGGAACGACCGGCTCCGGGAAAACGACGCTGGTCAACCTGATCGACCGGGTGTACGACGCTTCGGAGGGGGAAGTCCTTCTGGACGGGAAGAATGTGCAGGAGTACACGCTGGCATCTCTGCGCGCCGCCGTCGGCATGGCCACGCAGGAGGTTTTTCTGTTTTCCGACAGCGTGCTCGCGAACGTTTCCTACGGCAACCCGGCCCAGACAAGGGAGCAGGCCGTCCGGTCGATGCGGATGGCGGCCGCCGACGGGTTCTGCAGGGAGCTGCCCAACGGGTACGACACGCTGATCGGGGAGCGGGGGGTCGGGCTTTCCGGCGGGCAGAAACAGCGGCTCGCCCTGGCGCGCGCCCTGTCGATGCGCCCGGCCGTGCTGATTCTGGACGACACGACCTCCGCGCTGGACATGGAGACGGAAAATTACGTCCGGCGCCAGCTGCGCCACCTGGATTTTCCATGCACGAAGATCCTTGTCGCGCAGAAAATTTCATCCCTGCGGGACGCGGACTGCATCCTCGTTCTGGACCGCGGGCGGATCGTCGAGATGGGCACGCACGAGCAGCTGCTGGAAAACGGCGGCTACTATCACCACATCTGGGCGCTGCAGAACAGCGTGGAAGAGGAGGCGGTAACCATTGGCGCGTAACCGCTATGACGTCGACGAAGATTTAAAGGAAAAGTTCAACGTAAGGTCCCTGAAGCTGTGCGGCCGGTATATCGGCCGCTATAAGGGGCAGATGATTGCCGCGCTGCTGCTCAGCGGCGTGGGGAGCGTCGTGGGGCTTGCCGGCCCGCTCCTGATGCAGAAGGGCCTCGACGAGGCCATCCCCCGGAAAGACATGGGCTGCCTGCTGTGGCTGTGCGCCCTTCTTGCCGGAACGATTCTGGTCAATATCGGCTTTAATGCCATCCGCACGGTCATCGTCGCGAAAGTGGGCCAGAATATTATTTTCGACATCCGCCGGGATTTGTTTGAGCATCTCCAGAAGCTGCCGTTCTCCTACTACGACGACCGGCCGCAGGGCAAGATTCTGGTGCGGGTGGTGCAGTATGTCAACAATGTTTCCGACGTGATGTCCAACGGCATCCTGAATTTCCTGATTGAGATCATCAATATCGTCTTTATCATCTTTTACATGTTCCGGGTCAGCGCCTCGCTGGCCGCGGTGACGGTCGCCGGCCTTCCGGCGGTCGCCGCGTTCATCTGGTTTTTAAAGCCGCGCCAGCACCGTGCCTGGGAAGAGGTTTCCAACACAAACTCCAACATGAACGCGTATATCCAGGAATCCATCGACGGCGCGAAGGTCGCCCAGCTTTTCAACTGCGGGAGAAGAAACCGGAACAAGCTGAACGCGCTCCTCAAGCGCCGCTACCAAAAATGGATGCACGCCATCTACGTTTCCAACACCGTATGGGTTTCGGTGGAAACCGTTTCGCAGATTATCTTTTCCATGGTGTATCTTGCGGGCGCCTGCTGGATGAATCCGATGGCTTCGTTCGGCGTCCTGCTTTCGATGGGGACCTACGCCTCAAAATTCTGGCAGCCGATTATCAACCTCGGCAATATCTACAACAACTTCATCAATGCCGTCGCGTACCTGGAACGTATTTTTGAAACCATGAACGAGCCGGTCGCGGTAAAGGACCGGCCGGGCGCGAAAGAGCTTCCGCCGGTGGCCGGCGAAGTCCGGTTCGAGCACGTGGGATTTTCCTATGACAACAGCCGGAAGATCCTCGACGACATCTGCCTGACCGCGGAGCCGGGCGAGAGCATCGCCCTCGTCGGCCCCACGGGCGCCGGGAAGACGACCATTCTCAACCTTCTGAGCCGGTTTTACAACGTGGAAGAGGGAAAGGTGCTGATCGACGGCCGCAGCGTGATGGACGTCACCCTGCATTCCCTGCGCAGCCAGATGGGGATCATGATGCAGGACAGCTTTATTTTTTCGGGCACCGTAGCGGACAATATCCGCTACGGAAAGCTGGACGCGACCGACGCGGAGGTGGTCCGCGCCGCGAAGGCCCTGCGGGCGGACGGGTTCATCTCCGGAATGAGAAAAGGGTACGAAACGGAGGTGCAGGAGCGCGGCGGCGGACTTTCGCAGGGGCAGAAACAGCTGATTGCTTTTGCGAGGACGCTCCTGGCGGACCCGAAAATCCTTGTGCTGGACGAGGCGACCTCATCCATCGACACGGCGACGGAAAGGCTGGTGCAGCAGGGCATTGCGACCCTGCTCAAAGGCAGGACGTCCTTTATCGTTGCGCACCGCCTCTCCACGATCAAAAGCTGCTCGCGGATTCTGTACGTCGATTCCGGGCGGATCATGGAAAGCGGGACGCACGACGAGCTGATGGCGAAAAAGGGCTATTACTACCGCCTCTATCGGTCGCAGTTTGAAGATCCCGAAAAAGCCGCGATTGCGTGATTCCGCAAAGGAAGTGCCCCGCACCGGTTTTCCCGGCGCGGGGCACTTCCCCTTGGAGCATGGGTCCGGGGCCTTAAAGCCCGAAGCCGAAGTAGCGGTTCGCGTTGTTGTAGGAGATGTCCTGCACAAGCTTGCCGAGCGCCTTTTCATCCCACGGGTATTCGCCGTTTTCCACCCAGGTGCCGATCAGGTTGCAGAGGATGCGGCGGAAATACTCGTGCCTGGTGTAGGAGAGGAAGCTGCGGGAATCCGTGAGCATGCCGATGAAGTTGCCGAGCACGGAGAGGTTGGCGAGGCCGGTCATCTGGCTGACCATGCCCGCCTTCGTGTCGTTGTACCACCACGCCGCGCCGTGCTGGATTTTCCCGGCGGTCTCGGTTCCCTGGAAAGCGCCGATGACGGAGTCGATCATTTCGTTGTCGTCCGGGTTCAGGGAATAGAGCACGGTTTTCGGGAGCTGCCCGGTCTGGAACAGGGCGTCCATGAACCGGACGAGCTCCTGCGCGGCGTCGCGCGTCGCGATGGTGTCGAAGCCGGTGTCGGAGCCGAGCTGCCGGAACATCCGCGTGTTGGGGTCGCGGATGGTTCCGTAGTGGAGCTGCATGACCCAGCCGCGCTTCGCGTATTCCCGGGCGAGGAAGAGGAGCAGGGCGTATTTGTATTTGTCGGTCTCTTCGGCGGTGGGGGCGAGGCCGGACAGGCCCTTTTTGAAGATCGTTTCGATCTCGGCGCTGTCCGCGGGGCGGTACATCACGTAATTGACGCCGTGGTCGGACGCTTTGCAGCCCATTTCACCGAAGAAATCCAGCCTTTTGCGCAGGGCGGCGTAAACGTCGTCCATGCTGCGGATTTCGACTCCGCTGGCTTTGGCGAGCGTCCGCACATAGGGGGCGAAGGACGGCCTTTCGATGTTCATGATCTTGTCGGGGCGCCACGCCGGAAGCACGCGGACCTTGCAGGTCTTGTCTTCCCGGATGGTCTTGTGCCACTGCAGGCTGTCGGCGGGGTCGTCCGTGGTGCAGATCAGTTTGACGCCGGACTGTTCGATGATGCCGCGGACGCTGAGCGCGTCGGTTTTCAGCTTGGCGTTGCACAGGTTCCAGACTTCTTCGGCGGTGTCCGCGTTCAGGACGCCGTCGTAGCCGAAGTAGCGCCTGAGTTCCAGGTGCGTCCAGTGGTACAGCGGGTTGCCGATCGCCTTCGGGAGCGTCTCCGCAAATTTCTGGAATTTTTCGCGGTCGGTTCCGTCGCCGGTGATGTATTTTTCATCGACGCCGTTGGAACGAATCATGCGCCACTTGTAATGGTCGCCGCCAAGCCAGACCTGCGTGATGTTGTCGAACTTCCGGTTTTGGGCAATTTCCTTCGGGTCGATGTGGCAGTGGTAGTCGATGATCGGCATCTTTTCCGCATAGTTGTGGAACAGGGTTTTTGCCGTTTCGTTGGACAGCAGAAATTCTTCGTCCATGAATTTTTTCATTGGTTTTCCTCCCGATTCTGTTTGTCTTGATTGGCGTGGAACGTTTCCCGTTCGACCAGCTTCGAGGAAAGCACGAGCTTCTGCGGCACGCTTTTTCCGCTCAGAAGGCCGGTCAGCATGTTGACCGCCGTGGGGCACAGGGTGTCGAGCATATTGTCCACCGAGGTGAGCGCCGGGGAAGAGCACCGGGCCAGGACGGAATTGTTGAAGCCGATGACCGGCGCCGTCCGGTCTGCCCGCCGCAGGGCCTTGAGCGCCCCGACGGCCAGCAGGTCCTCGGACGCCATGGCGGCCGAGAACCCGGTTCCCGCGTTCAGCAGCCCGGCGGTTTTGGCGGCCGCGGCTTCCACCGATTTTTCCACCCTGACCAGCAGGCTTTCCCGGAACGGAATCCCGCAGTCTTTCAGGCCGGCCTTGTACCCCGCGATCTTTTCGCATCCGCTGTACGTCAGGGTGTCGTAGAGATACAGGATGTCGTCGCGGCCGCTTTCGTGGAGCAGCCGGACGTTCCGGCGGACGGCGGAACGCTCGTCGCAGAGGACGCAGTAGACGCCCGGCAGCTCCACCAGCCCGTTGACGATGACGACGGGCACCTGGCGGGCGGCGCTTTCGATGTGGGAATTGTCCACGTTTTCCTTGAACGCCGAGCCGATGAGCACGACGGCGTCCACCCGCTTGCCGAGAAGAAGCCCGAGGTACTTTTTCTTGTTTTCCAGGTCGTTCCCGGTGCAGCACAGCAGCGCGTCGAAGCCGTTCCGCCGCAGGCAGCCTTCCACGAGGGAAACCGCGCGGGCGTAAAAAGTATCCGACACGTCCGTGCACAAGATCCCGATCATACGCATGGTGTTCAGTCCCAGGCCGCGGGCGAACGCGTTCGGCCTGTAATCTTCCCTGCGGATGACGTCCAGCACTTTTTCCCGGGTCTTCCGGCTGACATTCCGGCCGCCGTTCAGAACGCGCGACACCGTTGCGATGGAGACGCCGCTCCGCTGCGCGATATCATAAATATTCATGTTGTTTCCTCTTTGCTGTAAGCACTTACAAAAGCAGTATAGTCCAATGCCGGATACAAATCAATAGTCTTTCCCGCTCATCCCAAAAATATTTTGCAGACCGATGGGATCGGCGAGGATGGAACCGAAAATTATGGGAAAAATAACGCTGTGAATCCTTTGCAACAATAAAAATCAAATTCATCGGAATTTTGTATTGACTTTTTCCGGTGGGATGATACACTGAATCTTGTAAGCACTTACAATTTTACTGAGGAGGATTTTAGCCGTGAAAAAAATCAACGAGCTTTATTCCCGCACGCCCAGACCGATCAGGATCGTACAGTTTGGTGAAGGCAATTTCCTGCGCGGGTTTGTGGATTATATGGTGGATGTCGCGAACGGGAAAGGGGTTTTCGACGGCGACGTCGCCATTGTCAAGCCGATCCCGTTCGGCAGCCTGGACCGCTTCCACGCGCAGGACAACATCTACACGATTTCTCTGCGCGGCAAGATGAACGGGAAAACATACGTGGAGAACCGCGTGGTCACGTGCGTGCAGAAGGCACTGGACGCGTACGGCGACTATAAAGAATTTATGGCCCTGGCCCACCTGGATTCCCTGCAGTTCGTTGTCTCCAACACGACGGAAGCGGGGATCGCCTACGACCCGGAGGACCGCTTCGAGCTGACCCCGCCGAATTCCTACCCGGGCAAGCTGACGAAATTCCTCTATGAAAGGTTTCAGGCGTTCCACGGCGACCCGGAGAAGGGCCTCGTCATGCTGCCGGTGGAGCTGATTGAGGACAACGGCAAAAACCTGAAAAAATGCGTCCTGAAGCTGACCGACCGGTGGAAGCTGGGCGACGGGTTCCGCAAATGGGTCGAGGAGAGCAATATTTTCTGCAGCACGCTGGTCGACCGCATCATCACCGGCTACCCGCGGGACGAGGCGCCGAAGATGTGGGAAAGCCTGGGCTATGAGGACGACCTTCTGGATACCGGCGAGCCGTTTTCCCTGTGGGTCATCGAGAGCGACCGCGACATTTCGAAAAAATTCCCGCTCGACAAGGCGGGCCTGCACATCGTGTTCACGAAAAACCAGAGGCCGTACCGGGAGAGAAAAGTCCGCATCCTGAACGGCGCCCACACGTCCACGGTGCTGGCCGGGTACCTCATGGGCAGAAATATCGTTCTGGAGTGCATGAACGACCCGGTCATCCGCAAACTGATGGAAACCATCGTCTTTCGGGAGATCGTGCCGACGGTGAAGCTGCCGCGGGAGGAAGCGGTCGGCTTCGCGAACTCCGTCTTCGAGCGGTTTGAGAATCCGTTCGTAAAGCACGCGCTGCTCTCCATTTCCCTGAACTCCGTTTCCAAGTGGAAAGCGAGGATCCTGCCGACCTTCCGCGACAACTATGCAGCAACCAAGACGCCGCCGAAATATCTCACGTTCTCGTTCGCCGCGCTGATGGCCTTCTACACCTCGGACATTCTGGAGAACGGCGTGCTCATCGGCAACCGCGGCGGCGAAGCGTACGAGATCAGGGACGACCGTAAGGTTCTGGAGTTTTTCGCCGCGAACAGCAAAGGCAAATCCACCCGCGCGTTTGTCACAGCGTTTGCGTCCAACACCGGCTTCTGGGGCGAGGACCTGACGAAATACAGCGGGTTTGTCGATCTGGTGACGAAGGATCTGGAGGATATCCGGAAGAACGGGATGCAGGCGACGGTCGAGGCTTTGGTAAAGGAATGAAGTTATGAACAGAACGTATCGCATCCACCCGGACGACAATGTCGCGGTTGCCCTTCGGGCGCTGAACGCGGGGGAGCGCGTCGGGACGGACGGCGGCAGCGTCGTCCTCCGCTCCGACGTGGCTCCCGGCCATAAAATTGCGGTTCGGGACATCAAAAAGGGCGAGACAATCATCAAATACGGCTTCCCGATCGGCACGGCGGCGCGCGACATCGCCGCCGGCGACTGGGTCCACACCCACAACACCAAAACGCGGCTGGGGGAGCTGCTGGAATATACCTACCGGCCGGGCTTCCGGCCCCTTGCCCACGAGAAGCCGGAGACCTTCCCCGGGTACCGCAGGAAGGACGGCCGGGTGGGCGTCCGCAACGAAGTGTGGATCGTCCCGACGGTGGGCTGCGTCAATTCCATCGCCAAACAGGTCGAGGACGAGTGCCGGAAATTCCTGCCGCCGGAGGTGGACGGGGTCTGCGCTTTCAGCCATCCGTACGGCTGCTCCCAGCTTTCCGGGGACCTGCGGAATACCCAGCTTGCGCTCTGCGGGCTGATCCGCCACCCGAACGCGGCGGCCGTGCTGGTCCTCGGGCTGGGGTGCGAGAACAACAACATCGAAGAGATGAAAAAAGTCCTCGGCCCGTATGATGAGGAGCGCGTGAAGTTCCTTGTCTGTCAGGAGCAGGAGGACGAGGTCGGCGCGGCCGTGGACGCCGTCAGGGGACTGTTCCGGTACGCGGCGCAGTTCAAACGGGAGCCGTGCGGCGCGGACCGGCTGGTCGTCGGGCTGAAGTGCGGCGGCTCGGACGGCTTTTCCGGCATTACGGCGAACCCGCTGGTGGGGGCGTTCTCCGACCGGCTGGTCGCGCAGGGCGGGACGGCGATCCTGACGGAAGTGCCGGAGATGTTCGGCGCGGAGACCATTCTGATGAACCGCTGCCGGGACGAAGCCGTGTTCCGCAAGACGGTGGACCTGATCAACGATTTCAAGCAGTATTTTATGGATTACCACCAGAAAATCGATTCCAACCCGTCGCCGGGAAACAAGGCCGGGGGGATCACTACGTTGGAGGACAAGTCTCTCGGCTGCGTGCAGAAGGGCGGCACCGCCCCGGTCAGCGATGTGCTGGCCTACGGCCGGCCGGTGACGCGGAAGGGCCTGAACCTGCTTCAGGCGCCGGGAAACGACCTGGTCGCTTCCACCGCGCTCGCGGTTTCGGGGGCGCAGATCGTGCTGTTCACCACCGGGCGCGGGACGCCGTTCGGCTGCCCGGTCCCGACGGTGAAAATCTCCAGCAACAGCGGGCTTGCCCGGAAAAAGGCGGGCTGGATCGATTTCGACGCCGGAAGGCTTCTGGACGGGGAGAAGCTGCCCGGGCTTTCGCGGGAGTTCTTCCGGTACGTGATGGACGTCGCCGCCGGCCGAAAAAAGACGAAGGCCGAAGCGTTCGGCCGGCGCGACCTGGCCATCTTCAAAAGCGGCGTGACGCTTTGAAGCGGCCGGGGCGGTCTGGAACGGACCGCCCCGGAACCGCGACAGAATCGGGAACCGGATTCCGAAAAATTTAGCTATTTTCTATAATGTACTTGTAAATGACGATAAAGTCCGATATAATACGTTATAAAATCTATGAGAATAGCCGAACGACTTTTGGGAGGCGGTTTTTATGGATGCGTAGGCGGCAGAAGAGAGGCACGAAAGAGGAAAAAGAGGGGGTGAGGCTGAAACAGAGGCGCAACATTGTTTCCGCTTCAAGACATATGATGTCTGACATAAGATGATCGCTCGTTTTGCAGCATGGATACTTGCAGCATGGAATTATTTTAAAAGAAAATTGTATTATGATTCTAACTGTTGAAATGCTGATGATAGAATACGACATCTGATGTCAGATAGGACACCACGGTCGGATTCTTGTCACAAATATTTTTTGGAGGAATTTTTGTCATGGGAATTTTGACGGTGAAGCAGGAACTGTCCGAGGCGGCGGCAAAAGGGCTGCGCCAGATGATTGTGAGCAAAGGCATGAAAGCGGGGGACAGGCTCCCGAGCGAAAGCGAACTGGGCATCCTGTTCGGTGTGAGCCGTTCGACGGTGCGGGAGGCCGTGAAATTGCTTACCGCGGAAAACGTTGTGGAGATCCGGCGCGGAAAGGGCACCTTTGTGGCGCGGCAGCCCGGCGTGGGAAAGGATCCGCTGGGGCTGGAGTTTACCAACCAGACGAGCCTGCTGACCAACCTGATGGAAACCAGGATGATGATTGAGCCGCAGATCGCTTCCGCCGCCGCTCAGAGGGCGACGAAAGAAAACATGCGGAAGCTGGCCGGCATTATCCGCCAAATCCAGGAGGCGGGCAGCAACAAAGCCAACCACACGCCTTACGACGTCGCGTTCCACACGGCGGTGGCGGAATGCACGCAGAACGACGTGCTGCAGCGCATTATGCCGATCATCTGTGAATCCATACAGGAAGGCTACCTGAAGACCGTCAACGTTCCGGGAAGCTACGAGCGGGCGATTCAAAGCCATATTCGGATTTATGAGGCGATTGTGCATAAAGATTCCCAAACGGCAAAAACTGAAACGGAAAAGCATTTGAAACAGACGCAGGAGGATGCCAATATTTTTTTGGGAGGAAAAACATGAAAAAGATTTTATCGATTGTTTTAGCAGCCGCGACGGCGGTGTCCGTCATGGCGGGCTGCTCCAAGGGGGAGACCGGGTCGCAGGCCGGTTCCGGAACGGGCACCGGCGCCGCGGCCACCAGCCTTACCTATTGGTACTGGGCGGACAATTCCTCGTATTCCGCAAAAATGCAGGAGATTGTGAAGGATTTCAACGCGAACAACAAGTCGAAGGTCAAGGTGACCGCGCAGGAGTATCCGTGGGACGGCGGCGCGTACAGCCAGAACCTGTTTACGGCCGCGATGGGCGGCGGCGGCCCGGATATCGCCACGTTCAAGCTGACGTCCACCCCGCAGTTTACGGCGAACAAGCTGCTTGCCAACCTGGACAGCTACATTTCCAAATGGAGCGAGAAGGACGACATTGACAAGAGCCTGTATGACATCATGAAGCAGGCGAGCGGCACGAACAGTATCTACGTTATGCCGTGGAACACGCAGGTGCTGTACGTTTACTACCGGCCGTCGATGTTCAAGGCGGCGGGCGTGTCCGTTCCGAAGACCTACGATGAATTCCTGACGGCCTGCAAAAAGCTGACCCGGGACACCAACGGCGACGGCAAGACCGACGTCTACGGCTTCAGCATGCGCGGCTCGAAAGGCGGCCAGGAACCGTGGGGCAGCTTTATCCAGGCGCGCGGCGGCGACTTTACGAACTTCGCCTCGCCGGAAGCCATCGCCGGCATGCAGGATTTCATCAACCTGTATAAAAACCACTATGCGCCTCCGACGGCTCCGTCCGACGGATTCAACGAGACCGTCGCCAATTTCAAATCCGGCAAGGCGGCGATGGTGATCCATCACATCGGTTCTGCCGCCGACATGGTAAAGACGCTTGGCAACGACGTGGACGCGTTTGTGTTCCCGGCCGGGAAAAAGCAGTGGACGTCCCTGGGCGACACGGAGAATGTCGTCTTTGACAAATGCCAGAACAAGGACGCCGCTTTCGAGTTCGTCGCCTATATGGCGACCGGCAAGGGGCAGGAAACGTGGTGCACCGCCACGGGCAACGTGCCGGTCAGCAAGCGCGTTCAGAAGCTGCCGGCGTTCCAGAACAACAAGTTCATGAAGGTTTCCATTGCCGGCCAGCCGCACGCGGGGATTTTCCCGGTCCGCGACACGACGACCGACTGGATCAACACGGTCTGGCCCAACACCGTTGCGGCGGCCCTTTCCGGAAAAACGACGGCGGCCGGCGCGATGCAGACCCTGCAAAAAGGCCTGTACGGCAAGTAATATTCCATGATTCCAACGCCTGGGCTGCAATTGGTTCGGTCCGATTGCAGCCCCAGATTTTGAAAGGGTGGTTCCTTTGGTACGCAGAAAGACGAACATCTGGCCGTATCTGCTGATTGCGCCCGCGCTGCTGGTGATTCTGTCCGTCGTGTTTGTTCCCGCGGTCAATGCCATTCTGATGAGCTTTCAGAATTATGATCTGAGAAGGCCTTCGCAGACCGGATTTGCCGGTCTGGCCAATTATATTGAAATCATAAAGGACCCGCTGTTCGGCGAGGCCCTGGTGAAAACGATTCTCTGGGTCGTCTTTGGTGTCGGCTTTCAGTTCGTTTTCGGCTTTATCCTGGCGCTGCTGCTGAACAAGAAATTTAAGGGCAGGGGATTTGTCCGTTCGGTAAGCCTGATCCCGTGGGTCACGCCCGGCGTGCTGATCGGCCTGATGTGGAGATGGATTTACGACGGCAGTTACGGTGTCCTTGACGATATTCTGCTGAAACTCGGCCTGATCGGAGATAAGATCCCGTTTCTCGCCCAGGAAAGCACGGCGTTCCCGTCCGTCGTGGTGACCATCATCTGGCAGGGCATTCCGTTCTTCGCGCTGATGCTGCTGGCCGGGCTCCAGGGTGTTCCGCGCGAGCTCTACGAGGCGGCGGACATCGACGGCGCGAACGCGTTCCAGAAGCTTTTCAACGTTACGATCCCGTCCATCAAGAATACGATTTTTGTCACGACGCTGCTGCGTATCATCTGGGTTGCCAATTCGGTCGACGTGATCTTCAACATGACGGGGGGCGGCCCGGCCTACTCCACCCAGACGCTGAGCGTTTACATCTTCAACACGGCGACTTCCCTCAACCTGGGGTATTCGTCCGCCATGTCCATCATCCTGACCCTTCTTCTGCTTCTCGTGGCGGTACCGTACCTGAGAAGCATGTTCCGGAACCAGGAGGCGTAAAAAATGAGAGAGAATAAAAGGGGATCCGCCCGCTTTTTTTCGCTGTACCTTCCGCTCGCGGTTCTTCTGGTCTTTCTGATCTTTCCGTTCTACTGGACACTGGTCACTTCCCTGAAGCCGGACCGGGAGCTTTACGGAAGCATTGTGACATACTGGCCGCGGAACGTCACGTTCCTTTCCTACGAGAACCTGTTTACCCAGTTCCAGTTTCTGAAGCCGATGTCCAACAGCTTCCTGGTCGCGATTATCACGACGCTGCTTTCCCTGACCGTGTCGGTTCTGGCGGCCTACGCGTTTTCCCGCTACCGTTTCAAGGGCAGGAAAGTGTTTATGATGCTGTTCCTCACCAACAACATGTTCCCGACGGTTCTGCTGCTGATCCCGCTCTATTCCATTATGCGGAACCTCGGCGTCCTGTACACGCCCATGTCGCTGGTGCTTTCCTACACGACGTTCACCATCCCGTTTTCCGTGTGGCTGCTGAACGGCTACCTGGACGACATTCCCCGTTCCCTTGAGGAAGCGGCCGAGGTCGACGGGGCGAACAAGGCGCAGGCGTTCCTGCGCATCATCCTTCCGGTTCTGGTTCCGTGCATCGTGGCGACGGGCGTTTATATCTTCATGACCTCGTGGAACGAGTACACGTTCGCCGTGATGTTCACCAACGAAGCCAACCGGACCATCCCGGTGGCGCTGAAAAACCTGATCGGCGAGCTCGGCGTGCAGTGGGGCCTGCTCACGGCCGGCGGCGTCATCACCATCATCCCGGTCTGCATCATGTTCTTCTTCGCGCAGAAACGGCTGGTGGAAGGGCTTACCGCGGGAGCGGTCAAAGGCTGAACCTCCGCCCGGTTCCCCGGAGGCCCGCCCGAAAGGGCGCCCGCCGGGACCGGGCGGTCGAATCATAAAGAGGAGTATTGCAATGAACAGTGAAAATTTGGACGAAAAAGCGAGGCATCTCCGGGCGGATATCCTGCGGATGCTTTACACCTGCCAGTCGGGCCACCCGGGCGGGTCGCTTTCCTGCGTGGAGATCCTGATGGCGCTTTACTACAAGGTCGCCAGGGTCGACCCGGCCAACCCGCGCTGGGAGGACCGCGACCGCATCGTGCTCAGCAAAGGGCACGCCTGCCCGGCTTTGTACGCCGTGCTGGCGGACAAGGGCTTTTTCCCGCGGGAGGACCTGTGGACGCTGCGCCAGATCGACAGCCGCCTGCAGGGGCACCCGGACATGAGAAAGACGCCGGGCGTGGACGTCAACACCGGCTCGCTGGGGCAGGGCGTTTCCATCGCGATGGGGCTTGCCCTTGCCGCGAAGCACAAGAAAGCGTCCTACAAAGTGTACGCCGTCATCGGCGACGGCGAGTCGCAGGAAGGCCTCGTGTGGGAAGCGGCGATGGCCGCGGCCCATTACAAGCTGGACAACTTCACCGTGATCCTGGACCACAACGGCCTGCAGATCGACGGCTCGAACGACCAGGTGATGAGCCTGGGGGATATTATGGCGAAATTCCGGGCGTTCGGCTTTGAATGCTTCCGGGTGGACGGCCACGACATCGACGCCATTGGGAAGGCCCTGCGGGAGCCGGTTGCCGGCAAGCCGAAATTCCTGTGCTGCGAGACGGTCAAGGGCAAGGGGGTTTCCTTTATGGAAAACAACTTCGCCTGGCACGGCAAGGCGCCGAGCAAAGAGGAATACGTTGCCGCAATGAAAGAACTGGGGGTAGCTGTCAATGGGTAAGTCTTTACGGGTCGCGTACGGCGAGGCGCTGGTCGAACTGGGAGCGAAAAACAAAGATGTCGTCGTGATGGACGCCGACCTGTCCCACGCGACGATGACGCATGCGTTCGCGGAAAAATACCCGGACCGCTTTTATAATTTCGGCATCGCCGAGGCAAACATGATGTGCGCGGCCGCCGGGTTCGCGCATTCCGGCCTGATGCCCTTCGTGAGCACGTTCGCCCTGTTCGGCGCCGGGCGCGCGTACGAAGAGATCCGGAACTCCGTCAGCTATGTGAACGCGAACGTGAAGTTCGGCTTTTCTCATTCCGGCCTCAGCGTGGGCGAAGACGGCGGCAGCCACCAGAGCATTGAGGATATTTCCCTGATGCGCTGCCTGCCCGGCATGACGATCTTCGTCCCCTGCGACCCAATCGAGACGCGGAAAGCCGTCTTTGCCGCGGCAAAGATTGACGGGCCCGTCTACATCCGGGTCGCCCGCCCGCCGGTGGAGGACATCACCGACGCAAAAACCCCCTTCGTTCCGGGAAAGGCGAACGTGCTGCGGGACGGCTCCGACGTCTGCATCCTCGCGGCGGGCCTGATGATCCCCTATGCCCTGCGGGCGGCGGAGTATCTGGAGGAGGACGGCATCCACGCCGCCGTGGTGAACGTGCACACCATCAAGCCGATCGACCGGGACTGCATCCTCGCGATGGCGGACAAATGCGGCGCCGTCGTGACCGCCGAGGAGCATTCCATCATCGGAGGGCTCGGCTCGGCCGTGGCCGAGGTGCTTGCGGGCAATTCTTCCGCGAAATTCGCGCGCGTCGGCATCCAGGACAAATTCGGCAGGTCGGGCCGGCCGGCGGATCTGTTCGCCGCCTACGGACTGACTGCGGAAAATATTGCCGCACAGTGCAGAAAACTGAAGAAATAAGAGGGAAAATCCATGAAAATCAAAAAATATGAGTATGAGGGCGAGGGCCTCGTCCGCGTTTTTGAAAACGAGAAGTGGACGGTCGGCATCAAAAACTGGAAGCCCGCCAACGATATTGCCAATACCGCCAGCCTGGAGCGCCACAATCAGACGGACGAGCTGTTCGTCCTTCTGGCGGGCTCCTGCGTGCTCCTTTTTGCAAACGAGGCGAACGGAAAGCTGGAGATCGAGGCGGAAAAGATGGAGCCGGGGAAGGTCTACGACATCCCCCCGACCCTCTGGCACAATACGGTCACGCGGAAGGATACCAAGCTGATCCTGATTGAGGACTCTTCCACCGGGTCGAAAAACAGCGACGTTCTGAACCTGAGCGCGGAACAGATCGCGCGAGTCAAGAAGCTGGCGGGCGGGTAAAGGCCGCAATTTTGTGAAAAAATGAGAAAGAAGCTGCGGAGCCGGCCTGCGGTCCCGCGGCTTTTTTTGGAAAACGGAACGGGCGCGGCGCGGAAGGCGTTTCGGTGCATAGCATTATTAAGATAAAAAAGGAATGATGTTTAAAAAAATTATTTGCTTTCACAAGAAAAGCTTTTTCATGGAAAAAGATTTCATCGAAGGCCTTGAAAGATCGGGGCAGACATGCTACACTGCTTTCATATTGGGAAACTTCTTCCCGGCTTCTTAATCTGAAATCTTACATAAAATACCGGTGAGTCCATGAAACAAAAAATAACGGCGTGGTTGCGAAAAAATTTACTTTTTCTTCTGGCCATAGCGTTGTCTTTTGGAATTCTGGGCATTTTTTTATCCACGGAATCCGGCCTCCGGAATTTCCGGCATGCGCTCTCCCGCTTCCACGGGATCTGGCTTGTCTGGATCGCGGCGGGCGTGCTCGCGGGCTGGCTGCTGGAAAGCGATGTGCTCCACCTTTTCTGCAGGCGCCTGAACCGGGAATGGACGTTCGGCCGGTCGTTTTACATCGGGATGACGGGGCTGTTTTACAGCGCGATTACCCCGTTCAACATGGGGGAGCCGATGGAAATCTACCAGATGACCAGGCTGGGGATGGACACCGGCGCGGCAAGCTCCATCATCGCCGTGAAATCCCTGATTCACCATGCGGTGACCTTAGTGTATTCCCTGGTCCTGATCTCGTTTGAGCTGAGCTATTTTCAAACCCGGGTGAGCAACTTCTCTTTTCTCACGCTTTTCGGACTTGTGACAAACGGTGTTTTCATCCTTTCCGTCCTGCTTGTGGTTTTTAAGGAAAAGGCCGCGGACACGATCCTGAACGTGATTGTGCGCCTGCTCGACCGGATCGGCCTGCACAAAGCTTCCCGGAAACTGTACCGCTTTGCGCAGGAGCAGCTCCTGGTTTTCCACCGGTGCACCGGCCTGTTTGGAAAATCCGGCTTCCTGTATGCCTGCGCCGCGTTGCTGACGCTGGCTCAGGTTACGGCCGCAAGCCTGATCTCCTACTTCGTCTACCGCAGCTTCGGCCTGAAAGGGGTTTCCGCTTTTACCATGATCGCGGCGGATACCTTCGTCACCATGGTTTCGTCCTTCGTTCCGCTTCCGGGCTCTTCCGGGGGCGCGGAAGGGGGGTTTTACCTTTTCTTTCAGGAGTTTTTCGGTGAGATGATTGTTCCGGGCATCACTCTTTGGCGGATTTCCACTTACTATGTCAACATCTTATTTGGCTGCGTCGTTGCTTATGCCGGCCGGAGAAAATACAGGGCCTGAAACCGATCCGGGTGCCGGCGGCGTCGTAAAAATGAATCTGCTGTTTGTTGCGAGGTGTTTTGTTTCATGCGGAAAAAGCTCAAGTCCCTTCTGATCGGGCAGGCGCTGAAAAGTACCGAGAGCGAATCGCAAAAATTCAATGTGTTCTGGGGGCTTCCCATTCTGTCCAGCGACGCCATTTCGTCGGTGGCCTATGCGAGTGAGGAAATCCTGATCGTCCTGCTGCCGGTTCTGGGGCTGGCATCCTACAAAGCCATGATGGGGATCGCCGGGGCGATTGTGGGGCTGCTGCTGATCGTGATGTTTTCCTACCGGCAGATCATCGACTGCTACCCGCTCGGCGGCGGCTCCTACAGCGTGGCCAGCGACAACCTGGGCAGGATTCCGGGGTTGGTCGCGGCGGCGTCCCTTTCCATTGACTACGTTCTGACGGTCGCCGTCAGCGCCACGGCGGGCACGGCGGCCATTACGTCGGCTTTCCCGGCGCTGCTCCCGCACCGGGTGGGGGTTACGCTTTTCCTGATCTCCCTGCTGACGCTCGGCAACCTCCGGGGGATCCGGGAGTCGTCGCATCTGTTCGGGACACCCACCTACCTGTTCATCGTTTCGATTGTCTTCATGATCGCGGCGGGCCTGTTCAAGGTGTTCGTCCTGAAAGAGACCCCGCAGCCGAATCCGCAGCTGATGCGGCAGCAGGTGGGCGACGTGACGACCTTTTTGATCCTCCACGCATTTTCGTCCGGCTGCACGGCGCTGACCGGCATTGAAGCGGTCAGCAACGGCATCCCGAGCTTTCGGGAGCCTTCCCAGAAAAGGGCGAAAGCAGTCCTCGCCCTTCTTTCGGGGCTGGTGCTGATCATCTTCCTCGGCGTATGCTCCCTCGCGTCCGTTTACCAGGTCGGGTATGACCCGGACCGGACGGTGGTGGCCCAGATCGCCCAGAGCGTGTTCGGCCGGAACAGCTTCATGTTCTACGAGATCCAGTTCGTCACCGCGCTGATCCTTTCGCTCGCGGCCAACACGGCGTTTACCGGGCTGCCGCTGCTCCTTTCGATTCTGGCGAAAGACGGCTTTGTGGCAAGGAGCTTCGCCAGCCGCGGGGCGCGTCTCAGCTTCTCCAACGGGATCATCCTGCTGTATGTGCTTGCGTCCGTCCTGGTGATTGCGTTCCAGGGGGAAACGCACCTGCTGATTCCGCTGTATTCCGTCGGGGTGTTCATCTCGTTTACCCTTTCGCAGAGCGGCATGTTCAAAAAATGGATGACGCACCGCACCGGGCACTGGAAGCACAAGGCGTTCATCAACGGGTTCGGCGCCCTTGCGACGGCCGTGACCAGTGTCGTGATCGCTGAAAATAAATTCCGGGACGGCGCGTGGCTCGTCCTGATCCTGATCCCTCTGCTGGTCTGGCTCATGCTTACGATCCGCAGGCACTACGACAGGGTCCGCGACAATCTCGTGATTCCGGAGAACGGCAAGGAGCTGATCCTGTCCAGGCCCACAAAAAATTATGTGGTCCTGCCGGTCCAGTCCATCAATAAATCGTTCGTCAAGGCGCTGAATTACGCCATGACTCTGGGCGGGGTCATCGAGGTTTACCACATCAGCACGGACCAGGAGCAGACGGACCGGCTCAAACGTCAGTACGCCCAGCTGAACGTCAGCTTTCCGCTCGTCATCGAGGAAGCCCCTTACCGCAACGTCAACGAAGTTCTGCTTTCGCATGTCGACGGGCGCCAGCGCGGGCTGAAGGAGCATCAGATGCTGACCGTCGTCCTGCCCCAGTTCGTAATCCCGAAATGGTGGCACAATCTGCTGCACAACCAGACGTCGCTCCGGCTGAAATCGTCCATGGTAAAAATGCGGAACGTGGCGGTTATCACGATTCCGTACATCATCAACGAATAGGGCCTTCGCCGGGGCGGCCGTCGGCTTTACTTTTGGCCGCCGCTACGATACAATAAGGATGCGGCCCTCCGCAGCGGCGGAAAAGGACCCTTTTTTCCCGGGCCCCGGAACGGCGGGGCCGGCGGTTTTGAAACGGATTCACAAGGAGGATGTGCCATGCATTGTGTCAGAAAAGTAACGGACGACCTTTATTGGGTAGGGGCCGACGACCATCGGTTGGCCCTTTTTGAAAATATTCACCCCATCCCGCGCGGGATCTCCTATAATTCCTACCTGCTCCTGGACCGGAAGACCGTTTTGTTTGACACGGTGGACTGGGCGTCCTGCCGCCAGTTCCTCGAAAACGTCGCCTTCCTTCTGGGGGAGAGGCAGCTGGACTATCTCGTCGTCAACCATGTGGAGCCGGACCATGCCGGGTCGGTCGATGAGATTCTGCTCCGCTATCCGGACGTGAAGATCATCAGCACGGAAAAGGCGTTCAGGCTGCTGCGCCAGTTCGGCTTCTCCGTCGAGGGGAAGACGGATGTGGTCAAAGAGGGTGACGTCCGGTCGTTCGGAAAGCATTCGGTCACGTTTGTGGAAGCGCCCATGGTCCACTGGCCGGAAGTGATGGTGACGTTCGACACGACGAACGGCGTCCTCTTTTCGGCGGATGCGTTCGGCACGTTCGGAGCCCTGAACGGGAAACTGTTCAACGACGAAGTCGACTTCGACCGGGACTGGCTCGGCGAGGCCCGCCGTTACTACACGAATATCGTCGGCAAATACGGGCCGAACGTGCAGCGCCTGCTCAAGAAAGCGGCCGGGCTCGACATCAAGATGATCTGCCCGCTGCACGGACCGGTCTGGCGCTCCGACCTGGGCTGTTACCTGGATAAATACGACCGGTGGAGCCGGTACGAGCCCGAAGAAAGGGGAATCCTGATCGTTTACGCTTCCATGTACGGGGATACGGAAAGCGCGGCGGAAGCGCTGGCGGCCAAACTGGTGGAAAAGGGAATCCGAAACGTGGAAATGTTCGATGTTTCCGGCACGCATGTGTCCTACCTGATTTCCGAAACGTTCCGCCTCAGCCATCTTGTGCTGGCGTCGGTGACCTATAACATGGGAATCTACCCGCCTATGCACAACTATCTGATGGACATGAGGGCCCTGAACCTTCAGAACCGCACGGTTGCCATTGTGGAGAACGGCTCGTGGGCCTGCGCGGCTGGCCGGCTCATCCGAAGCTTCCTTGAGGAAAAAATGAAAAATATGAAGGTCCTGGATGAAAAAGTGTCGCTGAGATCCGCCATGACGGAAAAAAACGTGTTGGAGATGGACGCTTTGGCGGACAAGCTTGCCCGGTCCGTGCGGGATTCGGCGCAGCGCGGCTGAGTACGCGCGGAGAGGAACCTCTTTTCTGCTTTTGAACTTTGAACAATGAAAATGCCGTCCGACGGTCTTCCGTCAAACGGCATTTGGAGTCTTGCCGGTACCGGCAGGGCTTTTTTATTTCATGCTCCAGTAGGAGCTGGGGGATTCCAGACCAGTGGCATCTGCCCTTTTCCCGGAAGCGGCGCCGGAAACTTTGGAGCTTTTGCTTTGCGCACCGGCCGCGTTCCGGTTGGAAGACTGCGCGCCGGAAACTGTGGGATTCTTGCTCTGCATCCCGGCCGCGTTCTGGTTGGAAGACTGCGCGGCGGAGACCATGGGGTTCTTGCTCTGTGCCCCGGCCACGTTCTGGTTGGAAGACTGCGCGGCGGAGACCATGGGGTTCTTGCTCTGCATCCCGGCCACGTTCTGGTTGGGATACTGCGCGGCGGAGACCATGGGGTTCTTGCTCTGCTCCCCGGCCACGTTCTGGTTGGGATACTGCACGGGGGAAACCATGGGGTTCTTGCTCTGCATGCCGGCTACGTTCTGGTTGGGATACTGCGCGGCGGAGACCATGGGATTCTTGCTCTGCATTCCCGCCGCGTTCTGGTTGGAAGACTGTACGCCGGCGTTGTTTGCGCCGGAATTTTGAGAACCGCCC
>JALCPO010000034.1 GCA_022650455.1 Oscillospiraceae bacterium
CGGATTTCAATGGGATCTTGAGGTCGGCGATCACAATGTCGGGGAAATCCTTTTCAATCATGGAAAGGGCTTCCTCGCCGTTGTGCGCGCATCCGCAGATTTCAATATCATAGTCTGCCCACTTCAGCATGGATTGCAGGCCGATCAGAACGAGCGGCTCGTCGTCGACCAGCAGGAGCTTAATCATCTTTTCCCCTCCTTTCGCTTCTAAGTGATACGGTTCCCCGGAAGCAGAATGGTGACTTTTGTGGAAACGCCCGGTCGGCTTGTTATGGTCAATCCATACGGATGGCCGAATTCATATTGGATCCGTTTGTCAACGTTCAGAATTCCGATCTGTTTGAACAGCCTGGACCGGCAGGTCTCCTTTCCGGAGAAGATTTCGTCGATCCGCTCTTTTTCGATTCCGACCCCGTCGTCCGTGACCGTGACCGCCACGTCCCCGTTTTCGGTCCGGTCCGCTTTCAGCTCCACAGTCCCGGCGCCGCCTTTCGGCTCGATCCCATGGTAGATGGCGTTTTCCACGAGCGGCTGCAGCGTGAATTTGGGAATCGCGCTGTCCTTCACATCGTCGGCAATCTCCTTTTTCAGTGTGATGGAACCGCCGAACCGGTATTTCTGGATCAGGAAATAGTCGTCGATCAACTGGATTTCCGAGCTCAGGGGGATGATTTTCTGCGTCCCCTTCGCGATGTTTTTCAGAAGCCGCGCCAGCGAGGTCGTCATGTTGGCGATCCCCACGGATCCCTGGATGGTCGCCATCCATTTGATGGAATTGAGCGCGTTGTACAGAAAATGGGGGCTGATCTGGCTTTGCAGGAGCTGGTACTCCATATCCTGCCGCTTTTTTTCATCCGCCAGGCGTTTTTCCATCAGGGTGTTCACATTCCGGGAAAGGTTGTTGATCCCGTGGCCGATCTCGCCGAGCTCGTTGTCCCCTTCGATGTTCGGATCATAGGAAAAATCCCCTTTGGCGATGGACTGAATTCTGGCCTGGATTTTGAGCACCGGCGCGGTGATGGTTTTATTGAGAAAAACGACGATTAAGATGCCGAGCGCGATGATGCAGAAACCGATGAGGATTACAAGGAAGAAGAAGGCGATGCGCTGCGACTCGAGGTCTTTGTTTGAGATGCTGTTGGACAGCGCCATATCCGTGTTCCCGATTTTGCAGCGGACCAGCGTTTTCGGCAGACCGTTTCCGGATTGCCCGGTGAGAACGTCCATGCTGGAAGATAAGGAACCCGCGGCGCTGCCGGTGCTTTTGCGTAAACCGGCGAGCGTTTCCTTCCGGAACCGGCTGCTTTGGATCACGTAGTTGTTCCTGCCGAGGGTCAGGTATAGGCTGCTGTCCGATTCCACCTTATAATCTTTCAGCTGGTCGGTGATCAGGTCCGTGCTGACCAGAAGATACAGGTATCCCACCACCTCGTTGTCCAGGGAATAGTAAATCGGCCGGATGACGCTGATTCCGTATGCCGTCGCGCCGTCGTCCCAGGCCAGGGGATCTTTCTGAATATCTTCCCAGGCATGGACCCGGTTATCGATTTTTGGGAAGTATCGGTTCACATTGTAAACGGTGACGGGGTCGGAAAATCCGGCGTTTTTCCCCACCTGCAGCACTTTCGTGAATTTTGTGTCCGTGATGATCAGGCGCTGGATGTATTCGCCCGTCCGGTTGCGCTGGTATTCCGCAGACAGACTGTTGTAGATTTTCAGCGCGTCGCCGGAAGTGGAATCCGGGTCCCGGAGAAACGACAGCATGCCGTCGTCGGAGCGGCACCAGTCGCAGAGGGTGTCCAGGTAGGCGATATTCTGCGAGATTGTTCCGGAAATGAGCTGAAGATTGAATTCCGTGGACTGGATCAGCTTCTTTTCCATGAAAGCCTGATAGAGGTAAAAGCTGATAAAGCTGACCAGGACGGTAATGACGAATGTGAAAGACAGGGTTACAAGCAGAATCTTTGATTTAATGGTTTTCCGTCTCTTCTTCATATGGAGCACCCTTCCCATTCCCTTTAATGGTAGCCTTGCCGTTGAGAATTGTCAATCTGAATAGTATAATCAGAATAAAAAAATATAAATTGTTGATAAATAATACATGAAATTTTGCGGGCTGAACGAAATGCATGAAAAAGTAGATGGAAAAAATAAAAAATTATATGTTCATTTGCTCCGTTTGAATTTACAATCAATTTAGCAGAAGTGATAAAAATATTGATTTAGGGAGGAAATGTTTATGACAAAAAGCAGAATCGTAAGCGCCCTGCTGGCGTCCGCCTTATGCCTTTCCGTGTTTTCCGGCTGCGGGAACGGCGGCCCGGCGGCGAGCGCGAACGCAGCGCCTTCGGGGACCGCGTCGCAGAAAACGGCGGAAAAGGTCACGCTGACGTGGGCCATGTGGGACAAAGACAAGGTGGAGTATTACCAGCAGCTGGCGGATGCCTACAACAAGGAACATTCCAATGTGGAAATCTCCTTCAAGGATCTGGGCTCTTCGGATTACCAGACGGCGCTCGGCACGCAGCTGGCGGGCGGTGACAGCGGAATCGACATCGTTTCCGTCAAGGACATCCCCGGCTATGCTTCGATGACGAAGGCCGGAGAGCTTCTGGATCTGACCCAGTACATAAGCGACAGCAAGATCGACACGTCCAAATACGGCAACGTTGTGGACCAGATCAAGGTGGACGGGAAGGTTTACGAGCTTCCGTACCGCAACGATATCTGGGTGGTCTATTACAACAAGGACCTTTTCGACAAAGCGAAGGTCGCGTACCCGACGAACGACATGACGTTCGACCAGTACGACGCGCTTGCGCGGAAGCTGGCGGGCGGAAGCGGCAACGACAAAGTGTACGGGAACTATTACCACAAGTGGCGCAGCACCGTACAGCTTTTCGGTATTCTCGACGGGAAACACACCGTCCTCGACGGCGACTATTCCTTCCTGAAACCTTATTACAATACGGTTTTGAAAGAGCAGCAGGACGGAATCTGCATGGACTATGCAACGCTCAAGACCAGCAATACGACCTATCAGGGCGTGTTTGAAAACAATCAGGCCGCCATGCTCAATATGGGCGGCTGGTTCCTTTCCACCATCATGCAGGATATTAAGGCCGGCAAATCGAAATGCACGAAATTCGGCATGGTGAAATATCCGCATCCGGCCGGCGTCGAGGCGGGCACGACCCTCGGCACGATTACGGGGCTTGCCGTAACGGCGACGACTAAGCATAAGGATGAGGCCTGCGATTTCCTGAAGTTCGTAACGGGAGAAGAAGGCCAGAAGATCATCGCCAAAACCGCTTCGTTCCCGGCAATTCAGGACAGCGCCACCCTCGGGGAGATCACGGCCCTTGACGGTTTCCCGACCGACCAGAACAGCAAGGACGCGCTGAAAACGGTAAAGACCTACCTCGAAATGGCCTTGAATTCCCAAAGCGCGGCCATTGACAAAGCGCTCAATGACGCGCACGACGCGATTATGAGCAAGAGCGTTTCCGTCGACGACGGGATCAGCCAGATGAACACGAACGTAAAACCTCTGCTCGGCAAGTAATCCTGTTCCGTTCTCCGGTTCCATCCGGGTTTGATTGACAATTTTACCCTTATCGGCTTAAAACCTTCGCCGAATCCGGTCGATTCGTTTTGCGCGGCGGAGGTTTTAAGCTGTACTTTACTGCCGGTAAAACCTGTCCGGCAGATATCGGCTCCCGGTCGGCGCGCCCTGAAATCGGATTTCGGCGTAAATCTTTGTGCGGCTCGGGATTGAAGGAGGCATCGTAATCCTATGACGGCAGCAGCAGTTCCAGTAAAAAAGGTTTCCTTAAAAAAACGGAAGATTCTTGACAACCTGACCGCGTACAGCTTTATCGCGCCGAATTTTATCGGGTTCGCTGTTTTTACACTGGTTCCGATTGTGATGGCGGTGGGCCTGAGCTTTATGGAGTGGAACGGTTCCGGCGTGCAGAGCCCCAAATACATCGGGCTCGGCAATTACGCCCATCTGTTCCGGGACGGCCAGTTCATCGAGGCGTTTTTCAACACCATTATTTACACGGCCGCCACGGTCCCTTTCACCATGTTCCTGGCGCTTTTGCTCGCGATCGTTTTAAACCAGAAAATATTTGCCCGCAGTTTCTTCCGCACGGTCAGCTTTTTCCCGTATGTCGCGTCTCTCGTGGCGGTTGCCGCGGTTTGGAACGCATTGTTCAGCCCGACGGCGGGGCCGGTCAATCAGATTTTGATGTCTTTGGGGGTCAAGAATCCTCCGGGATGGGCGGCGGACGTCCACTGGGCGATGGTTACGCTGATCCTGTTCAGCATCTGGAAAAACGTGGGCTACTACATGGTGATGTATCTGGCGGGGCTCCAGAGCATCAATCCGGAACTTTATGAGGCGGCTTCTCTGGACGGAGCAAATACGGTTCAAAAGTTTTTTCAGATTACGATCCCTCAGCTTGGCCACACGACGTTCCTTGTTATGATCATGGTGACGATCCAGTGCTTTAAGGTCTACGATATTGTTTTGATGATCACGAACGGCGGACCGGGGACCAAGACCCAGGTGCTCGTCTTTTACATCTACAACGTTGCGTTCAACAACTGGGACCTCGGCTATGCGAGCGCGATTTCCATGGTTCTGTTTGTTCTGGTGCTTGTCGTGACGCTCGTTATGTTCCGCAGGGAAAGAACGATGTCAAACTGAGAAAATGGAGGAAAGAATTACTATGACCGCAGCAAAATTCAGACCCTCGAAAGTCATCCTTTATTTTGTTCTGGTGCTGATTGCGCTGGTTTGTTTGATACCGTTCGCCTGGATGATTTCCGCTTCCCTAAAACTGAACAAAGACGTTTTCGCCTTCCCGATCCAGTGGATTCCTCAGAATCCGCGTTTCCAGAATTACGGGGATATCTGGGAGCAGATACCGCTCGGCAAATTCATTTTCAACACGACGAAGATCACCGTTATTGTCACGTTCCTTCAGCTCCTGACTTCCAGCTTTGCCGCGTATGCTTTCGCCAAACTCCGGTTCAAAGGGAAAAACGTCCTGTTCATCAGCTACGTCTGCACCATTGCGGTTCCCTGGCAGGCCTACATGGTGCCGCAGTTCATCATGATGCGGAATACCTTTCACCTGAACGATACCCACCTCGCCATCATCTGCCTGCAGGCGTTTTCCGCTTTCGGCGTCTTTCTGATGCGGCAGTTCTACATGGACGTTCCGGACGAATTGTGCGAGGCGGCCCGGATCGACGGCATGAACGAGTACCAGATCTGGGCGAAAATTATGCTTCCGCTTTCCAAGCCCGCCCTGGCAACCCTGACGATCTTCACCTTCGTAGCGACGTGGAACGATTTTCTCGGTCCGTTGATCTACCTGACGACGACGGAAAAGAAGACGATCCAGATCGGCCTGCGCATGTTTATCTCCCAGTATTCCAGTGAATACGGGCTGATTTTCGCGGCGTCGGTCGTTGTGCTGATCCCGGTCCTCATCGTATTTCTGCTTTTGCAGAAATATTTTGTTCAGGGAATTGCAACCAGCGGGCTGAAAGGATAAAATCGAGCCGTCCCGTCCGCGGAATTTTAAAAGTCCGCACGGCCGGGACGGCTTCGTTGGAACGGATTCCATACGCAAAATTGATCAAGGAGCATCCGATCATGAAATTATCTTTTCCGTCCCGTCCCTGCATCACGCCGGAGGAAGTTTCCGCTGCGCTGGATGCCGCCGTCGGACAGGTGAAAAGGAATCTGCCGCAGTTTACCTACTCCTGCCAGAATCATTCCAGTGTAAACGGGTTTTATGCGCCCTGTGAAAACAACCAGTGGACCTGCGGGTTCTGGCCGGGCGAAATCTGGCTTTCCTACGAATATACCGGCGACCCCGTGCTCAAATATGCCGCGCTGATTTTGGTGGAAAGCTTTTTGCACCGGATCGAAAACCGGATTGAAGTCGACCATCACGACATGGGGTTCCTCTATACGCCGTCCTGCGTGGCCGCCTACAAGCTCACCGGCAGCAGAGATGCCCGGAAGGCGGCCGTTCTGGCGGCCGACCGGCTCCTCGGCCGTTTTCAGCCCAAAGGGCGGTTTCTCCAGGCCTGGGGCGGTATGGGCGCGAAGGAGAATTACCGTTTTATTATCGACAGCCTGCTGAACGTGCCGCTGCTCTACTGGGCAAGCGAAGAAACCGGGAACGGCAGGTACCGCGAAATCGCCCGGGAGCACACGGAAACGTGCCTGAAATATTGTATCCGGCCCGACAATTCCACCTGCCACACGTTTTTCATGAACCCGGAAACGGGCGGGCCGGACCACGGCGCGACCTGCCAGGGGTACCGGGACGATTCGGCCTGGGCGCGGGGGCAGGCCTGGGGCGTTTACGGGACGGCGCTGAGTTACCGGTACAATCGGCGGAGAGAATATCACGACATGTTCCGCCGCGTGACGCAGTTCTACCTGTCCCGCCTGCCGCAGGACCTTGTCCCGTACTGGGACCTGACCTTTACCAGCGGCGGCGCGGAGCCGAGGGACTCTTCCAGCGCCAGCATAGCGGCCTGCGGTTTTCTGGAAATGGCCGGGCATGCGGAGAGGGAAGAGGCGGAGGACCTCCGGACCCTGGCAAAACAGATTATGAAAAGCCTGTTCGACCGTTACCGCGTAAAGGACCCGGAAAAGTCCAACGGGCTCGTCCTTCACGGGACTTACAGCAAAAAATCCCCGTATAACACCTGCACGCCGGAAGGCGTGGACGAATGTGTTTCCTGGGGAGATTATTTTTATATGGAGGCTTTGACTCGCCTGCACAAGGACTGGGATCCTTACTGGTGAGGAAAGATCATGAGAGCTGCAGAATTTTTTCATCAGGGAAAGCGCTTTTTTATGGACGACCGCGACCGCATTGCCGGGTATGTCCGGAAAAACTTTCCGGAAGAGGCCCGCGCAAGCATAGCGGCCGCGGACAAGATCGCGCAGAACCAATTCGTGTTCAACCAGCGCTGGGATATGGAGCACACCGAAGCGCCTGTTGTTTTTGAAAAGGAAATCGACTGGCTGAAACAGCCTTACGACGACCCGGAGTGGATTTATGCCTTTAACCGGATGCATTTCTGGCTCCCCCTGGGGCAGGCTTATGCGCTGACAAAGGACGAGAAATACGCGAAGGCCTTTGTCTCGCAGATGTGCCACTGGGTCGGCCATGTAAAACGGAGCGACCCGAAATGCGGAAAGGCGTGGAGAACGATCGAGGCCGGCCTGCGCATGGAGTACTGGATGAAAGCCGTGTGCTATTTCGAGGGAAGCCCGGCCCTGACCGACGAAGTGATGGACTGCTTTCTCGCAAGCATGACGGAACACGCCGAATACATCATGGGAATTTACAACAGCTACAACCTGATGAGCAACTGGGGGGTCATGGCCAACCACGGCCTGTTTATCGCCGGGGTTATGCTGCCGTCCGCACCCCGCACGGCCGAGTACCAAAGGGAAGCGCTTCGCAGGCTGGACCAGGAAATCCGGATCCAGGTTTATCCCGACGGCGTACAGTGGGAGCAGAGCCCCATGTACCACAATGAGGTTCTGCACGATTTTCTGGATGTCGTTCTGCTCGCAGGCCGCAATCATATTGCGGTTCCGGAAGCGATTACGGAAAAGACAAAGGATATGTGCTTTGCGGATCTGTACGCGCAGAAACCCGACGGCAGGGAGCTTTGCAACGGCGACAGCGATGAAATCGACGACCGCGGCATTTTGAGCAAGGGCGCTTATGTTTACCGGGACGGTCTGCTGAAGCACGGCGGATATGAGCGCCTCGATTTTGACACGGCCTGGGATCTGGGCTACGCCGCCGCAGGGGAATATGGCGCCATTCCGGCCCGGGAGCCCGCGCGGACGGGAGCCGCTTTCCCGAACAGCGGAAATTATTATTTCCGCAGCGACTGGTCCCGCGACGCTTCGTTTCTTCATTTCCATTGCGGCACGCTGGGGGCGGGGCACGGGCATTCCGACCAGCTCCACTTCGACCTGTTCAGCCGCGGGGAAGATATTTTGGTCGACGGCGGCCGCTTCACCTATGTCGACAAACCGGAGCGTTATGAATTCAAAGACCCCTCGGCTCACAACACCACGACGGTCGACGACCGGAAATTCACCGTCTGCAAAGACAGCTGGGAATGTTCCAAGCTTTGCAGGCCGGTCAATCAGAAATTCGCCGACGCGGGAATTTACGGCTATGCGGAAGGAGGACATCTTGGGTACTACGACCTTCCGAGCGGCGGCGTGTTCGTGAACCGGAGAATCTTTGTCATCCGGCCCGACATTTTTATCGTCGCGGATGAATTTTATGCAAACGGAAAACACCGCTATGAGCAGTATTTCCACTTCAACAACAGAGGAAAAGTGGACGGGGAAGGAACGTCGTTTACCTATGCCGGCGGGAGAAATCACGCGCGGCTGGAACTTGTCGGCCCAAAATTCCGAACCCGCCTGATTCCCACAAGGCTTTCGCGGCATTATAACTGCGCGGAAAGCAACGTTACGCTGAAAACAGAGTTTTCCGGCGACGGGTTCGCGTCCGCGTTCACCGTGATTGTCCTTGACCCGGCCGGGAAAGCGGAGAATCTGGAAGTCCGGAAAGTCCCCGTCCGCTCCAACTTCAAGAATCTCGTCTTTCCGGATGAGCGGATCGAAGCGATCAACATTAAAAAAGGAAACCGGGCGTTTACCGTGGTGGCGGCGCACCAGGAATACGCGAGCCCCACTGACACGTTCTGTGCGGACGGCTGTACCGGGTTCGGAAATGCGGTCGTATTCGACCGGGGGAAGGGCGAGACCGAGATCGGAACGGTGCTTGCCGATTGATCTCCTCTCGGTGAACGGAACCGGGATGCATCTCCGGATTTCGCCTGTCTATTCCCTGCAAAAAGGCTGCGCAAGACGGTTTTATCCGCTTCGCGCAGCCTTTGCATCGCAGCCGGTCATTCCCGGTATTCTTAAAACCATTTCTTTTTCTTAAAAAAACAGACCATGCAGCAGGAGATAACAATCATAACGATCCATGTTATCCCGTACCCCCATTTCCATTCCAGCTCCGGCATATAACGAAAATTCATGCCGTAGACGCCGACGATGAAGGTGAGAGGGATGAAGAGGGTGGAGATAATGGTCAGGACCTTCATGATTTCGTTGAGCTTATAGCTGGTGTTGGACATATGGAGGTCGGTTAAGCCGGACAGCAGCTCCCGGCTTGTTTCCGTGGAGTCGATCGCCTGCACGATGTGGTTGTAAATGTCGCGGAGATAGGGCTGTGTGGAAGGCTGAATCAGGCTTGCCGCAGGTTTTTCGATGATGGCGGCGACGTCCCGCAGCGGGCGTATGTTCTTATTGACCAGAAGCAGTTCCTTTTTGATTCCCCGGATGGCGTGCAGATGGTCCTGCGAGGTCACGGACATTACCTGTTCTTCCAGCTCGTCGATTTTCTGGTCCAGCACGTCCAGTACGTCGAAGTACCCCTCCACGATCGCGTCGAGCAGCAGATAGGCAAGGTAATCCGGCCCGGCCGCCCGCACATACGAGTCCTTGTTTTGCAGCCTGAGCCGGATTTCGTCGAACACGTCGCCTTCGGTTTCTCCCACCGTGATGACATAACGGGGGCCGAGAATAAGGTTGACATGCTCCACCACGAGCCTGCCGCGCGCGTAATAGATCATTTTTGCCACAATATGGAGATATTTCTGGTATTCCTCGATCTTTGCCCGCTGGGTGTGGTTGGAGATGTTCCGTATAATCAGCGGATGGATCCGGAACGCCTTCCCGAGATTCTGAAGGACGGCCGATTCACATTTCCCATCGATATTGACCCATCGGACCAGGTTTTCCGGAATATCGGCAAGCGCCGCAATGCGCTCCGGATCGGCGCTCCGCACGGAATAGGACCTCTTTTTCTCCGCGTTGTAGTCGACGACTTCAATCCGCTTGCCGGTGTTTTTCTCCGCCGCATGGCCGGCCTGTATGTTTTCACTGTCCACGGAATCATTCCCCTTAAATCGTTTTTTCACCGTTCCCGTCGCAAGGATATGTAATATTATAGCATTTTATCGCCGGCCGGGAAAGCCGTGAGAAGAAACGGGGGAATGGGGAAGCCTCTCTTCCATCAGGTCCTTTGTCAGGGCAAGGTACTCCCCGGGGCGGGTGAGGGTAAATCCGCCGTGCCGCGTCCCGGGTGCAACGCATACCCGGGCATGCGGCAGGATTCGCATCAGTCCCCGGACGGAGCGGTCCAGCAGCCGCAGCTCTTTCGTTCCGGCGATGATCAGGACCTCGGCCTGGATCCGTTTTGCGCCGTCGGGGACGGTATAGCTGCGGATGCTCTTCCTTACATGGATCCGGGATTCCTTCGAAATTTTAGAACAGTCCTCGTAATACCGTCCGAACATGGCTTCCGGCACGCCGAGGCGCTTTGCCCGCCTTTTTGCAAGCCGGCGGTTCCGGACGGGCCGGAAGAACAAGCCGCACCCCGCCGCAAACAGAAACCACGCGGCCTTCCCGGCCGGGTAGACCAAAGCGCTTTCCAGAACCGCATACCGGGCGATCCGCGGCCTTTCGGAAAGGACCTCGACCGCAATCTGTGCTCCCAGGCATAAGCCGCTGATGGCAAACACCTTCCCGCCGCAGTTTGCGTCGATATACGCAATCAGCTTCCGGGCGGAATCCCGGATGTCGGCGAATGGTTCCGAGCAGTCCTCGCCGTGCCCGTCGATCACGGGCGCGACAATGGAATAGTCCGTTTTCAGGCCGCCGATGATGGGTTCCAGCGACCACCAGGAAAGGGCTTCGCTGTGCAGAAGAACCATGGTCGGGTGCGCTTTGTTTCCGAATTCCCGGAATTTCATCCCGCCTGCGCGCCCTTTCCGCCTTTTTCCGTCACCGGTTCCCGCGCAGCTGCATCCCGCGGAAAGCCCATTGCCTCATCCTTCGGTCCCCAGCATATCGTCCAGCTTCTGGAGCTGCTCCACGTTTGTAATGGCAATCAGCTTATCGTTTGCCCGGATGACCGTATCGCCGCGCGGAATCAGCAGATCCGAACTCCGGATGACCGCGACCAGCACGCATTCCCGCGGCAGTTCCATGTCGCGCAGAGCTTTGCCGGCGACCGGCGAGGCCGTGCCGACCAACCGCTCGACCAGGGAATATTTGCCGCCGTGCAGCTTAAGCAGCGTCATCATGTCGCCCATGGACATTTCTTCGGCAACCAGGTGGGCCATGACGTCGGCCTGGTTAAGCGCGGCGTCGACCCCCATCACGGGCGTGTAGAGCCAGGCGTTCTTTGGGTTATTCACCCGCGCCACCACGCGGCGGACGCCGTACTCCAGCTTGGCAAGCGTCGCGACCACAAGGTTCGTCTCGTCCGATCCGGTCACGGCGGCGACCACATCGGCATGGCGGGCCCCTGCGGACTCCAGCGTTTTGGGGTCCGTTCCGCTCCCGCACAGGACCGTTCCTTCAGGAAAGCTCTGCCGGAGCAGTTCCGCCCGCGCTTTCTTGATTTCCATAATTTTCACTTCATGGCCGCGCTCGGTCAGCAGCGACGCAAGATAGGCGCCGACCTGCCCGCCCCCGACAACGATGATTTTCATCTTTTACATCCCCTCTCCGCCGCTCAGGCCCAGCAGCTTTTTCAATTGGTTCCCGGCGGCAATGGACGCGGCAATATACAGAATGTCCCCCCGCTGAAAGACGGTTCCCGCCGACGGCAGGATCGTCCGGTTCGCCCGTTCGACGGCGGTTACGTGGATGTCTCCGGGGACCGTCAGATCGTTGACTTTCCGTCCGGCGATCATGGAAGGAACCTCGATTTTGACGAGCTCCACGTCCCCGTTCCCGAAGGTGAACACCGAATCCAGAGGAGAATAGGAGAGAATGTCCACCGCCCGCTTGATCCCCCACGTCGTGGAAGAGAGGGTCTGTATCCCGAGCCGCTTGTAGATTTCGGCTTTTCTTCGGTCGTAAAGTCTTGCCACCACTTTCGGCACATGGTAGATTTCCCGCGCCATGCGGGCGATGACCGCGTTGGATTCGTCGCTGGAAGTGAAGGCAGCCAGCGCGTCGGTGCGGTCGATTTCCGCCTTTTGCAGGATGTCCCGGTCAAACCCCACACCCTGGACGGTTTTGCCCCGGAAATCCTTCCCGAGCTGCGCGAACGCGGCCGCGTCCGAATCGATTACGGTAACGGAATGCCCCTTTTTGCTGAGTGCTACCGCAAGACCGGAACCGTTGCGCCCGCAGCCTACGACAACGATTTTCATACTGTAAGATCTCCCTTCGTATTTGTGTCACGATTTTTTCTCCGGTCGCGACGGCGGAGGAACGCTTTGCGCAGTTCATCCAGAAGCAGCATCACCGGCGGGATAATTACCAAAAAGATCCATTCCTGCCACCCCAAAGGTGCCGTATTGAATAGAGCGTGCATCCCCTCGGACGGCAGATAGGACCACAAGATCACAATGGCAAGCTCGGCCAGAACGCCGCCCAGGATCATTCGGTTGCTGAACATTCCTTTTTTGAAGACGGAAGTTCGGTCGGTGCGGCAGTTGAACACCATGCCGATCTGGGCAAACACCGTGGCCGCGAACGTCATAGTCGTCGCCAGACGGTACACTGTTCCGGACGAAGCGAGCGGCACGCCGGGCCAGCCATGCAGCACATTGAGGAAAAAGTATGCGGCCGTGCTGAAAACGGCTTCCAGCAGCCCGTACCACAGAAAAGCTTTCCGCATCAGCTTCCCGTTCAGGAGGGACTCCTTCCGGGAGCGCGGCGGGACGTCCATGATGCCGGCTTCGGGCGCTTCCACACCGAGCCCCATCCCCGGGACCATGTCCGTGCCGAGGTCGATGGAGAGTACCTGCATGACGGTCAGCGGCAACGGGATCGCTCCGCGTGAAAACACATACAGCGCCATCGGCACCGCTTCCGGCACATTGCTGGTAAAAATATACTGTACAAATTTGCGGATATTGTTATAAACGGCTCTGCCTTCCTCAATCGCATGGACAATGGAAGCGAAGTTATCGTCCGTCAGAATCATATCGGCCGCTTCCTTCGCCACGTCCGTGCCGGAAAGGCCCATGGCCACGCCAATGTCCGCTTTTTTCAGCGCCGGCGAGTCGTTGACGCCGTCGCCGGTGACGGCCACGATCTCGCCCATGTCCTGCAGGGCGCTGACGACCTGCAGCTTCTGCTCGGGAGCGACGCGCGCGAAGATCACTTCGCCTTTGAGCGCCTGCTTCAGTTCGTCCGGCTTCATCTTCTGGAGTTCGATGCCGGTGACGATCCGCGGATGGTCGCCTTTGATAATGCCGATCCGGCGCGCGATGCTTTCCGCAGTCAGTCCGTAGTCTCCGGTCACCATAATAATGCGGATCCCGGCGTTGTGGCATTCTTTTACGGCGTTTGCCACGTCGGCGCGCGGCGGGTCCACCATGGCGACCAGCCCCAGAAAAGTCAGGTCGCGTTCCACCGCTTCCGGCGTATATTCGCTCAGGCTGACGGGCAGCGACGCGTCGTCCTTCAGGCTGCGGGTTGCCACGGCCAGCACGCGCAGGCCTTCCCGCGCGTATCCGTCGTTGACGTCCATGATCTTTTGAAAATCTTCTTTTGCAAAAGGTACGACGGCTCCGTCGTGCTTTTGGTGTGTGCAGAGTTCCAGCACTTCTTTCGGGGCGCCTTTTATAAAGGCCACCCGCCCTTCGCCGGGAACCTGGTGGATCGTGGTCATCCGCTTGCGCCCGGAGTCGAAGGGAAGCTCGCGCAGCCGAGGAAGGTCGGCGTTCAATTGCTTCAGGTCCAGCCCGTCTTTCTGTGCCAGGACGAGAAGAGCCGCTTCAGTCGGGTCGCCGAGTACGGTAAAGCGGGAAGAGTCTCCGCCCGGGGGGAGCAGCCGTGCGTTGCAGCACAGCGCGGCCACCGTCAGCAGCTCCGAAAGCGCTGCGTCGCCATGGGAAACCGGGCTGCCGCCCCTCCGGATTTCCCCGTCCGCGGCGTCGTAGCCGACGCCGGTGACTTCCAGATTTGTCCTATCCATCCAGACGTTGCTGACGGTCATTTCGTTCTGGGTCAGCGTGCCGGTTTTATCGGTGCAGATAGCCGTCGCGCATCCGAGCGTTTCCACGGCGGAGAGCCGCTTAATCAGCGCATTCCGCTTTGCCATGCGCTGGACGGCCATCGCAAGGGACAGCGTCACGGTAGGCAGCAGCCCTTCCGGAATAAATGCCACGATCATTCCCAGCGCGGTGATAAAGGCGGCAACCGGATGGCTTCCCGCCAGCAGAATTGCGAGCGCAAAGAAAGCTACACCGATACTCACGGAAAGAGCTGAGATTTTTTTCGTCAGATTCCCGATTTCCTTCTGCAGAGGGCTGGATTCTTCCTTGAGGTTTTGGGTCAGATTGGCAATTTTGCCGAATTCCGTGTGCGACCCGGTGCCGAAGACCACGGCCCGTCCGGTCCCGGAGGAAACGGTCGTCCCGGCGAAAACCAGGTTGGGCATCTCCACGTGGGAAAGGTCGTCACGGAGTACCTCGTCGCTGGTTTTACGAACGGGGTTCGATTCGCCGGTCAGTGTCGACTGGTTGACCCGCAGGTCGTTGTCCTTCACGAGGCGGGCGTCGGCCGAAATGCGGTCGCCTTCGGACAGCAGAATCACGTCGCCCGGAACGAGTTCTTCCGCGAGCAGTTTCTGCTCCCGGCCGTCCCGCACCACCCGGACGTAAGCGGGCAGAAGCTTCTTCAGGGCATCAATCGCCTTCCCGGCGCGGAACTCCTGCCAGAAGCTGAAAACACCGTTGATGATGTTGACCAGCCAGATGGCGACCGCAAGTTCCGGCATTTTCGCCACCAGGGCAATCGCACCCGACACCCAGAGCAGAATGGCCATTAGATGGGTGAAATTGGAAAGGAACCGCCAGAACATGGGCGTGCCTTTCGGGCTGGGCAGTACGTTTTTCCCGGACCGGCGTATGCGGGCATCCGCCTCGGACCCGGACAGGCCTCCGGCCCCGGTCCCGAGTGTCTGGTAGACCCCGGAGACATCGAGTCCGTGTATGTCTTTGATTTCATCTGCGGTCGTATTCATTGCCGTTTTAAACTCTCTCCTTCAACATGGTTTCCCTGCCGTCCGGTTTCTGCCTGCGGCCCGAAATCTGCGGGGCCTTTCCCTTAGAAAGGAGCAAACCGAACGGCGAAAATCAGTATAATCGTTTTCCCGTTAAGGCGGTGTTTGGATTCCCGCCGCTCCATTAAGATTTCATTAAGACATGGTTTCGGGCGGCCGCCCGGGAGGCCGGACCGGTAAACTGTTTTTTTATCGCTCCGATTTTCATGTAATCTTAATGCCTCCGGCAAAAATTCTAACGCCATTCTGACTTTGCCTGTGCTATACTGAATAAGGAAAAGGAGAGAAGCGTGCTTATGGCGATTCATCAGACGGATCCCGCTTCCCTGCTTCGGCAGCTTTCCGCGCTGCCCGCGGGGAAGCCGCGGGGAAAGCTGCGGATTTACCTCGGCTATGCCGCGGGTGTCGGCAAGACTTTCGCCATGCTGAGCGACGCCCGGGAAGAACATAAAGACGGCGCGGATGTCGTTGCCGGCTATGTGGAGCCGCACGGCTGTCCGGAAACGGAAGCCTTGCTGGACGGTCTGGAAGCCCTGCCGCCCCTGAAAGTGCGGGAAGGCGGTGCCGAGCGGAAGGAATTTGACCTGGACGGGGCGCTCCGGCGCCGGCCGGAGATTCTGCTGGCGGACGAGCTGGCCCATGCCAACGCCGAGGGCTGCCGGCATGAAAAGCGGTACCAGGACGTGGAGGAGCTTCTCCAGGCGGGCATCGACGTGTACGCGACGGTCAATGTCCAGCATATCGAAAGCCTGAACGATATTGTCGCTTCCATTACCGGCGTTCCGGTGCGGGAACGCATTCCCGACAGCGTGTTCGATCAGGCCGACCAGGTGGAACTGGTGGATCTTGAGCCGGACCGTCTGATCGGGCGGCTGGAAAAGAGGAAAATCGACCGGGAAGGCCGGGACAGACAGTCCTTCCGCCCGCTTTTCCAAAAAGAAAAGCTTGCCGCTCTGCGGGAAATCGCTTTGCGCTACGCTGCGGACCGGGTGAATCGGGTTTCCCGGTTTACCGCGCGGAAAGCTCCGCCGGGCGGAAACGAGCATGTTCTGGTCTGCCTGTCGTCGGCCCCTTCCAACGCGAAGGTGGTTCGCGCGGCGGCGAGAATGGCGGAGGCCTTTCACGGTGCTTTCACGGCTCTGTTCGTGGAAACCCCGGGAACGCGCGAGCTGGAAGGGAAAAACAGGGACGCCCTGCGGAAAAACCTTAGGCTGGCCGAACAGCTCGGCGCCCAGATTGCAACGGTATACGGCGGGAATATTCCCGAACAGATTGCGGAGTATGCCAAAGTCAGCCGCATTTCAAAAATTGTGATGGGGCGTTCCAGCCATATCAAACGGATGCTGGTTCGGTCCAATTTTGTCGACCAGCTGACCGCGCTGGCACCCGACCTCGATATTTATATCATCCCCGATACGCAGTCGTCGATGCATGGCAGGGTCCCGAAATTCACAAAGCCGGAAGGCTGGTCTCCGGCGGACGTTGTAAAATCGGCGTGCATCCTGCTCTTCTGCACACTGGTTGCGTTTTGGTTTGCCGCCCTGGGCTTCAGCGAGTCCAATATCGTCATGGTGTATATTCTCGGCGTGCTGCTGGATGCCGTGGTGACGAACAGCTGGGTTTACAGCATGGCGTCGTCGGTTTTGAGCGTCCTCATCTTCGATTTTGCTTTCATCTATCCCCGCCTGTCGCTTCGGGCGTATGCCGTGGGCTATCCGGTCACGTTTGCGGTCATGCTGTTTGCGGCCCTCATCACGAGCGCCCTGACCAAGCGGATCAAAAAGCAGGCCCGCCAGTCGGCGCGGAAGGCTTACCGCACCGAGGTTCTCCTCGAGACCAGCCGCAAGCTTCAGCAGGCCCGCGGTACGGCGGAAATTCTGAGGGAAACGGCGCAGCAAATGGTCAAGCTTCTGGATCGCACCGTCATTTTCTATCCTGCGGGGGAGAATACGCTGTCCGAACCGATGGTCTTTCCCGGAAACGGCTCGGCGCGGGATCCGCGGGCTTACCTCGGGACGGACGAACGGGCAGTGGCCGAATGGGTCTATAAAAACAATAAGCACGCGGGCGCCACCACCGGCACTCTCTCCGGCGCCAAATGCCTGTGCCTGGCCGTGCGGGGAAACGGCGCGGTCCTCGCCGTGGCGGAAATCGCCATGGACCGGGGGGCCCCGTTCGGCGCGTTTGAAAAAAATCTGACGATTGCCATGCTGGGCGAGTGCGCTCTGGCTCTGGAAAAGGAGAGACTGAGCGAAAAGCAGAAACAGATTTCCGTCCGGATGCAGCAGGAACGGTTCCGCGCCAATCTGCTCCGGGCGATTTCGCACGACCTGCGCACCCCTCTGACCAGCATTTCCGGCAACGCCGGCGTCCTCATGAAGAATTCCAACGTCCTTGACGAAGAGCAGAAACAGAGCATCTACACCGATATTTACGACGACTCCATGTGGCTCATCAGCCTGGTGGAAAATCTGCTGTCCATCACCCGGATTGAGAATGGGAAAATCCGCCTGAACATCCAGCCGGAGCTTTTGGACGACGTTATCGCGGAAGCGCTGCGGCATATCAGCCGGAACAGCGCGCAGCATCACATTACGACGGCTCTCAGCGACGATCTTCTCATGGCGAAGATGGATTCGAGGCTCATCATTCAGGTTATCATTAACATCGTCAACAATGCGGTCAAATATACCCAGCCGGGTTCCCATATCGCCGTCACGGCCCGAAGGGACGGCAAAGCCGTGCGGGTGGAGATCGCGGATGACGGACCCGGCATCCCCGACGAGGCCAAGGCCAAATTATTCGACATGTTCTACACGGCGGGAAATGTGCGAGGGGATGACCGGCGCGGGCTGGGGCTCGGGCTTTATCTGTGCCGGTCGATCCTGCGCGCCCACGGGGGAACCATCTATGTAAAAGACAATGCACCGCAGGGCACCGTGTTCGGCTTTACTTTGGAAGCGGCGGAGGTGAATGTCCATGAATAAACCGTTGATCCTTGTCGTGGAGGACGACAAAGCGATCCGGAATCTGATTACCACGACCCTGGAAACCCAGGGGTACCTTTACCATACGGCGGCGACGGGCGAGGCTTCCATTCTGGAAGCCGTTTCCAGCCGGCCGGATGTCATCATTTTGGATCTGGGCCTGCCGGACATGGACGGGGTCGACATCATCCGAAAAGTGCGGAGCTGGTCGAATACCCCGATTGTCGTCGTCAGCGCCCGCAGCGAGGATAAGGATAAGATTGACGCGCTGGACGCCGGAGCGGACGACTACCTGACGAAACCGTTCAGCGTCGACGAGCTTCTGGCGAGGCTGCGGGTCAGCCTCCGCCGCGTCCGGTACGACAGCGGAAAGCTGCGCAGGGATTCCCCGGTCTTTGTCAACGGCGGCCTGAAAATCGACTATGCCGCGGGAAGCGTCCGGCTGGACGGGAAAGAGATCCATCTGACCCCGATTGAATATAAGCTGCTGTGTCTTCTGGCGAAAAATGTGGGGAAGGTCCTGACCCATAATTTCATCCTGCGTGAAATCTGGGGCAGCTATTCCAGCGACCTTTCCGCGCTGCGCGTGTTTATGGCAACGCTGAGGAAGAAAATCGAAAAGGATCCTTCGCGGCCCCGGTATATCCAGACCCATATCGGCGTTGGTTACCGGATGCTGCGCGTGGGTGACGACAGCGCCGGAAACTGAACCGGTATCGAAAGAAGCGCCGCAATCCCCGGCTTCGGCCGAGACTGCGGCGCTTCTCATAAAAAGTCCGTGTTCGTTATACGGTTTCCACGGTATAAATTCCGGGCGTCGTTTGCGTGTAGCTTGTCGTTCCCTCAAGCGTGAAAGCGACACTGTTTCCCGAAATCGTACTCGTCGGCGTTACGCTTACGCTGACGTTGGGAAAATCATGCGATACGCCGGGGATGGAGACCCAGGCGGATGTTCCCGAAGCCTGCGCGATGCCGGTAGTTTCGTCGGCGGCCTGATACGTCTGGTACACCAAATAGCTGAACCGGGCCTTTGCGTTTGCAGGGTCCGTCGTGATTCCGAACACGACGCATGTGGGTGAGCCGATCAGTGACGCCGGAACGGGGGAAGGGATTACCGTCGCCGTAGTGGTGCTTGTTGCCGTAGCAGTGGTTGCTACGTTCAGTACTGCTGTTACTGGCATATGATTGATTCTCCTATCGAGTTCTTTGATGTGGATCCTGTTTGTGCGATCCAATATCCAGTATATGATCGCTCTTCCGCTTCGTAGACAAGGAAAAGCCGGAACCTCTGGTATTTGTCCGATCACGCATGCTGGTGCCGTGGTAAATGTGCCGGTTGGAAAAACCGGGCTTTCCGGAGCCTCACGACAGCTCCATATGCGAAAAGAGCTGCCGTACTTCGGCACGGAGGCCGCGGTGTTCCGGCAGCTCCAGCGCGGGGTCACGGGAAAGAATCGACCGGGCGGCGCCCTGCGCCTGATTCAGGGACTCCATGTCGGCGGCCATGTCCGCAATCTTCAGCGCCGGAAGGCCGTGCTGGCGGCTGCCGAAAAAGTCGCCGGGCCCGCGGAGCTTCAGGTCCGCTTCGGCAATTTCAAAACCATTGTTGGTCCGGCACATGATGCCGAGGCGTGCCGCGGTCTCCTCGTTTTGGGCGTCGGAGATCAGGATGCAGTAGGATTGGCGTTTTCCGCGCCCGACGCGGCCCCGGAGCTGATGAAGCTGGGAAAGGCCGTACCGCTCGGCATTTTCGATCAGCATGACGACGGCGTTGGGAACGTCCACTCCCACCTCGACCACCGTCGTGGAGACCAGAACGCTGATCTCGCCGTCCGTGAAGCGCCGCATGACGGCTTCTTTTTCTTTGGGCTTCATGCGCCCGTGCAGGCAGGCGATCCGGCAGCCCGGCATCCATTCGGTCCGGAGCTTTTCCGCATATTGTTCCACACTGGCCATGTCGTTCTGGCCTTCGTCGATCATGGGGCAGATGATGTAGCACTGCCCCCCTTCGGCAATCTTTTTTTTCAGGAAGCCGAATGCCCGCGGGCGCTTGTCCGAGGTGACCGCGTAGGTCCTGATTTTCTGCCGCCCGGGCGGAAGCTCGTCCAGCACCGAAAGGTCCAGGTCGCCGTAGATCATCAGTGCCAGCGTGCGGGGGATGGGTGTGGCGCTCATCACCAGCATGTGGGGGTTTCCGCCTTTTGCGGAAAGCGCTGCCCGCTGCGCGACGCCGAAACGGTGCTGTTCGTCGGTTACGACCAGCCCGAGCTTTTGGAACACCACGTCTTTGGAAAGCAGGGCGTGCGTGCCGATCGTCAGCCCGATTTCCCCAACGGCCAGCCCGGCGAGGATTTCTTTTTTCTGCGCGGCCGGGACCGAGGCCGTCAGCAGGGCCGTGGAAATACCCGCGGGTTCCAGAACGGCCGACAGGGAACGGTAGTGCTGACGGGCCAGAATCTCCGTGGGGACCATCAGGGCCGCCTGCAGACCGTTTTTCACGGCGGAGTAGCACAGCGCCGCCGCCACGGCGGTTTTTCCGGAACCGACGTCCCCCTGGACGAGGCGGTTCATGGTCCGGTCTCCCATCATGTCCGCCATGGCTTCCCGCACGGCGCGTTTCTGGGCGCCGGTCGGCGTGTAGGGCAGCAGGGAAAAAAATTCACGGGAGTAGTCCCTTTGCAGGCGGAAACGGTTTTCTGCCCGGCCTTTTCCCTTCCTGCGGGACAAGCCGAGCTGCAAAACCAGAAACTCCTCGAAGATCAGCCGCCTGCGTGCGGCCGCCGCCGCTTCGGGGTCTGCCGGAAAATGGATGTTTTCCATGGCGTAACGGAGCCCGCAAAGGGAATGTTCCCTTCGCAGGGATGGGGGAATGGGGTCGCGCACCGTTTCCGGCAGGAGCTTCAGGGCTTCCCGGACGGCGTTTTCGATGATGCGGTTGCTCAGCCCCTGGGTACGGCGGTAAACGGGCCGGACGGCGGGACAGGAATCCGCCGGAAAGAATTCCGGCGCGGTCATTTCGCGCTTCAGGAAATTGGCCGTGACCTTTCCGTAAAACAGATAGGTCCGGCCCTCCTTCAGAAGGTTGGTGACATAAGGATTGTTGAAAAAAGTAAGGGCAAATTCGTCTTCCCCGTCAAATGCCTTCGCCTTGTAGAGCGTCATTCCGTTCCGGATGCGCGTACTCTTCGGGTTTTCGGTAACGCGCGCCCGTACGGCGCAGGGAACGTCGGCGGGAGCACTGCGCACGGCACAGGGATGGCTGAGGTCCTCATACGCGCGCGGGTACAAACGGAGCAGGGCGCCGACGGTCGGCGCGCCGAGCTTCTGGAAAAGCC
>JALCPO010000035.1 GCA_022650455.1 Oscillospiraceae bacterium
CATGAGCCATAAGGTGATTGCCGGCGGCCTGATGCCGGGCGGACGGCTCCGGATGGAAAAGCTCGCTTCCCTTGTGGAAGTCGGGCGGCTCGACCCGTCCAAACTGGTGACGCACCGCTTTGAAGGCCTCGAAAGCGTCGAGCCGGCTTTGATGCTGATGAAGGACAAACCGAAGGACCTCATCAAACCGGTTGTCACAATCCAATATTGATCCCCGGGCCGGCCGCAGAAATGCGGCCGGTTCCGTTCCTGGACAAAACGCCGTCTGGAATTTAGGCCCAGACGGCGTTTTTCAAGCAAATGTCCGAATTCGGAACCAATTTATTCCTCACACTGTCATGAACGTTCACGGGTGAAAGCTCTACGCCGGCCCCCCCTCGCGGAACATCCCGCGATCCGGCCCGTCCGCCGTTTCCGGCGGGATTTTTTATTTTTTAAAAATTAGCCTCGGAGGGCTAATTTTCGGCCCTGTTTGCGGGTTATATGGAAGGAGTTTTTTCAAGTTACCGTTTTTTCGGAACTTTTGCGCCGGAAAAGATTACACCTTCCGGCCGTAAAAGCCCTGTACGCTGACCTCGCCGGAAAAGACGGTTTCGAGCGTTCCGTCGGGCAGGCGGACCACAAGCTCGCCTTCGGGGGAAATGTCCACGGCGGTGCCGGTCGCCGGACGCCCGCCCCGCTGGAAGCCGATCAGCTTCCCGAGGGAAACGCAGCGGCTTTTGTATTTTTCCAGAAATGCCGGGGTCAGTGAAACGGCGTTTTCCTTCAGAAGCCTCTCCAGCCGGCGCAGGATTTCCTGAAGCAGCGCGACGCGGCGCACCGGCTTTCCGCTTTCCATGCGGAGCGAGGCCGCCTTGTCGCGCAGGGATTCCGGGAACGCCGTGTTGTTGGCGTTGATGCCGATTCCCACCACCACGAATTCCACGCGCTCCATTTCGGCGCTCATTTCCGTCAAAATGCCGCAGACCTTTTTTGTGCCGATCACGATGTCGTTCGGCCACTTGATGCCGGCGCCGCACCCGGACGTCTCCCGCACCGCGCCGCAGACGGCGGCGCCCGCCAGAAGGGTGGTCGCGGCGACCTTCAGCGGAAGCACGCCGGGGCGCAGCAGGACGGAAAACCAGATTCCCGTGCCGGCCGGCGAGGCCCAGTTCCGCCCGAGGCGGCCCTTGCCGACCGTCTGCTGTTCCGCGATGAACAGGCTCCCGCTCGGGGCTCCGGCCAGAGCCCGGCGTTTCGCTTCCTCGTTGGTGGAGTCAATGCTGCCGTAGCAGAAGATATTTCGGCCCAGCAGCTCGGTTTCCAGCCCGGCGCCGATTTCCTCCGCGGAATACCGGTCGGGGCACGAAACGAGCCGGTAGCCCCGGTTGGTGACGGAGTCGATCTCATACCCTTCCTCCCGCAGAAGGCTGATGTTTTTCCAGACCGCCGCGCGGGTCACGTGAAGCAGGCCGCTGAGTTCCCCGCCGGATACATAGCCGCCGCTGGCCCGCAGATGCCGCAGAATCCGTTCTTTGGTTGCCATTCGATCGCCGTCCCTTTCCTGCGGGAACCGCGGGATAAAAAAAGGCGGTTCCGCAAACGATAATCTCATTATAGCGGCAATCCAGCGGCGGCGCAAGAAGCGGCAAAACCCGGTCCGCCGGTGTTGCCGCCGCTTCCGCTTTTGTGGTATAATATTTTATTACAGACCGCAGGGGCCGATTCCGGCAGGGCGGCTGCGGAAAGCGAGGTGGCGGCATGGACGTAAGGCCCGGCGATATTTTACAGATGAAGAAACCCCATCCGTGCGGGAACAACCGGTTCCTTGTTCTGCGCGTGGGAATGGATTTTAAAATCCGCTGTACCAAGTGCGGGCATGAGATTATGGTACCGCGGCTGAAATGTGAAAAGAACATCAAAAAGATCATCCGCGAAGACGCGGAGGACGGTTTGTAGCGCTCTTTTTGTCTGCGCGTCCATCCGAAACAGCAAAAGGAGAAGCCGTTATGTTTGAAAATCTGGAAGTGTTTGAAAAGCGGTACGAGGAGCTCGGCCGCAGGCTTTATGAGCCGTCCACGGCTGCCGACCCCGGGCTGTTCCGGGACCGGATGAAGGAATTCAAAAGCATCGAGCCGATCGTGCTCGCTTACCGGAAGTATAAAAAAACGTTCGATTCCGAAGCCGACGCGCTCGCCGTCCTGGGCGACGGCTCCGACCGCGAGCTGCACGCCATGGCGGAGGAAGAACTGAACGACGCGCGCGCGGACCGGGAAAAGATCGCCGACGAGCTGAAGGTCCTGCTCCTGCCGAAAGACCCGAACGACGCGCGGAACGTCATTGTGGAGATCCGCGGCGGGGCCGGCGGCGAGGAAGCGGCGCTGTTTTCGGCGGTCCTGTACCGGATGTACGGCATGTACGCGCAGGGGAAAGGCTGGCGCACGGAGATTCTGAATGCCAACGAGACCGAGCTCGGCGGATTCAAGGAGATCAGCTTCCTGATCAACGGGGAAGGCGCCTATTCCCGTCTGAAATACGAGAGCGGCGTGCACCGCGTCCAGCGCGTGCCGGAGACGGAGCAGCAGGGCCGCATCCACACGTCCACCGCGACGGTGGCGGTCCTGCCGGAGGTGGACGACGTGGAAGTGGAGCTGGACCCGAAGGACCTGAAAATCGACACCTTCCGCTCGAGCGGCGCGGGCGGCCAGCATATCAACAAAACGTCATCCGCCATCCGCGTGACGCACCTGCCGACCGGCATGGTGGTGGAATGCCAGGACGAGCGGAGCCAGTATAAAAACAAGGACCGCGCGCTGAAGATTCTGCGCTCGCGCCTGTTCGAGAGAAAGCAGAAGGAGCAGGACGACCGGGTCGCGGCGGAACGCCGGGCGCAGGTTGGCACGGGCGACCGCTCGGAGCGCATCCGGACGTACAACTATCCGCAGGGGCGCGTGACGGACCACCGCATCGGCCTGACGCTTTATCGCCTGGACGACATCCTGAACGGCAGCCTCGACGAGATCATCGACGCGCTCGTCGCCGCCGACCGCGCGGCAAAGCTGAAAGAGGCCGAGCAGGCGTAACCGGAAAAACATCCGGAAAACATCTCCGCGGGCCCGGCCTGCGGAGAATTCGACAGGGAAAAGGGAGAATATCATGCAAACCTTGCTGCTGAACGCGGCGGAAAAAGGGGCGGTGGAAAAAGCCGCCGAAATCATCCGCAGCGGCGGGCTGGTCGGCATGCCGACCGAAACGGTGTACGGCCTTGCGGCCAACGCGCTGGATGGAAAAGCGGTTGCGAAAATCTTTGCGGCCAAGGGAAGGCCGCAGGACAACCCGCTCATCGTCCATATTTCCGATTTCAGCCAGATCGGCCGCCTGGTCCGGTCCGTTCCGGAAAAAGCGAAGAAGCTGGCGGAAGCCTACTGGCCCGGCCCGATGACCATGGTGCTGGAAAAGTCGGAGCTGATCCCCGATGAAGTGAGCACCGGCCTTCCGACGGTGGGCATCCGCTTTCCGTCCCATCCGGTCGCCCGGGCGCTCATCACCGCCGCGGGCGTGCCGATCGCCGCACCGTCGGCCAATACTTCGGGGCTGCCGAGCACGACGACCGCGCAGCATGTCATGCGCGACATGAACGGCAAAATCGACGCCGTGCTCGACGGCGGCCCCTGTTCCGTCGGGGTGGAGTCCACTATCGTGACGCTCGCGTCCGACCCGCCGCGCCTGCTCCGCCCGGGCGGGATCACGCTGGAGCAGCTGCGGGCCGTGCTCGGCCGCGTAGACGTCGACCGGGCCGTGATGAATCCGCTCCCGAAGGGAGCCCGCCCGCTTTCCCCGGGCATGAAATACAAGCATTATTCGCCGAAAGCGAACGTCGTCATTCTGGACGGGAACGAGCGGGCCTACGCCGACTATGTGAACGCGCACCGGGGGCCGGGCGTGGCCGCGCTGTGCTATACGGGCGAAGAAAAGCTGATCCGCGTGCCCGCCGTCACCTACGGGGGCGAGACCGATTACGGCGCGCAGGCGCGCGACCTGTTCGAGGCGCTGCGGCATCTGGACGAGATCGGCGCCGAAACCGTCTATGCGCGCTGCCCCGAACCGAAGGGCGTCGGCCTGGCCGTCTACAACCGGCTGATGCGTGCGGCGGGATTCGAGGTGCTGCGGATTGGGTAAGCCGGTCATCGGCCTGACCGGTCCCACGGGGGCCGGAAAGTCCACCGTGGCGTCGGCCCTCGAAAGGCTCGGCTGCGCCATCGTGGACGCCGACCGCGCCGCCCGCTCCATCACCGGCCGGGCGGACTGCCTTGCCCGCCTGAAAGCGGTGTTCGGCGCGGACATCGTCCGGACCGACGGCGGCCTCAACCGGCAGAAACTCGCCGCCCGTGCGTTTTCCAGCCCGGAAAACACGAAGAAGCTGAACGCCGTCACGCACCCGGCCATCATCGCCGAATGCGAGAGGCGGCTCACCCGGGCGAAGGAGAAGGACTGCAGGGCGGTCATCCTGGACGCCCCGCTGCTGTTTGAGAGCGGCACGCAGGGCCTGTGCGACGCGACGGTCGCCGTCCTTGCGCCGGACGCGTCGCGTTTGAAGCGCATCATGGCCCGCGACGGGATCGGCGAGGCGGAGGCGCGGGAACGCATGGGCGCGCAGCACGGCGGGGAGTACTACCGGAAACGGGCGGACTATACGTTTGACGGCAGCACGGACTGGAGCGTTTTCGACGAAACGGTCGGCGCGCTCCTCGACCGAATTCTGAGGGAAACCGATGAAAAAGCATAAAAAGCTTCTGATCGTCTGCGCCGCCCTGGCCGCTCTGGTCGTCGCGGCGGTGTTCCTGCTCCGCCTGTGTCACACGCGCTTCCTGCAAAAAATGTACCCCCGCACCTACTCTGGAATCGTCGAGCGGGAGGCGAGGCAAAACGGGCTGGACCCCAACCTCGTATATTCCGTCATCCGCCAGGAAAGCAACTTCGACCCGGACGTGAAATCCCACGCCGGCGCCGTCGGGCTTATGCAGCTGACCCCCGCCACATTTGAATGGCTCCAGAAGCGGGAGCAGGCCGCGTCGGTGCGCTCCGGAAACGCCTTATACCTGCCCGACGTCAATATCCGGTACGGGTGCCGGTTCCTGTCGTTCCTCCTGAAAAAATACGGGCGCCGCCGCACCGCCCTGTGCGCCTACAACGCGGGGATGGGCCGCGTCGATTCCTGGCTCAAGGACGGCCGGACCTCGAGAAACGGCAAAGATCTCGACCGGATCCCCTATCCCGAGACGCGCGATTACGTGCGGAAGGTGGAGCAGAACTATACCCAGTACCGGCAGCTTTACCAATCTTAGCGAGCCCGGGCCGGGGCCGTCCAGCCGGATGGCGGCCGCGGCACGGAAAAAAAGAAGGAGAGAAAATCCATGGCAAAGAAAAATGAGAAAACGGATTCCGACGATGTGAAAAAGCTGAAGGAAAAACTGCTGGTCCGCCGCGAAAACGGCTGCCTGCAGGTCTCCGACGACAAGCTGAAAACGGCGGACAAATACTGCGAAGGCTACAAAGCTTTTCTGAATACGGCGAAAACCGAACGCGAGGTCGTCGCTTACGCTGTGGCACAAGCCGAAAAGGCCGGGTTTGTCCCGTTCGAAGCCGGCAGGCCGTACCGGCCGGGCGACCGGGTTTACAGCAACAACCGGGGCAAGGCGCTCATCCTTGCCGTGATCGGCGAGGACGGGTGCCGCGGCGGCGTCCGCATTGCCGCCGCGCACATTGATTCCCCGCGCCTGGACCTGAAACCGCACCCGTTGTATGAAAAGGACGGCATGTCCCTGTTCAAGACCCATTACTACGGCGGGATCAAGAAATACCAGTGGACGACCATTCCGCTTTCGATGCACGGCCGCGTTGTGCTCAAGGACGGGTCGTGCGTCGACCTGACCCTCGGCGAAAAAGAGGGCGAGCCGCAGTTCTGCGTGACCGACCTTCTGCCCCATCTGGCGGACGAGCAGATGCGCAAGACCCTAAACAAAGGCGTGGAAGGCGAAAACCTGAACATCGTTACGGGCAGCCGCCCCGTCCGCGCCGACTCGGACGACAGCCTGGTCAGGCTCAACGCCATGAAGATTCTCCACGACCAGTACGGCATGACGGAAGAGGATTTCGTTTCCGCCGACCTGGAGTTCGTCCCCGCGTTCCGCGCGGTCGACGTCGGATTCGACCGCAGCATGATCGGCGCGTACGGTCATGACGACCGCGTCTGCGCGTACCCGGCCCTGACGGCCGTGCTGAACGCCAGGAAGCCGAAAAATACCGTCGTCACCGTCCTGGCCGACCGCGAGGAAATCGGCAGCGTGGGCAACACGGGCCTCAACTCCCAGTTCCTGCACTATTTTGTCGCGGACCTCGCCCAGGCGGAGGGGCTGGAAGCCCGCCATGTGCTCAGCCGCTCCAAATGCCTTTCCGCAGACGTCACGGCGGCCTACGACCCGACTTATTCCGATGTTTACGAGCCCAACAATTCCTGCTATGTCAACGGCGGCGTCGGGGTCGCCAAGTACACCGGGGGCCGCGGCAAGAGCGGGACGAGCGAGGCGTCGGCGGAGTTTGTTTCCGAGGTGCGCCGGCTGTTCGAGAAAAACGGCGTCCTCTGGCAGATCGGCGAAATGGGCAAGGTGGACGCCGGCGGCGGCGGAACCGTCGCGCTGTATATCGCCAGCCTGAACGTCGACGTCATCGACATCGGCGTGCCCGTCCTTTCGATGCACTCGCCGTTCGAGCTTGTCTCCAAGCTGGATGTTTACATGACCTACAAGGGCATTCAGGCGTTTTACGAAACGAAAGAATAAAAAGAACGCCTCCCGCAGAATTCCGCGCGGGAGGCGCTTTTTGTCCGATCCCTGTTTTTATTTAATCGGCGGCCTTGTCCCGGACCTCTTTCGCCGCTTTGGCGAGGAACGCGTCCGGGGTCATGGCGCCGAGACCGCCCGCTTTGCGGCCGCGGACGGAAACGTTTCCGTTCTGCATTTCCTTTTCGCCCACGACGAGCATATACGGGATTTTCTGGAGTTGCGCCTCGCGGATTTTGTACCCGATTTTCTCGTTATGGGTGTCGGTCTCCACGCGGAGACCGCCGTTCCGGAGCGTATCGGCAACCTTTTCCGCATAGCCCCGCGCCGCGTCGGAAATCGGGAGAATCCTCGCCTGAACCGGAGCCAGCCACAGCGGAAACGCGCCGGCGTAGTGCTCGGTCAGGATGGCGATGAAACGCTCGATGCTGCCGAAGATGACGCGGTGGAGCATCACCGGGCGGTGCTTCGCGCCGTCCTCGCCGGTGTAGGTCAGCTCGAAGCGTTCCGGCATCTGGAAATCGAGCTGAATGGTGCCGCACTGCCACGTCCTGCCCAGGGAATCGCGCAGGTGGAAGTCGATCTTCGGGCCGTAGAACGCGCCGTCGCCCTCGTTGATCTCATAGGGCCGGCCGTTCTTCTTCAGCGCCCGGATGAGGGCGTTGGTGGCCGTTTCCCACTGCTCGTCCGTGCCCATGGAATTTTCCGGCCGGGTGGAAAGCTCCAGGCTGTAGTCGAACCCGAAAACTTTATAGAAGCTGTCGATCAGGTCCATGACGCCGAGAATTTCGCCTTCCACCTGTTCCGGCGTCATGAAAATATGGGCGTCGTCCTGCGTGAAGCAGCGGACGCGCATCAGGCCGTGCAGCGCGCCGGAAAGCTCGTGGCGGTGCACCAGGCCCAGCTCCGCGAGGCGCTCCGGCAGATCGCGGTAGGAATGCAGCTTGCGCTTGTATACCAGCATCCCGCCCGGGCAGTTCATCGGCTTGATCGCGTAATCCGCGCCGTCGATCTTCGTGGTGTACATATTGTCCTTGTAGTGGTCCCAGTGGCCGGAGCGGTGCCACAGTTCCTCGCTCAGGATGATGGGGGTGCGGATCTCCTCGTAGCCGTGCTTCGCGTGCTCCTCGCGCCAGAAGTTTTCGAGCTGGTTGCGCAGAATCATGCCCTTCGGCAGAAAGAACGGGAACCCGGGGCCCTCGTCGTAAATGTCGAACAGGTCGAGCTCCCGGCCCAGCTTGCGGTGGTCGCGCTTTTTCGCTTCCTCGATCATCTTCAGGTAGCTTTCCAGTTCGGAAGCCTTGGGGAACGAGATGCCGTAAACGCGCTGGAGCATTTTGTTCTTCGCGTCCGCGCGCCAGTACGCTCCGGTGCAGTTGGTCAGCTTGACGGCTTTCACGCGGCCCGTGCTCAGCAGGTGCGGCCCGGCGCAGAGGTCCACATAGCCGCCCTGCCGGTAAAAGCTGATCTTTTCCCCTTTGCCGGCGTGCTCCCTGATGAGCTCCACCTTGTACTTCTGGTGTTCCTTTTCCATGAGCGCGACTGCCTCGTCCGGGCCGAGCTCGAAGCGCTCCAGGGGAATGTCTTCCTTGATGATCTTTTTCATCTCCGCCTCAATCGCCTGCAGGTCTTCCGGCGTCAGGGTGCGGGGGAGGTCAAAATCATAATAGAAGCCGTTTTCAATGGCCGGACCGATCGCGAAGCCGGCGTCCGGAAAAAGCCGTTTCACGGCCTGCGCCATGATGTGCGAGGTTGTGTGCCAGTAGATTTTCTTTCCCTCGGTGTCGTCGAACGTCAGGATCCGCAGCTCGCAGTCCTTTGTCACGGGCGTGCGCAGGTCCACGACTTTTCCGTCCAGTTTTCCCGCGCAGGCCGCTTTGTAAAGGCCCGCGCCGAGCGACCGGGCGATTTCGGCAACCGTCGTGCCGCTTTCAAATTCCCTTTGATCGCCTTTCAGGCTGACCTGTATCTTCATCTCTTCATCCGCTCCTTCTTAGAATGAAAAATAAAAAAGCCTCACCCCAGCATGGGGTAAGGCTTTGACTTACGGTTCCACCCAATTTCGGCAGGCAACGGGTGCCCGCCCTCATTGAAACAGCTGTAACGGTGCCGGCCGGCGCGCCTTTTGCAATAACGCTTCGGCGCGCGCTCGGAGGCGGTAACCCTTCGCTGTTTTCGCCGTGAACGCTTTCAGCTTATAACGTTCGCTCTCTGCTGCGGCCGCAGCGCGGCTTCCTCGTCAACGCTTTTTCCTTTTCGGTTTGTTTCATCATAGCACCGGGCGGATTCCTTGTCAAGAGCGCGGTGCGCGTTCGTCCGGATTCCGGAATTTGCATGAGATGCTTTTGTGGATTGCAAGCAATTTCCTTGACAGGATGCCATAAAAAGTTATACAATTAGTTTTACAAGTTTTACAATGCAAGAATATGCGTTCTTTCCGGCAGCATGTCGATTCTTCTGTTTTCCGTCTTTATTTATAATGATTGTAACGTAAAATAACAGGGAGGTGCCAACATTTGCAAGTCAACTTAATCGTGTGTATCCTGATTGCGGTCGGATGCGCGGTCGTCGCGGGAGTCGCCTTCTTCCTGCTGGGCGTCGAGCACCGCAAAAAGGCCGCTGAATATACCATAGGATCTGCGGAGCAGGAAGCGAAGCGGATTGTAAGCGACGCCATCAAAACGGCGGAAGCGAAAAAAAAGGAAGCCATCCTGGAAGGGAAAGACGAAATTCACCGTCAGCGCAGCGAATCGGAACGCGAGCTGAACGAGAGGAGAAAAGAGGTTCAGCGCCAGGAGCGCCGGATCCAGCAGAAAGAAGAAACGCTCGACAAAAAGATGGATGGCCTGGAAGCCAAGGAAGAAATCCTGAACAACAAGCACAAACAGGCGGATGACCGCCTGAAGGAAGCGGAGTCCCTCAAGAAAAGCCAGTTCGACATGCTGGAGCGCATTTCCGGTTTCACCATGGAGCAGGCAAAGGATTACCTGCTGAACAACCTCGACAACGAGCTTACCCATGAAAAGGCCGTCAAGCTGATGGAGTACGAGCAGCAGACCCGCGAGGAAGCCGAGAAGTCGGCGCGGGAGATCATTTCCACCGCCATTCAGCGCTGCGCCGCCGACCATGTCGCGGAAGCGACGATCTCGGTCGTGCCGCTGCCGAACGACGAGATGAAGGGCCGCATCATCGGGCGTGAAGGCCGGAACATCCGCGCCATCGAGACCATGACGGGCGTGGATCTGATTATCGACGACACGCCGGAAGCGATCACCCTTTCCTGCTTTGAGCCGGTGCGCCGCGAGGTCGCCCGCATCGCGCTGGAGCACCTGATCGCCGACGGAAGGATCCACCCGGCGCGGATCGAGGAAACCATCGAAAAAGCCCGCCGCGAGGTGGACGCCACCATCAAGCAGGAGGGCGAGCGCGCGGTTCTGGAAGCGGGGGTCAACGGCATCCACCCGGAGCTCGTCAAGCTGCTCGGGAGGCTGCGCTACCGAACGAGCTACGGCCAGAATGTGCTGAACCATTCGCTGGAGGTTTCCTACCTGGCCGGCATGATGGCTTCGGAACTCGGAATCGACCCGGCCGTCGCGCGCAGGGCGGGCCTGCTGCACGACATTGGAAAAGCGCTTGACCATGAAATTGAGGGCTCCCATGTCGAGATCGGCGTGGAAGCGGCGCGCAAATACAAGGAAAGCGAGGCCGTCGTTCACGCGATTCAGGCGCACCACGGCGACGTGGAAGCGAAGACGGTCGCCGCCTGCCTGGTGCAGGCCGCCGACGCGATCAGCGCGGCAAGGCCTGGCGCACGGCGCGAAAACCTCGAAAATTACATCAAACGGCTCGAAAAGCTGGAAGCGGTCGCTTCCTCGTTTGAGGGCGTCGACCGCAGCTTCGCCATTCAGGCCGGCCGCGAAATCCGCATTATGGTGAAGCCGGAAGCGGTCAGCGACGACGACATGGTTCTCCTCGCGAGAAAAATCTGCAAGAAGATTGAAAGCGACTTGGAATACCCGGGCCAGATCAAAGTCAATATTATCCGGGAAAGCCGCGCAATCGAATACGCAAAATAAACGGGAAAAACGGGGGAGCAGAGTTCTGTTCCCTTTTCTTTTATCGGCGGGGATTTCTTTCGGTCCCTGCTTCTTTATTTCCAATTGGAAAGGGTCTTGCTAATGAATATTCTTGCAATCGGCGACGTGGTCGGCAGCATCGGATGCCGCTTCCTGCGCAGCCATCTGCCGACGCTCAAAAAACTGAAGGCGATCGACCTCGTGATCGTGAACGGGGAAAACTCCGCGGACGGCAACGGCCTTACGCCGGTTTCCGTCCAGTATCTGTTCGACAGCGGCGCGGATGTCGTCACTTCCGGCAACCACAGCTTCCGCCGCCGGGAAAGCTACGACCTGTACGATTCCTGCGAAACCCTGCTGCGCCCCGCGAATTTTCCGCCTTCCGCGCCGGGGAAAGGGTTCTGCGTGGTGGATATGGGGCGGATCCAGGTGGGCGTCCTCAACCTGATGGGCGTCGTTTACATGGAAAGCATGGAATCCCCGTTCGACTGCGCGGACCGGATCCTGGCGAAAGGCGTGCCGAAAATCACCGTGGTGGATTTCCACGCGGAAGCGACGGGAGAAAAGCGTTCCTTCGCATGGTACCTGGACGGGCGCGTCTCCGCCGTTTTCGGGACCCACACCCATGTGCAGACGGCAGACGAGTGCGTCCTGCCGAAGGGGACCGGCTATATTTCCGACCTCGGGATGACCGGCCCCATCGACTCCGTGCTGGGGGTGAAGCCGGAGCTCACCATCCAGAAAATGCGCACGAAAATGCCGGTGCGGTTCGCCATTGCCGAGGGTGCCTGCCGGATTGACGGGGCAATTTTCAGCGTCGACGAAAGCACGGGAAAGACGATTTCCGTCGAAAGATTGGAGATCCGGTAGAGATTTGTAATGTTTCGACAATATATTTTTGTATGATGATGTTTTTTTATCAAAAAGCTCTTGCAATTTTTTCTTTTTCGATTTATTATGGTGATGCCAACATTTTAATTCCAATTGGGGGACAGACTATGGAAATACTTAAGGTATCATCCAAATCAGCGCCGAATTCCGTAGCCGGCGCAGTTGCAGGAGTCATCAGGGAATCCGGAGCAGTAGAACTTCAGGCAGTCGGAGCCGGTGCGACCAACCAGGCCGTCAAGGCCATCGCAATTGCGCGCGGGTATCTTGCGCCTTCCGGCATTGATGCCGTGTGTACCCCCGCCTTTGCCAGCGTCACGATCGACGGAGAGGAACGCACCGCCATCAAACTCATTGTGGCGCCACGGTAAACACAGATGCTATCCTCACGGCGGGCGTGAGGATATTTTTTTGCAGCCGCCCGCTGCACAGCGGCCCGGGATTGCACTTCCCGCCCCTTTGTGGTATACTGAAAAAGCTGTTTTGAAGAAGGTTCGGGCCATTAGCTCAGTTGGTTAGAGCAGCCGGCTCATAACCGGTCGGTCCAAGGTTCGAGTCCTTGATGGCCCACCAGAAAACCCGCACGGCGCCGGATTGATTCCGGTATCCATGCGGGTTTTGTCTTTGCGCCGCTCCGCCGGGCTTTCGGGTACGTCCGAAGCCCGGGCCGCGGATTTTCAAGGCTGCAAAACATAGCGGCTGTCCGTGATTCGGAAGCGGTCCTTTAAATCCCCCGCGACAAAAACGCGGTTGCGGCTGTCGATCAATACGGCCCCCGCGTGGTAGGCCGTCAGAAGGGACCGGCTTTTTTCCATCCCGAGGACGAAGCATGCGTTGGCGAGGGCGCTGCTCAAAGCTCCGCCATCGGCTTCGACCGTGACGGAGACAAGGCCGTTGTTCTGCGGGTATCCGGTTTTGGGGTTCAGCAGGCTGTGGTACAGGACCCCGTTCTGCCGGAACGACTGTTCGTGGATTCCGCATGTCGAAAGGAACCCGGATGTCAGGCGGATCTCCCCCATCGCGGAGGCCGTGCCTTCCCCGGACGAGGGGTCGCGGACCGCGACGCTCCAGTCCGAACCGTCCGATTTAGCCCCGTAGGTGCCGACGGCGTCCCCGACGGAGACAATCCCGCACTCGGCTCCGGCCGTCCGGTAGGCGGAAACCGCCTCGTCGCATGCCGCGCCCGCCGCTAGAGCGTCCAGACTGACTCCCGTAAAATGATTTCTCAGGCTGGCGAGGCTGTGGGCGGTGTCGACGCGCAGATAGCGGTAATCGACATACGGCAGGTATTTCGCGATCTCCGCTTTGGACGGGACGTGCTGATTGTTTCCTCCGAAATCCCATAAGGAGGAAAGCGGGAGAATCGCCGGGTCGAACGCGCCGCCCGATTTTTCCGCGACCTCGAGGCTGAGGTTCAGCAGTTGGACGGTTTTCGGGTCGACCGAGATCCAGTCCGTACCCGCGGCCGCGTTGAGGCGCGCGATGTCGGAGCTTTCCGTTTTCCAGGAAATCCGGTCGTTCAGCAGGCCGATGTCCGTCACCGCGGCGGAAGCGGCCGACTCCGCTTTCGTTCCGTAAACCGTTTGCTGGACGTCGGTGCCCATCGCTTCGTCGGTGCGCTGATACCGGCCTGCCCGCTGGCCGAACCGGACCCAGAGGAAAACGACGGCGGCCGCGAGGATCAGCAGAACCGCGCAAAGGACCGTGACCGCCTTTTTATATTTCTTCATGCCGTTTCTTCCTTTCGAAGGGGAAAATCCGTTTTCCGTCCGCAGGCCGGAAGGGGGAAGCGCGGGGCCTTGACCGGTTGCGGAAAATCCGGAAAAGTGGTATAGTTTAGTATACTAAATCGAATTTTTTTCGATCAGGACCTGAGGGGGCAGAAAAATGTCAGTTGCAAAGGTGAAAGATTATCTGTCGCAGTTTGGGATGGAGAACCGCGTGCGCGTGTTCCCCGTTTCGAGCGCGACGGTGGAGCTCGCCGCAAAGGCGCTGGATGTGGAACCCGCCCGCATCGCCAAGTCGATTTCCTTCCATGACGGCGGGGACGGATGCCTGCTTATCGTGACGGCGGGCGACGTAAAGATCGACAATGCCAAATTCAAAGCGGAATTCGGCTATAAAGCGAAAATGCTCCATCCCGCGGAGGTGGAGCCGATGACGGGCTTTCGGATCGGCGGGGTCTGCCCGTTCGGAAATCCCCCGAAAGCGAAAGTCTACTGCGACGTTTCGCTGAAGCGCTTCGACCGGGTTTTCCCGGCGGGCGGAAGCGACGATTCCTGTGTGGACCTGACCTGCGAGGAGCTTTTCCGGCTCTCCAAAAGCATCAAGTGGGTCGACGTCTGCAAACAGCGGGAGAGTGTGTAAACCGCCGATGAGGATGCGCAACAAACCCTGGGCCGGGCCGGAGCTGGACGCGTGCCCGTTCTTTATCCGCAGCCCGGAACAGTACTTGGGAAAATGGCACAGCCTTTTTCCGCGCCGGCAGCCGGTCGACCTGGAGCTCGGCTGCGGAAAGGGCTTTTTCCTGGCGGGCGCGGCCCCGGCCGACCCCGCGACGAATTTTATCGGGATCGACATCAAGGACGCCGTTCTCGGCCCGGCCAAGCGCAACATTGAAAAGGCGTTCCGGGAAGCGGGCCGGGAACCGGACAACGTGATCCTTACGGTGCTGAACATCGAGCGGATTCTGGAAGATATGGGGCCGGAAGACTCCGTGCGGAGAATCGACATCAACTTCTGCAACCCGTGGCCGAAGCCGAGGCATCACAAGCGCAGACTGACCCATCCCCGCCAGCTGGAAAAGTACAAGGCCATCCTGGAGCCGAACGGGGAAATCTTTTTCAAGACGGATGACGACGGCCTTTTCCGGGATACCCTGGGCTACCTGGCCGAATGCGGATATACCGTCACGGACCGGACGGACGACCTGCGCGGTGCCGGCTGGCCGGACGACATCCCGACGGAGCACGAGATGATGTTTCTCCAGAAAGGGATTCCGATCAAGGCTCTGCGGGCCGTCTGGCCGGGGTAAGGGCTTTACCGGATCTTCAATTCGTCCATTTTGTCCCGCAGCTTTAAAAAGTCCTCGAACGCGGACGGCTTGTTGCCAGGGTTGCGCAGAAGAGCGGCGGGATGGGGTGTCGCCGTCATCAGGACGCCGCTTTTTTCAAAAAACCGGCCGTGCTCCTTCATAATGTGGAAATCCGGCCGGATCAGCTTCGTTGCCGCGATCCTTCCCAGGCAGACGATGATTTTCGGCCGGATGAGCGAAACCTGGTTACGCAGCCAGCCGATGCACTTTTCCTGCTCTTCCGGAAGAGGGTCGCGGTTTTTCGGGGGCCTGCATTTTACGATGTTTCCGATATAGATGTTGGTGTTCCGGTCGAGGTCTACGGCGTCCAGCATTTTATCCAGCAGTTGCCCGCTGCGCCCGACAAAGGGCCTGCCTTGAAGGTCTTCCTGTTCGCCGGGCCCTTCGCCGACGAACATCACGTCCGCGTTGGGGTTCCCCATGCCGAAGACCACATGGCTGCGGGTTTCACAAAGACCGCATTTTTTGCAGTTCAGGCATGAATTTTCCAGCTCTTCCCAAGTTTCAAACAAACGACCGCCGCCTTCCCGAAATCTTTGCTTTATTGTACCATAAAAGAGCAAAATGGAAAAGGGGCCGGTCGGCGCGAGAGGGAAAGTTCCCGCTCGAAGCGGTTGCCTTTTGCCGTAAAATCGGTTATAATAAGAAAGCTGTTTTGCGGACTGTGCGTGGGCAAGGCGGCTGAGCAAGGCAGAAATGCGTGCGATAAGATATGCGGGCGGGCGGGCTCTGTGCGGCGGGGCGCCGTGAACCATGTCAGGCGGGGAACCGAGCAGCATTAAGCGGAATTCCCCGTGCGATGCAGCCGGTCTGTTCGTCCGCATATCTTATCGCATGAACCGTAGAAGGCGGTCTGCTTTGCTTTTTATTTTTACAGATGGGCGGTGACGGCGGATTGTATCAGGTCCTTTATCGGAAATGGCGGCCGAAAAAATTTGCCGACGTGTCGGGCCAGCCGCAGGTCACCGTGACGCTGAAGAACGAGCTGAAGTCCGGACGGATTGCGCACGCGTACCTGTTCACCGGGTCCCGCGGAACCGGGAAGACGACCTGCGCCAAGATTTTGGCCAAAGCGGTCAACTGTCTGCATCCCGTCGACGGCGAGCCCTGCGGCGAGTGTGAAATCTGCCGCGGCGTGGAAGACGGTTCGGTCATGGATGTCGTTGAAATCGACGCCGCCAGCAACAACGGCGTGGAAAATATCCGTACGCTGCGGGAAGAGGCCAATTTTACGCCGGCGGCCGCGAAGTACCGCGTTTATATCATCGACGAAGTCCATATGCTTTCGGCGGGCGCGTTTAACGCCCTGCTGAAGACGCTGGAAGAGCCCCCGGCGCACGTCATTTTTATCCTCGCCACCACGGAAGTGCATAAGATCCCGGCCACGATCCTTTCCCGCTGCCAGAGGTTCGATTTTCACCGCATCGCCCCGCAGGATATTGCGGACCGGCTGACCTATATTTCGGAGCAGGAGAATGCCAAACTCGACCCGCAGGCGGCTCTGCTGATCGCGCGCCTGGCGGACGGCGCGCTCCGCGACGCCCTCTCCATCCTGGACCAGTGCTTCGGCCGGAGCAAAGAAGTGACCGAGCAGGTCGTTGTGGAGACGGCGGGCCTCGTCGGACGGGAATCCCTCTTCGACCTTGCCGACGCCGTCAAGGAAGAGGATTCGTCGAAAGCCCTTGCCATCGTCGACCGCCTGTACCGCTCGTCCAAGGACATGGCGCGCCTCAGTGAGGAACTTGCGTCCCATTTCCGCGGTATGATGCTGATCAAGACCATGAAGGACGCGCGCAGCATCCTCGCCGTGCCGGAATCGGAGTTTGAACGGCTGGAAAAGCAGGCCCTTTCCACGCCGCTTTCCACGATCCTTCACGCGATGAGCACCCTGCAGGACGCTTTGGAAAAGATGTACCGGGGCGAGGACCGGCGCATGACCTTTGAAATGGCTATGCTCCGCCTCTGTGCCCCCCAGCTGGATTCTTCCGCGGACGCGATCCTGCGCCGCGTGGAAGCGCTGGAGCAGGGAATCCCGCGGAAGCAGCCTGCCCCCGCCGGCCGTGTGGAAAAGCCGGACGCCGGAGCTGCTGAGGAGAAAAGCGCGGACAAAACGCGCGCCGCGCCGCCGAAAGCGGAGAAAGAGCCGGAAAAGCCCGGGACCGATTTCGAGCAACTCCAGCGGGAAGCGCAGAAGCTGGAAGAGTGGCCGGAAATTCTGGGGATTATCCGCACCCTTTCCCCGTCGGCGGGGGCTGCGTTCAACGGCTCCAGCGCTTATATCAGCGGTGGTTACGTCCTGATCGACGCGCCGAACCGGATCGCCTTTCAGCTGCTGCGCCGGGCGGACCAGCGGGACCATATGCGGCAGGCCATTCAGCAGGTTACGGGAAAATCCTACCGCCTCGGGCCCTATCGCAAGCCGGAGAAAAAGGACGGCGGGGAAGACCCGCTCGCGCAGTTAGCTAAAGATGCCGAAGCGGAAGGGATCAAAGTCATCAAGAAATAGCAGGAGGAGATTGTTTCCATGAAAGCGAGATTGCCGAAAGGATACGGAGGCGGGGGAGCCTCGAATCTTCAGCAGCTGGCGCGTCAGGCGCAGAAGCTGCAGGAGCAGATGAACCAGACGACGGCCGAGCTGGAAGAGAAGGAATATACGGCCGCGTCCGGCGGGGAAGCGGTGAAAGCCACCGTTACGGGTAAGATGGAGGTCAAAGCCCTGACGATCAAACCGGAGGTTGTGGACCCGGACGACGTGGACATGCTGGCCGACCTCGTGATCGCCGCCGTGAATGAGGCGCTGCGCGCCGCCGCGGCCGACAAGTCGGAACAGATGGAAAAACTCTCCGGCGGTCTGAATATGCCGGGCCTGTTTTAAGATGGCGGATTATCATCTTGCTCCGCTCTCCAAGCTGGTCGAGCAGTTCGAGCGCCTTCCGGGTATCGGCTATAAAAGCGCCCAGAGGCTGGCCTATCATGTGCTGGGTCTTTCCGAGGAAGAAGTTAAGCAGTTTACCGGCGCCATTTTGGAAGCACATGAAAAAATACATACCTGCAGGATCTGCTGCAACCTGACGGATCAGGAGCTTTGTCCCATCTGCCGCAACCCGGCGAGGGATCATTCCCTGGTCTGCGTGGTGGAAAATCCCCGCGACGTCGTTGCGATGGAGCGGACCCGCGACTATGGGGGGACGTACCACGTCCTGCACGGTGTGATTTCGCCGCTGAACGGGATCGGTCCCGACCAGCTCCGCATCAAGGAACTTCTGAACCGGATGAGGGACCACACCGTGAAAGAAGTGATTATGGCGACGAATCCCACGGTGGAAGGGGAAGCGACGGCGATGTATCTGTCGCGTCTGCTGAAGCCGCTGGGCGTGAAAGTGACCCGGCTGGCCTACGGGATCCCGGTTGGGGGCGATCTGGAGTATGCCGACGAGGTGACGCTTTCCAAGGCGCTGGAAGGACGGAGCGAGCTTTAAAAAAAGTTGACATAACTCTTGACATCGGTCTGGAAACGTGCTATCCTCATATTCCCGGAGAAACGGAGGCTCTTCATGGCGAAGGAATCGCTGAAAACGATTGCGAAGAATAAAAAAGCGTTTCACAATTATTTTGTGGAAGAGTCCATGGAAGCCGGGGTGGAACTGTGCGGCACGGAAGTAAAATCCATCCGTATGGGCCGGGTGAATCTGAAAGACGCCTGGTGCTCCATCGACGAAGGGGAACTTCGGATCAACGGGATGCATATCAGCCCGTATGAGCACGGCAACATTTTCAATCAGGATCCCATGCGGGTCCGCCGCCTTTTGATGCACAGGCGGGAGATCGCGCGCCTTTTCGGTTTGGTCAAGCAGAACGGCTATGCGCTGATTCCCATTTCCCTTTATTGGAAAGGATCTCTTGTGAAGGTTCAGGTGGGGCTCTGCAAAGGCAAAAAGCTGTATGACAAGCGCGCCGACATGGCCGCGCGCGCTGCAAAACGCGATATCCAGCGCGCCATGAAAGAAAGAAACCGTTAAATTATGGGGATGTAAAGGTTTCGACGGGGGTTGTGAACCAAGGTAAGCGGGCAGCGTCGCGGAACGCTATATTTTCGCAAAACAAAATAAATGACAAAACTTCTAACGCTAACTATAACTATAATTATGGGATGGCGTACGCAGCCTAATTAGACTGCCGTCCTTACCGGGAGCACCGCGGCCCGGATAAGGGCGTCGATGAGCGGTGAACGTGAACCGGGGAACGCCTTTACCCCGGTCATGACTCAAAGGCTACTGAACTGAGAAGCCTGCTTTCGGGCGTCTTGGCGAGGAAATTTTAAATCGGAAGCTATGCCCGTAGAAAGCCTTGGCAAATTGCCCTCGGACACGAGTTCGACTCTCGTCATCTCCACCAATAAAAAAGACGCCCCTTGTGGGCGCTTTTTTTATTGGCGACGTTGGCCGCAGCGGATTCCGGCGCAAGTTGGGAACCGCCCAAATCTTTTGTTTTCCCCATAAAAAGCGAAGAGACTCGCGGAACATGGACCGGAATCGAACCTTCACATCCCGGCCTTCAGTTCCATTCATTTTTCACGAAGGCCTTCTCCCCTCTGGATAGCGGATGCAAACCAAACGAAATTTATTAAAATGCGGCTCCTGCCACAAAGCAGGTTCCGTTAAAAATGATTGATCCATGTCGCCAAGGCTGTTGCATTATATTAGACATTTAAAAATACCATGGATTGGCGCAAATGATGATTTGAGCCAAACGCGCTCAGCTTTCCGGGAGACACGCCGATAATTGCTCCAAGCTTCGCATCCCAAACACTTTTCCCATAGGGCGGGAGCATGAGAAGACCCACAGAACGCTCCGGAAGTTGTATCCGGATCGAGGGAAATATATTTTATGCCAATAAAGGAGTGCTCCACATGCCGCAGGAAGCCGCCCAGCGCCTTGTATGGCGAGGGGGGATTTTTCCTCGTTGGGCTTTCCGTTTCAAATACGCGGCACAGGGCGTACAAAACGATGGACAAAATCAAAGCTGAAAAGGAAGATCGTGGGCGAACCAGCAAAAAAACAGCCCTGCCGAAGCAGAGCCGCAGGTTATTCTTCCAGAAGTGCGATCTCGTTCTGTAGATCGCTTATGATTGGGCCAAATAGAATGATGCGTTTCAGGTCTTTCGTTTTCCTGGCTTCCCGGTAATAGGCCGTATACACTGCAAGCTTACTTTTCAGGACTGTCCTTATAGCGCTTTGGTCCATATCAGCCTCCGTTTAGATTTATTTATTTTTATAATACCGCAAAGGTATGTACCCGATATGAACAGCCGCCGAGGAATGGCAAAACCCGAATACGGATGGCTCACCTGTCTTAACGGCGGTGCTCTGATGGACGGCAAAGGCACTTGACATATTCTCATCACTACTTGCATCATGGTAAGGGAACCGATGCGCAGTCATTGCCGCAGAGGGAAAATACCATAAGGATGTGGAAAACATTGACTGAAAGCGAATTTGCAAAGGTAGAAAGGGCCGTAGGGGCATATCTTAAAGCCGTTGAGGCACAGAACGATCGTGCAGCATATGCTCACGCCTTGAATATACAGAAAAATGCAGTAAATTGGGTTGTTCCCTTGGTAAAAGAAAATAGAGCATTTCGAAATATCGGCACTCGGGGAACTACTGCGGTTGCGTTGGAAAATACGGGTTCCCAGCCTATGAAAGCAATTTACGTTTGCTCAGCAATTCGTGGAGATATTTCAAAATGTATGAATGCAACAAGGCGTTCCTGCAAAATCTTGATCCATATGGGATATATTCCAATTGCCCCGCTCACCATGTTTTCAGGCGCCCTCAACTATGAAAATGCTTTGGATAAGACGATTGGACTAACGTTAGGCTTGGAGATGATTAGATTTTGCTCTGAATTATGGGTTTTCAATAAAAGGGCCACGGAAGAAATGCAAAAAGAAATTGAGCGTGCGATGGCATTAAAAATTCCAACAAGATGGATGAACGATTAGGGGATTCCATCAAGTCCTTTAGACAATAAAAAGACCCCGCGGGCGCCTTTTTATTTGACTTTCATGCTCCGCAAATAGGTTTTCTGTTGCCCGCCGATCCGGTAACTCTCAATTGCCTTCTGAATCGTCTTGTTGTGCGTCCATTTTTCCAGCTTTCGGTTTTGGATCATCGGCAGTGCGGCGTCGTACTGTTTGGCCAGCGCGGTGGCGAAAAACCAGGCAATCATCATGTTCAC
>JALCPO010000036.1 GCA_022650455.1 Oscillospiraceae bacterium
CTTTCTGCAGAGCAGGCCGCCGCGGACCATTTTGCGGAGCAGGGGATGAGGACGGTATTTCGGGTCACCCGTTTCTGTCTGGAGCACTTCCATAACGTCCAGGACGATGTCGAGGCCGATCAGGTCGGCCAGCGCAAGAGGCCCCATGGGGTGGTTGGCGCCGAGCTTCATGGCGGTGTCGATGTCTTCCGCCGTGGCGGTTCCGTCCGCCAGGACGCCGACCGCCTCGTTGATCATCGGGACGAGGATGCGGTTCACTACGAAACCGGGGGCTTCTTTGACCTGCACCGGGGTCTTGCCGATCTCCGTGGAAATGGCCTTGATCTTCTGGACGGCCTCATCCGGCGTATTGATGCCGGCGATGACTTCGACGAGCTTCATGACGGGCGCCGGGTTGAAGAAATGCATGCCGCAGACGGGCCGGTCGAGACCGCTGCCGATCTCCGTGATGGAAAGGGAAGACGTATTGGTCGCGAACAGCGTATCCGGCTTGCAGATGCCGGCAAGCTCTTTGAACAGGCTCTTCTTGACGTCCATTTTTTCCAGCGCGGCCTCGACGATGAGGTCGCTGTCGGCAGCGATCTCTTTCGTGCCGGTCGTGATTTTCGCCAGGATGGCGTCAGCCTTCGCCTGGTCGATCTTGCCCTTGGAAACGAGCCGGTTCAGATTCTTCGCGATCTTCGCCTTGCCGTTCGCAGCGAACTGTTCGTTAATATCGCAGAGCTTTACGGAGTAGCCTTCGGTCTGGGCAAACGCCTGCGCAATGCCGGAACCCATGGTTCCTGCGCCGATAACGCCAACGATCATGAGAAAAACCTCCTAATTCGATTCAAAGTCATTTTGTTTACCGATTGACAAACGGGCCGTGCTTACGCTTCTCGCAGAAAGCCGTCATGGCGTTCCGCTGGTCTTCCGTGCCGCAGCAGGCGCTGAAAAGCTCCGGCTCCAGCGCGGTCGCGGAATCGATGTCCATCTGCAGCCCCAGGCTGATCGCTTTTTTGCACTGACGCACGGCAATCGGCGCATTCCCGGCAATCCGTCCCGCCAGCTTCAGGCACTCGCCCATCAGCTGGTCCGCCGGGTACACCGCATTGATAAGGCCGATGCGAAGGGCTTCCTCCGCCTTGACGTTGCGGCAGGTGTAAATGATCTCCTTCGCCCTGCCCACGCCGACGGTGCGCGCAAGGCGCTGCGTGCCGCCGAACCCCGGCGTAATGCCGAGGCCCGCCTCCGGCTGGCCGAACAGGGCGTTTTCGGAAGCGATGCGGATGTCGCAGCTGAGCGACAGCTCGCAGCCGCCGCCCAGCGCGTACCCGTTGACCGCGGCGATCACAGGCATCGGGAGCTTTTCAATTTTGCGGAACACCGCGTTTCCCCTTGCGCTGAACGCGCGGCCCTCCTCTTTCGTCATGTTGCACATGGCGGCAATATCGGCGCCGGCGACGAAGGATTTCTTCCCCGCGCCGGTGATGATCACGCAGCGGGTCTTGGCCGCGTCGATCGCGTCGACGGCGGCTTCGAGATCCGCAAGGACTTCGGTATTTAAGGCATTCAGGGCCTTTTCGCGGTCGATGGTGAGAATGCCCACGAAATCTTTCTGCTCATACCGGACAAAGCTCATAACTCATTCCGCCCTCTTTTCTGTAATTCCGGAAATTCCGGAAGCGTCATTCGTATCTCTTGACGATGGTGGCGACACCCATGCCGCCGCCGACGCAGAGGGTGGCGAGGCCGTACTCGCTGTCGCGCCTCTTCATCTCGTACATCAGGGTAGTCAGGATACGGCAGCCGGAGCATCCGACCGGATGGCCGAGCGCGATGGCGCCGCCGTTGACGTTGACCTTATCCATGTCGAAATTGAGCTCGCGGCACACTTCGATGGACTGGGATGCAAACGCCTCGTTCGCTTCCACCAAGTCCATGTTTTTCACCGTCAGGCCGGTTTTCTTCATGACCTTCTTGGTGGCGTCGATCGGGCCGAGGCCCATGTAGGCGGGGTCCACGCCGGCGGAAGCGCCCGCGACCCAGTAAGCCAGCGGCTTCACGCCGAGTTCCTTTGCCTTTTCCTCCGTCATGAGCACGACCGCGGAAGCGGCGTCGTTGATGCCCGAAGCGTTGCCTGCGGTGACGGTGCCGTCCTTTTTGAACGCGGGGCGAAGCTTGGAGAGGCTCTCAACGGTGACTCCCGCGCGCGGCGCCTCGTCGGTGTCGAACACGAACGTCTTTTTCCTCTGCTTGACTTCGACCGGGACGATCTCCTCTTTGAACTTTCCTTCGGCGATGGCTTTCTGGGTTTTCTGCTGGCTGTTCGCCGAAAACTCGTCCTGCATGGTGCGCGTAATGCCATACTTCTCGGCCACATTTTCGGCCGTGATGCCCATGTGGTAATGGTGGAACGTATCTTCCAGGCCGTCGTTGATCATGGAATCGAGCAGCTCGCCGTTGTTCATGCGATAGCCGAAACGGGCTTTCTTGAGAAGATACGGGGCGTTGGACATGTTCTCGGCGCCGCCCGCAACGATGACGTCCGCCTCGCCCGCCGCAATCAGGGCGGCGGCCACGTTGACGCTCTTAAGGCCGGAACCGCAGAGGTTGTTGATCGTGAAAGCCGGGGTGGAAATCGGGATTCCCGCATAGACGGAAGCCTGACGGGCAACGTTCTGGCCGATCCCGGCCTGGTACACGCAGCCGAGGATGACTTCGTCGACGACATCGGGGGCAATGCCGGCGCGCTTCATGGCTTCCTTGACCACGATGGTGGCAAGCTCCGGCGTGTACGTGTTGACAAAAGCTCCCCCCATTTTGCCGATTGCCGTGCGGCAGGCACCTGCCAAAACAATTTTTCTGGACATTAAATTTCCTCCATTCATGTTCTGAATTTCTATTTTACGGAAAAGCGGATACAAACTTTTTGCGACTATGTTAAATATATCACAAATGATTGCGGTATGCAACACATAGACACGAAAAATTCATAATTCCGAAGCGGCCATAATCCCGGGCGGGGACCGGAATCACCGCCCGCGGAAAAAGCGTTCCAGCTCCTCTCTGCTTCCTTTCAGGGAACCCTGGACGAGCTCTTTCGAGCCGCCTCCCCGTCCCGAAAAAGCGGCGTTCAGTTCGTTGCCGACCGGGCGGACGTCCGCATGCGCATTGGCAAGCGCGTAACGGTAGCCGCCGTCCGCACCGCAGAACACCGCGGCGGTCCCGCCGCATTTTTCCGCCAGCAGCAACGCATACCGGCGCAGGTCGTCCGGCGCAAGGTCGTCTTCAAACCTGCACAGGTCGCCGCAGTTCTCTGCAGCGGACGAGGCTTTCAGCTCCAGAAGCTGCTTCCGGGCGGCGGACAGCCGGCTCTTTCGTTCGGCGTCGTCCCGCAGCATGCGTTCCACGGCCCGCGCAATCTCTCCCGGCCTGGCGGAAAGCAGGTTGGAAACCGCGGTGACGCTTCTCTGCTTCTCCGCATAATCGTCCATGGCCTGGGCGCCGCATGCCATGGTGATGCGCGTCCCGCCCTTGTAATTCTGTCCGCCGAACAGCTTAATCGCTCCGATTTCCCCCGTGGACACCACATGGGTGCCGCAGCAGGCGCAGACATCAAAGCCCGGCACCGTGACAATGCGGACAGTGCCGGTCAGTTCCTTTTTGCTGCGGTAATCGATCCGAGCCAGCTCCTCGCGCGGGGGACATTCCGCCCGGACCGGCAGGTTCCGGTAAACGGCCTCGTTCGCGAGCCGTTCCACCACGCCGAGCTGGTCGTCCGTGAGCGGTCCGTTCCAGTCCACCGTAAGGAATTTTTCTCCCATATGAAAGCCGACATTGTCGACGCCGAACAGGCGGTGCGCAATGCCGGACACGATATGCTCCCCGGTGTGCTGCTGCATCAGGCGGAAGCGGCGGCTCCAGTTGATCCCGCCCGTCACGGCGGAGCCGGCCGGCAGGGGCCTGTCCGTCGTATGGACGATCTCATCCCCGCGCTCCTGCACGTCGAAGACGTTCACAAAATTCAGCACTCCGGTGTCCGCCGGCTGTCCGCCGCCCTCCGGGTAAAATGCCGTCCGGTCCAGAACGACCTGAAACCGCTTACCCTTCGGCTCGCACCGCAGCACGTGCGCGGCGAACGTTCTCCGGTACGGATCCTGATAATAAAGTTTTTCCGTCATAAGCGTCTCCCTTTCTGAAACGGCGGTTCCCCGGTTTTCCGGGACATCCGCGGAACCCGGTCTTCGGCTCCCGCGGCATGGCCTTTCTCTGCTTTTATTATATCCTTCGCACCGGGCCGCTTCAAGGGGATGGGGCAAAATGGGGATTTCCGCCGTCACGGCTGCTTTTTGGCCCGCCGGCGCGCGGTTTTTGCCCTTTTGACCGATTTGGTGGTCTTTTTTCGGAAATCCTCCGAAAGCACGCTGATATTGCCGTCGACCTCCAGCACGGCCAGATCGACGTCCGAAATTTTTAAAACGCCGTGCTCCCGCACCGCCTCCATGAGCTCGTCCATGGTCAGCCTCGCCTTTTTCAGGTTTTCCCGGTGGACTCTCCCCTTGTAGACCAGCATCAGAGACTCACCCTGAACCATGCGGCCGAAGCCCGGAAAACGGTACAGGCACCGCTTGAAAATAAAATTCGTGAGGAACAGGGCGCTCGCGGCCACCAGGCCGCCCGCAAGGGTGGAGTTCGGGCCCACCATCGCGTTCTGGACCGAATTGCTGATGAGCAGGATAAAGACCAGGTCCACGACGGAAAGCTGGGAAATTTCCGTCTTCCCGAACAGCCGGATGGCAAACACGATAAACAGATAAACGATCACCGTACTGAAGATAATCCGCACCGTTTCATTTTGAAAAAAAGCCATTACGCATCTCCCCGTACAAAAATTTGCCGAGAACAAAAGCGCGGGATTCCCCGCCGAAAATTTCTTCCCGGGACTTCGCCGGCGACCGGGAAAAACAGGAAAACCAGATTGCAGAATTCTGTAATAATCCGCGCCCCGGATGGAAATTCTAATAGGCGAGGTGAGATGAAATGAAAGTAAAAGAAATCATGTCCAAGCAAATCGCGAGCGTCCAGTCCGAAGAACCCGTTGAACGCGCCGCACAGCTGATGAAGCAATACGACTGCGGCTCCATTCCGGTCTGCTGCCACGGCAAAGTGGCGGGCATTGTAACCGACCGCGACATTGCCGTGCGATGCATCGCGGAAGGCAAGGACACCCGGCAGGAGAAGGTCAAGGATATTATGACTTCGAGCCCCGCGACCGGCAGCCCGGAAATGGACGTTCACGACGCCGCAAAGATCATGAGCGAAAAACAGATCCGCAGGCTTCCCATCGTCGACGACAGCGGCCTTGTCGGCATTGTGGCGCTCGGCGACATCTCCGTGGAACCGAATCTCCGGGACAACGCAGGCTGCGCCCTGAAAGACATCTCCCAGCCCTCCGCCACGCAGATGTGAGGCTGCCGCCGGGCGGGTCTCTTCCAAAAAAATCATCTTCCATTCCAAAAGATGCGAAAGGCCCGCGCCTTTCGCGTTTTTTATGCCTTCCCACCGGAACGGAAACATCGCCTTCCGCTATTTGAAACCCTTTTCCGTCTATGGTATAATCGGATCAAATGCAAGCGACGGACGGTGACAAAATGCGGATTATGGTAATCGACGGCCAGGGCGGGGGCATCGGCAAAACGGTGATCGAAACGCTGCGGAGAAGGCTTGGGGACGGGCTGCAGATCACGGCGCTCGGAACGAACGCGCTCGCCACGTCGTCCATGCTGAAAGCCGGCGCCAACGAAGGGGCGACCGGCGAAAACGCGATCATCGTCAGCGCCCCGAAAGCGGATGTGATCGTCGGCAGCATCGCGATTCTGGCCGCGAACTCCATGCTCGGGGAGCTGACGCCCGCCATGGCGAAAGCGGTGGCCGAAAGCCCCGCCCAAAAGATCCTCATTCCGCTGAACCGCTGCCGGATCTGTGTGGCGGGAGTAATCAGCAAACCTCTTCCCCACTATGTGGAAGACGCCGTAAAATCGATACAGACTCTGTTACAGGGGGAATCATAAATGTGCGAGGCAAACGTCTACTGGCTCGACGAAGACGGGAAAACAAGCCTTTTCCTGGACGCCGTGGATAAAGTAATCCCCGACGACAACGGAAAGATTTTTTTTGAGAATATCTACGGGGAACGGAAAACGGTCGCGGCCCGCATCAAACGGATGGAACTGGTGGATCATAAAATCTTTCTGGAACCGCGGAAAGGCTGACGCCGGTCCTCGGTTCCTCAGTAATACCGCACGCTGGACACGACGCGCCCCAGGATCTCGACTTCCGGAACGATGATCGGCTCCATCGCCGGGTTCTCCGGCTGCAGGCGGAAATGGCCCTTTTCCTTATAAAAGCGCTTCACGGTGGCTTCCCCGCCGACCATGGCGGCGACGATCTGCCCGTTTTCCGCAAACGTCGTCTGACGCACCACAACCAGATCGCCGTCGTAAATGCCCGCGTCGATCATGGAAGTCCCTTTGACGCGCAGGGCAAACAGGCTGCTGTCCTGCCTGCCGTTCGGCGGCAGATAATCCAGATAGCCCTCGAAATTGTCGATCGCCTCGATCGGAACGCCCGCCGCGATTTCACCGAGGATCGGCACTGGGACGGTCTGTTTTTGTTCGGCGGGCCGGGCGTCCCCCAAACGGGTCACCCGGCCTTCGTATTCCATCATGTCGCCCGGCTGGCAGCGGAGGACGCCGCACAGGGTGGCGATCGCGTCGGTCGTCACGCTTTTCCCTTCCCGCAGCTTCTGCAGTGTGCTCTGAGAAATGATATTCTCTTTCCGGATCCGATACGTCGTAAGCCCTCTCGCCTTCATGAGGGCAAACAGCTTGTGGTAATCCATCGGCATAATTCCACCCGGTTCATCCTGATAAAATTTTCCTATTTGTTCTATATATACTATACACGGAATCCTGCACTTTATAAAGTGCAGGATTCCACAAAATTATACACCGATCTTCGTGCATAATTTCCCTTGTACCTGCACGGATTTCGGTGTATAGTGGTATCCATGGTAAAGTTCAGAAAGAAGGATGCCGCAATGCGTTTCAACATTCGCTATGATTTGAAACTTTTTTTGATTGTCGTATGCTCCGGCCTGTTTCTGGCCATGGTCGAAAGCGCGCCGGACATGCCCCTGCAATTTCTTCTCTTTACCGCGGCAGACGCCGTCCTCGTCCGTTTTCTCTGGCTCTCCGCGCGCCGCGATGAAAAGAGAAGGAATCGGCGGGCCGTCCGGGCAAAAAAGGGCGGGGCAGAAGCGCGGCCGGTCCGGAAAAAAGCTGCGTAAGGCCCGCCGCCGCGGGTCACAGCTTCGCGCAGGCTGACGGATCGAATTTTATCGGCCTTCCGGGTTTCCGGTCCTGACAAAGCGGCCGATTTTTTTGTCCATATTGGAAATGTGCTTGGTCAGCCAGCCGAGCACCAGTTCGTTGGCGTTGAGAATGACCAGCAGGTTCCCTCCCTGAGCGGCATAATCGCCGCGGAGCTTTGCAAGCTGCCCGATAAAAGCGGTATGCGCCCTTTTCTGTTCCGCATATTCGGGGTAATGGATGCTCAGCATATATTTTTCTTCGTCGCCAAAATGTTTCTTGGTGTAGTCGTCGAGGAAATTAAGAAGCCCGCCGATGTATTCCTTTGCCTGCCCCTGCTTTCCGGCCGCAAAAAGTTTTTCGGCTTTGTCAAACCAGATTTTATGCTGATCGTCAATCAGCTTGATCCCAACCGACAGATCCGGCGTCCACGGCATGATTCCAACCACCTTTGTCAAAAAAATAGAAATTTCTTTCTTATTTTACAGGAAAAAAGCGGAAGATTCAAGCGAGCGGGCACAAAAAAACAAAATTTTCGCTTTGGGACCCGGACGCGCCGGAACCGCCGCGGACCCGCGGCTCCTGTAACTCTGCACCGACCGCACGGCGGCATGGGACGCAAACTATTCAAAACTGCCAAATCGATTCATACGGATTGAAAAGCCAATATAAAATATGGTATAGTCTGATAGGATAAAAAAGGCCGGAAATGCCATACTGAGAAACGATTGGAAGCGCATCGCATGAAAGCAATCCACCATATTGCCATCTATACGAATCACTTTGACGAACTTGCGAAATTTTACAAAGAATATTTTTATGCGGTACAAGATGGTGCGGAATACTATAACCCGGACACACACTTGAAAACATGTTTTCTGAAGTTCGACGGGCCGGTCCGCCTGGAGCTCATGACGAAGCCGGATCTCGCGGAGCAGAAGAGCGGCCCGGCGAAAACCGGCATCACGCACTTTGCTTTCAGCGTGGGCAGCAACGCGGAAGTCGACAGCCTCGCCGCAGACCTGTTCAAGGCAGGCTGCCGGGTGATTTCGCCGCCCCGGGTAACCGGCGACGGCTACTACGAAAGCTGCGTCGCGGACCCGGACGGAAACGAGATCGAAATCACGAAATAGCGCTGCGGGAGGCCGAATGAATTACGATCAACTGGTGAATGCGTCGGCCGACGCGGGGTATCTCCTGATTGCGAACGGAGCCGAAATCTCGCGCGCGGAGGAATCCATGCGGCGTATTTTTCACGCTTACGGCATGGAGCAGGGCGAAGTTTTCGCCATCCCGACGTTTATCAGCGTATCGCTCAGCACGCCGGACGGCCGCCCGATCACCGCAATCCGACGCATTCCCTCACGCCAGGTAAATATGGACCGCGTCGACCGGGCGAACGACCTGTGCCGGCGCATCTGCCGCACCAGGCCGGATTTTAACACGATCCGGCGGGAGATCCGGCGGATCGAGTCGCTTCCGGCGGTCCCTTTCGCCCTGCAGGTGGCCGCGTTTGCCGCGGTCGCCTCGGCCTTTACGCTTTTCTACGGCGGCAACGCGGCGGACGCTTGGGTCGCGTTTTTCTGCGGGGCGTCGATCCGGCCGGTCTGGTGCCTTCTGGACCATTTCCATGTGAACCAGTTTTTCATCTATATTGCGGCAAGCTTCGTGCCGGCCGTGATTGCCCTTGTGTTCGCCGACTGGAACGCCTACCTGAACTACGATAAAATCATCATCGGGGCGCTGATGAATCTGGTTCCCGGAATCGCAATCACGGATTTTATGCGCGACATCATCGCCGGGGACATGATTGCCGGGATCCTGCGGTTCACGGAAAGCCTTCTGGTTGCGGCCGCAATCGCCATCGGGGCCGGCGTCGCCCTCACGGCCACGCGGACGCTGTTCGGGGTGTAGCAATGGAATATTTCGCCTGTTTCTGGTCGTTCTGCGCGTGCACCGCCTTCTGCCTGGTTTACAATATCCGCGGGAAAGCTCTTGTTTTCGCCTCGCTGAACGGCGCGCTCGGCTGGTTTGTCTATCTTCTGCTGAGTTTCGTAAAAAACGATATTTTTCAGTTTTTTGTCGCCACCGTGGCAACGGCGGTCTGTTCCGAGATTCTGGCCCGCATCCTGAAAAAGCCCGCGACGGAATTTCAGATCGTGGCGCTGCTCCCGATGGTTCCCGGGAACGGAATCTTCTACACGATGGAATACTGTGTGATCGGGAACAATGCCATGTTTATCCAGACCGGTCTGCACACGCTTGGAATTGCGGGCGCCCTGGCGATGGGAATTTTACTGGTTTCCTCGTTATTCCGCATCAGCAACCCTCCCTACCGAAGCAAGCTCCCGTAAGGCTGTGCCGACGGAACGGGCTTCCCCGCAAGTCGGGAAAGCCCGTTCCTGTTTTTCCGGCACTCGGCGGCCCGCGGAGACGGAGCGGAGACTTGACAAGGTTCCGCCGGTTGAATTACAATGAATTGTTTAGTAAAATGAATTTCAAGGATTGGCAGGTTCCAGAATGAAAGTAGGATTAGACGTTGGTTCCACTACCATAAAATGTGTCGTGACCGATGAAAACGGCAAAATATTGTATCAGTCCTACGAGCGGCATTTCTCGAAAATAACGGAAAAAATGACGGAACTGCTCGGGAAGGTGAAGCGGGACGTCGTGCGCGGGGACAAGGCGGCTTTGACCGTTTCCGGCTCCGCCGGAATGGGGATTTCCCAGACCTGCCATCTTCCGTTTGTGCAGGAGGTCTACGCCACCCGGATCGCCGTGGGAAAACTGATCCCGGACGCCGACGTAATCATCGAGCTTGGCGGCGAGGACGCGAAGATTCTGTTCCTGAGCGGGGGCACCGAAGTCCGCATGAACGGCTCCTGCGCGGGGGGAACCGGCGCGTTTATCGACCAGATGGCCACTCTCCTGAACGTTTCGCTCGACGAAATGAACACCCTTGCCGCGCAGTATGAAAAAATCTACACCATCGCCTCCCGCTGCGGCGTCTTCGCAAAGTCCGACGTACAGCCGCTGCTGAACCAGGGGGCGCGCAAGACGGACATCTCGGCAAGCATCTTCGCCGCCGTCGCCAACCAGACCATCGCCGGGCTGGCGCAGGGACGCCCGATCGAGGGAAAAGTGCTGTACCTGGGCGGGCCGCTGACGTTCCTTTCGGAACTGCGCGCCAGTTTCGACCGCGCGCTGAAGATCACGGGCATCTGCCCGGAAAATTCCCTCTATTTCGTCGCGATGGGCGCCGCTTACTGCAGCGCGGAGGAAATCGACCTCGACCAGGCTCTGAAAAGCATCCGCAAATACGGCTCCACCGGGAATTTTCTCTCCATCCCCCCCCTGTTCCAGAGCCGCGAAGAATACGAGGGATTCCGCCGCCGCCACGCCCAGTGCAAAGCCCCGCGCGGCAACATTAAAGCCTATACCGGCTCCGCCTTTTTAGGCGTGGACGCCGGTTCGACGACCGTAAAGGCCGTCCTGCTGGGAAAAGACGGGGAAGTCCTGAGCTCCCTGTACCGCAGCAATTCCGGAAACCCGATCCCGATTATCCGGGATTATCTGCTGGACCTTTACCGGAAATACCCGAAAATCACGATTGAAAGCAGTTCCGTGACCGGATACGGCGAGGAGCTGCTGAAAAACGCCTTCCGCATCGATTCCGGCATCGTGGAGACCGTGGCGCACTTCACCGCCGCAAAGCGTTTCCGCCCGAACGTGGATTTCGTGATCGACATCGGCGGGCAGGACATGAAATGCTTTAAGATCCGCAACGGCGCGATCGACAATATCTTTCTGAACGAGGCATGCTCTTCCGGCTGCGGATCGTTCCTGCAGACCTTTGCCAACACGCTCGGCTACGACATTGCGGAATTCGCAAAGCTCGGCCTGTTCGCGGAACACCCGGTGGACCTCGGCTCCCGCTGCACGGTGTTCATGAACTCGCAGGTCAAGCAGGCCCAGAAGGACGGAGCGACCACGGAAGACATCAGCGCCGGACTTTCGGTCAGCGTGGTGAAAAACGCGATCTACAAGGTAATCCGCGTGCCGAACGCCGCCGAGCTCGGGCGGAACATCGTCGTGCAGGGCGGGACTTTCCTGAACGACGCCGTCCTCCGCGTGTTTGAAAAGGAGCTCGGCGTGGAAGTGACCCGGCCGGACATTTCCGGGCTGATGGGCGCTTACGGCGCGGCCGTCTACGCCATGAAAAAATCCACGGGGAAAAGCACGCTGATCGGGCTGGAAGAGCTGGAGAACTTCCGGCACGAGGTGAAAGTGACCAACTGCGGCCTGTGCAGCAACCACTGCCGCCTCACCATCAACATCTTCGGCGGAAACCGGCGCTTCATCGGCGGGAACCGCTGCGAGAAGCCGGTCACCCGGCGCTCTTCCAAACCGGAGCTGAACATGTACGCCTACAAGCTGCACCTTCTGCGCTCCTACATCCCCGCAATGGGCCCCCGCGGGAAGATCGGCATCCCGATGGGCCTGAACATGTACGAGCTGCTCCCGTTCTGGCACACGTTTTTTACCCACCTCGGTTTTGAAGTGGTAACCTCCCCCCTCTCGAGCCGCGAGCTTTACCTGGAAGGCCAGACCACCATCCCTTCCGACACGGTCTGCTTCCCCGCAAAGCTGATGCACGGCCATGTGCAGGCTCTGGTGGACCAGGGAATCCGGCAGATCTTTTACCCGTGCATGTCGTACAACTTCGATGAGCACCTGGGCGACAATCACTATAACTGCCCGGTCGTGGCCTATTACCCGGAGGTCATCAGCGCCAACATGCGCTGCCTGAACCAGTGCAACTTCATCCACGACTACGTCGGGATCCACCGCAGACACGACTTCCCGAAAAAGATGGCCGCCGTTCTGCGGAAAAGCTTTTCCGACATCACCGACGGCGAAACCCGCGACGCCGCGAAAGCGGCCTACGCGGCATATGGCGCGTACCTGAACAAAGTCCGCAGAAAAGGGAACGAAATGATCGCCGAAGCGCGGAAACGCGGGATGCAGATCATCATCCTCAGCGGCAGGCCGTACCATCTGGATCCGGAGATCAACCACGGGATCGACAAGCTGATCACCAGCCTGGGCGCCGCGGTGATCTCGGAAGACGTGGTGAGCGATAAAGTAAAGAAGTTCCGCACGAAGGTCCTGAACCAGTGGACTTATCACGCGCGGCTGTACGCGGCGGCAAAATACGTCGGGGACAAACCGGACATGAACCTGGTGCAGCTCGTCTCGTTCGGCTGCGGCGTCGACGCCATTACGACGGATGAAGTCCGCCGGATTCTGGAGGAAAACGGAAAAATCTACACGCAGGTAAAAATCGACGAGATCACCAACCTTGGCGCGGTGAAAATCAGGCTGCGCAGCCTGTTCGCCGCTTTGGAGAAATGAGGGATACCGATGGCAAAGCTGAAATACGACAAAAACGGGCGGCTTCTGTTCACGCGGGAAATGAAGCGGGAATATACGATTCTGGCCCCGATGATGGCCCCGATCCACTTCCGGCTGATGATCAACGTGCTGAAAAACTGCGGCTACCATTTTGAGCTGCTGGACACAACCGGCCCGAACATCGTGCAGGAAGGGCTGAAATACGTGCACAACGACACGTGCTACCCGGCCCTGCTGGTCATCGGCCAATTTATCGACGCACTGCATTCCGGCAAATACGACGTGAACAAAACCGCTCTGGTCATCACCCAGACCGGCGGCGGCTGCCGCGCCTCCAACTACATCCATCTGCTCCGGAAAGCCCTGAAAAAGGCGGGGCTGGAGCAGGTGCCCGTCGTTTCCCTGAACCTTTCGTTCCTGGAGCGGAACCCCGGCTTTCACATCACCCTTCCCATGGTGCGGAAATTCGTCGCGGCCATGGTCTACGGGGACGCGCTGATGCTCCTGCGCAACCAGACGGAAGCCTACGAGGTCAACAAAGGCGAAAGCAACGAGAAAGTGGAAAAATGGAGCCGGTACCTGACCGACCAGTTCAATCAGGGAAAAGCGCTCTCCCGAAAGCAGCAGGCCGAAATCCTTTCCAAAATCGTAAAGGACTTTGCGGCAGTCAAAATTCACAAGGTCCCCAAGGTGAAAGTCGGCGTCGTCGGAGAAATTTATGTGAAATACGCGGCGCTCGGCAACAACAACCTGGAGAAATTCCTGCGGGAACAGAATTGTGAAGTGAATCTTCCCGGCCTGATGAACTTCGCCCTGTTCAAAGTCGACAACCGCCTGGAAGACATCAAGCTGTACGGCGGCAGCCCGATCAAATACTTTTTTGTAAATCTTCTGATGCAATACCTGCTGGAAATGCAGAACGCCCTGATCGCGGCGATCAAAAGCGAGCCGCGGTACCAGCCGCCGGAACCGTACGCGCACACGAAAAGCCTTGTAAAGGGCGTGATCGGCTACGGGGACAAAATGGGCGAAGGGTGGCTCCTGACGGCGGAAATGCTGGAGCTTTCCGAAGCGGGGTACGAAAACATCGTCTGCGCCCAGCCGTTCGGGTGCCTGCCGAACCACATCTGCGGCAAGGGAATGATCCACCGCATCAAGGCGATCGACGAAAAGTCCAATATCGTCCCGATCGACTATGACCCGAGCGCCACGAGGGTCAACCAGGAAAACCGCATTAAGCTGATGCTCGCGGTCGCGCGCGAAAAACTGAACGCGGAATCCGGTTCCTAAGAATTCCCACGATCTTGGGGGCTTTGGTAGCCTGCTCCACTATATTTTCTTTTTTTCGTCAAATTTCACTTGAATCCTTCGAATCTTCGCGGTATAATGGATTTACAAAAGTATACAAAATTTTATATATTTTGTACCGCTTAATTAGCAAATCCGATGAAAGTCGTGAGACGCAACGCCAAGGGGGCTAAACGCGGAAGCGCATGCCAGCCCGGCTGCAGGTATCCGCGCGGCAGGGCCAGCGGGACCCGTGCCGCACGGAGAAACGGAGGCGGAGGTTTTGAAGGAGAAATCCATCTGCGTCGTCATTGTATCGTTCGCGCCTTTTTTTCTGGTGCTTCTGGCGGAAACCGGGAATTTCCGAACGCCGCTGTCTCTCGGCGGCCTGATTCCCCCGACGGTGATCCAGATCCTTCTGCTGGCTGTCTTGTGGCACCGCATGGTGCGCCGGCCGGCAAAAGAGTTTTTAAAGGCGATTAACCGGGCGATTGATGGCGATTTTTGCGCGCGTTTTTCCTGCGACGACGGCAACGCAACCTTTAAAAAGCTGAGCGGCGCGTTCAATGCTCTGATGGGCAGCGTGGAAAAACGAATGAAGGAGCTGTCGGAGAACAGGCTCCTGCAGAACCAGCTGTATGAAAACGAAAAAATCTACCGTTCCGCCCTGGAGCTTTCCTGCGAACGGATTTTGGAAGCGGACCTGTCCCACAACCGCATTGCATACGGCCTTGCCAAATACAGCAGGGCCTTCCCTTTTCTGCACACGGAAATGTACGACTCCATGATCCGCTCGATTGCGGAAAACGCCGTGCACCCGGACGATTCATCCCGGTTTTACCAAACCCTTTCGCGCGAAAACCTGCTGGAAGCCTTCCGCCGGCCGGACGTAAAGGAAGTCACTCTGGAATACCGCCTGAAAACCCCGGAGCCGGCCTGGTATTCGGCGTCGGTCGTCTGCCTGAACAGCGGCGGCCGGGACGGCCTCAAAATCATCGGGTACGTGAAAAACATTGACGCGCGCAAAAAGCAGGAGATTGCAATTTACAAACGCTCCCAGAAAGACGGGCTGACGGGCCTGTACAACAAAACGGCGACCCAGACGATGATCGAGGCTTTCCTCGCGGGGAAGGGCCGGAACGGGCGCCATGCCGTCGTCATGGCCGACATCGACAATTTCAAAAACATCAACGACACCTTCGGCCACGCGCAGGGCGACCTTGCGCTGGCACAGGTCGCGCAAAAGCTGCGGGGCCTTTTCCGCTCGTCGGACATCGCGGGACGGGTCGGCGGGGACGAATTCCTCATCCTGGTGAAAAACATCGGTTCGGAACCGGCCTTCCTGAAAAAACTGAAAGCGGTCGGCGAATCGTTCCACACGGTCCGCCTGAAGGAAACCCCTTACCGGATCAGCGGAAGCGTGGGGGCCGCGTTCTATCCGGATGACGGAACGACGTACGACGCCCTGTACAAAAGAGCGGACTGTGCGCTCTACCATTCCAAGGCGGGCGGGAAAGACCGGTTCAGCCTGTACGGCGGCGGGGGAACGCCCCGACCGGAACGTGCCGGACAGGCGGCCGGCCCAGGCTGAGCCTTAACGTTTCTCTTCCAACAGGATTACGCCGTTCCTGCCGATTTGCTTCGGCAAATGCGGCAATCACCCGGTCCGTCTTTCCGTTTTGGTCCGGGCTTCTGCCGTAAGCGTGGTCGTTGGACGTGTTCCCATTCCGAAAACGGTCGGTCAGCAGAAAAGATACCGTCGCGTTCTCCCTCTCCCATGTGATCGGCATGATTACACGCAGAAAGACCTGTGCGTTGGTCGCTCCGTCCATCCGTGCCGCCTCGTCCAGGGAGCGCGGGATCGTATCGAAAAACCCTTTGGCAATATGAAACCCGAGGCCCGCGTCCGCGGAATACTGGATCACCAGAGTCCACAGGTTCTGCGTCAGGCCAACCGCTTTCAGGGTAAAATACACGGCGATCATGAACTTAAAGCCCGGAAACATCCCGAGAACCAATGCAAGATTCATATACGGCTTCCGGAAACCGAAGCGGAGCCGCGAAGGGACATAGGCCGCGGAAATCCCTCTTCGACGACCGTCTTGCCGTTTCTTTTCAAAGTGAATCCCCTGTCCTTGAACGCCTTGACCTGGTTTTCCTGGCCGGTCAGGTAGGCGGCGGGCTGCACGGCCGCCTGGGGATATTTGGAGTGGGCGTTTACAAGGTAAAGAGTGTATCCCGCAAACGAAACGATTTGCTTGTCGGCGCCGTCGATATGGATCGCCGCCAGGATCCCGGCCGGGATTCTTTTCCATACTTTTCCTCTCATAAGCAACTGTCTCCTAAAAATTTTCCGAATATTCGAATTATATTTCGAATATTTTCTCATTGCGTATTTCCAAATGTGCAATGTGCAATGAGATATTATTTATATAAATAATTTTTATTGATATATTTCCAATTTATTTATAAATAATTCTAATTATTGTATCCTTTTTCATGCTCAACTATTTTATTTTTTGAACCGCTTTAGGACTTTGATGAATAATTGTCGAAAGCCGCAGCTTCTATTTGTATCGGATTTCTGCCGATTTCGGACAAAAATCCGCCGCGGAGCGTTTGACCCTTCGGATCCCCGACGGGTTCCGAAAAAATAGTTTGAGAAATTTTCATAGGTTTTCCTTGGTATTCTTATAGATTCTGATAGGAGCAGAGAAATCGGATGTCGAAATCTTTTCGTCCGTATCAAAAATTTACCGATAAAATATTTCGAAAATTATTGACTCCGGCTTTTGCGGACGATATGATAGAAAGAACCGGAAAATCAAAATAACGGAGGGAACAAACATGCCCGACTGGCTGAAAGACGCAGTATTTTATGAAATTTATCCGCAGTCTTTTTACGACACAAACGGAGACGGCATCGGCGACATCAACGGGATTACGGAAAAGCTGGATTATGTGAAGTGGCTCGGCTGCAACGCAATCTGGATCAACCCCTGCTTCGATTCGCCGTTCCGCGACGCAGGGTACGACGTGCGGAACTACAAAAAGGTCGCGCCCCGCTATGGCACGAACCGGGACCTCTCCCGCCTGTTTCAGGAAGCACATAAAAAGGGAATCAAAATCCTTCTCGACCTCGTTCCGGGCCATACTTCCGAACAGCATCCATGGTTCAAAAAAAGCTGCCGACCGGAAAAGAACCGGTACACCAACCGCTACATCTGGACCGACAGCGTATGGGACAACCCGCGGGACTATCACTTTATCAGCGGGCGGGCCGGCCGGGACGGAAATTACCTTGTGAATTTTTTCAGCACGCAGCCGGCGCTGAACTACGGTTTCCGGGAAAGGACCGCCGGGTGGCAGCTCCCCTGCGATCATCCGGACTGCATCGCGACGCGGAAGGCCATGGAAGACGTTATGCGTTTCTGGCTGCAACAGGGCTGTGACGGGTTCCGCGTAGACATGGCGGATTCGCTGGTGAAAAACGACGATGAAAAGAAATCCGCCACCGGGGAAATCTGGAAGGAAATCCGCAGCATGCTGGACCGGGAATTTCCGGACGCCGCTCTGGTCTCCGAATGGTCCAATCCGGAGCTTTCCCTGCAATACGGCTTCCACTGCGACTTTTACCTGAACCACAAGGGCAACGGCTACTATTCGCTGTTCCGGGACACGGACCCCGAAACCGGGGAACAGCGCAGCTTTTTCAGTTCGCGGGGAACAGGGAACATCCGGAATTTCACGGACGACTATCTGCCGAAATACCGCCGCACGAAACAGCTCGGGCGGATCAGCTTTCTCACCTGCAACCACGACACTCCCCGCATGAGCCGCGATTTTTCGGAAACGGAGATGAAACTCGCCTACAGCTTCATCTTTACCATGCCGGGCGTCCCGTTTTTGTACTATGGCGACGAAATCGGAATGAAGTACCTCGGCCGGCTGACGAGCAAAGAAGGCGGCTACGAGCGGACCGGCTCGCGCACGCCGATGCAGTGGAACAAGCGCGAAAACGCCGGTTTCTCCACCGCGCCGGCCGACAGGCTGTATCTGCCCGTGGACGATTCCCCCGGCGCCCCGTGCGTGGAAGAGCAGGCCGAAAAAAAAGATTCCCTCCTGAACACCGTCCGCACCGTCATAAAACTGCGGCACGAAAACCCGTGTATGCAGGCGGACGGACCGCTTGAAGTGGTCTACGCCGAGCGGAACCGCTACCCGTTCGTATTCCGGCGGGGCGGCCTTCTGTTTGCCTTCAATCCGTCCGCTTTGGGGGCGGAAGCGCCGGTGCGCCCGCAGGGCACTCCCGTCTTCGCCGTCGGCGGGAAAGCCGTTTTCGAAGAAAAATCGATCCGGATGGCGCCGCAGTCCCTCGTGGTGATCCGGCAGAATCCATAAACCGGGAAAAAGCCGGATTCGCAGCGCGTCGGCGCACGGATCCGGCCTTTTTGACCGTTTCAGCCGAACCAAACCATGGTCCGCCGTGGTATAATAAGCAGAGAATTGCAGCAGGGAAGGAGACCGGAATGATACTGAGCGCAAGCCGCCGGACGGATATTCCGGCCTTTTACTCCGACTGGCTGATGAACCGCCTGAAGGAGAAATATGTGCTGGTGCCAAACCCGCGGAACCCGAAACGGCTGGGACGGGTCCGCCTTTCCCCGGAATGGGTGGACTGCATCGTATTCTGGACCAAAAATCCGCTGCCGATGATGGACAAACTGGCCGCAGTCGAGGAGCTCGGATACCGTTTCTATTTCCAGTTTACCCTGACCCCGTACGGACCGGAAGTGGAGCGCGGGCTTCCCCCGAAGGCGCGGCTTGTCCGGGCGTTTCTGGACTTGAGCCGCCGGCTCGGGCCGGAACGCATGGTGTGGCGTTACGACCCGGTCCTCGTGGACGGCAGCTTTTCCGTCGGGTGGCATCTGGAACGATTTCACCGCCTGTGCGGCGCGCTGGACGGCGCCGCGGGACGGTGCGTGTTCAGTTTTATCGACGTCTACCCGAATCTCCGGAAAAAATTCTGCGCGCTGAGCCGGGACGAAATGCTGGCGGTGGCGGAAGGATTTTCGCAGACGGCCAGAGCGCACCATCTGCCGCTGTTCAGCTGCTGCGAAACCATCGACCTGAGCCGGTTCGGGATTCGTCCATCCGCGTGCATCGACCGAAAGCTGATCGAAACCATCGTCGGGTGCCCGATCCGGGCAGGGAAAGACCCGAACCAGCGGCCGGCGTGCGGCTGCATCGAGAGTGTGGACATCGGGGTTTACGACACCTGCCGGAACGGCTGCGCCTACTGCTACGCAACATCCGGCGAAAAAGCGGTGCGGCGGAACGTTTCGGCGCACGACCCGAAGTCGCCGCTGCTGACCGGACATCCGCGGGGAGACGAACGAATCACGGACCGTACGTCCCCTTCCGGAAAAATTCTGCAACTGTCCCTGCTATAAAACATTCAGGAGGAACCGCCATGCTGAAAATCGGATGCCATCTGTCCGCGTCGAAGGGTTATCTCGCCATGGGGAAGCAAGCCGCGCGGATCGGGGCGAATACGTTCCAGTTTTTCACGCGCAATCCGCGCGGGGGAGCCGCGCGGGCGCTGGACCTGGACGACATCGCGTCCTACCGGAGCTATGCCGCGGAACACGGCTTTTTCCCCATTCTCGCCCACGCCCCCTACACATTGAACGCCTGCTCCGCCGACGAAAAGCTGCGGGAGTTCGCCCGGAACACCATGGCGGACGATCTGGCGCGGCTCGAGCACATTCCGGGAACCCTGTATAATTTTCATCCCGGCAGCCATGTGAAGCAAGGGCCGGAAATCGGAATCCGCTTCATCGCCGAAATGCTCAACGCGATTCTGAAGCCGGGGCAGTCCACGACCGTCCTGCTGGAAACGATGGCCGGAAAAGGCAGCGAGGTCGGGCGCACGTTCGAGGAGCTGCGCGCCGTCATCGACCGGGTTGAACAGAACCAGCTGCTCGGCGTCTGCCTGGACACCTGCCATGTGTCCGACGGCGGATACGATATTGTCAACCGGCTGGACGCCGTGCTGGACGAGTTCGACCGGATCATCGGGCTGGACCGGCTGAAGGCGGTCCATCTGAACGACAGCAAGAATCCGCTCGGCAGCCATAAGGACCGCCACGAGAAAATCGGGCAGGGCTCCATCGGGCTGGACGCCTTCGAAAGGATCATCAACCACCCCGCTCTGCGCAATCTCCCGTTCTACCTCGAAACGCCGAACGACGTTGAAGGCTACGCGCGGGAAATCGCCCTGCTGAAAAGCCTTTTCCATGAAGAGTAAGGGGGTGCCTCAATGAAACACGTCTGGTACTGGGACTCGCCGATCGGCACGCTGGGAATCGCGGAAAATGGAACCGGCATGACGGATCTCTTTCTCCGCGGGCGCATCCGCACCGAAGGATTCCGGGAAGAAAAGACTCCTTTGATTCAGGATGCGGTTTCCCAGCTTCGGGAATATTTCGGCGGAAAACGGAAAGCGTTCAACATCCCCCTTTCCCTCTCCGGCACGGCGTTTCAGCTCTCGGACTGGAAGGCCCTGCGGACCATCCCGTACGGGGAAACGAGAAGCTACCAGCAAATTGCCGAACAGCTCGGGAACCCAAAGGCGTGCCGGGCCGTCGGAATGGTGAACAACCGCAACCCGGTTCTGATCGTCGTTCCCTGCCACAGGGTGATCGGGAAAGACGGCAGCCTGACCGGCTACGGCTGTGGGCTGGAAAAAAAAGAACTTCTGCTGGAGCTGGAGCGGAGATTCCGATAAAAAGCACCGCCTGAATTTGTTTTCAGGCGGTGCTTTTTAGGGGGTGTTCGCCTTTCC
>JALCPO010000037.1 GCA_022650455.1 Oscillospiraceae bacterium
GGAACCGACCGTCCTACCTTTTCCGATAGGGCGTCGATGATGTCCAGCCCGGAATTCAGCCGGGCGGCGCTGTTCAGGCCCTTGCTGTAGGGAATGCCTTCGACGGTCGCCTCACAGCACGGTTTCACCCCGCCGTTGACCTGCGTATCGAAGAGCTTCCAGCGGACGATCCGAAAAGCCCCGTTGACCTTGTCCTCGATGTCCTTCGCCTTCTGCTGGGTGAATTTCTCAGCCAGTGTGAGGCCATCATCAAATTTGGCAAGCTGGAAGGAAAGGTCGCGGTCCTTTTTTTTCAACTCTTCGATGCGCTGATCCTGCCTATCGGCGGCTTCTTTGTTGAGCGCCCTCTTCCTGACAGTGTCCAGCTGGGAAGTTATATCGGACAGCTGCTCCTGCAGTGCGGACACGCGCTTATCGGCGGCCGTCTGGACCACTTTCAGTTCATTCTGCGCCGCTTCCAATGTTTTGTTGAGGTCAACAAAACGATCGGTTTCCTCGAACGGCGCCGGGGAAACAAACTGATGCATGAGATTGTCCAACTGCGTCCGAAGCTCCGAAAGGTCCTGCTCCTCGCGCTGCAGCTTTACCTTGTCTTCCCCGATCTCCTTTTCCAGTGCTTCTTTTTCCGCCTTACGCTGCTTTCCATCCGATTCCAGCCTTTTGAGTTTCTCGGCCTTGTTCAAATTGAAATCAGCCTGAATCTGCTCCCGCTTCTCGGCCGGGTACTCCTGCCCGCAGGTCGGGCAGATATTATTGGACGGATCGAACTCCATGACGGCGGTTTCGCGGCACTGCTGGCGAAGCCGGTCCATTTCCGCCGCAAGATGCTGGGTAGTAGCCTCTTTGCTGGAAATCGAAAACTCGAGATAATTCCGGTTTTTCTCCGATTCGGAAATCTGCGCGCGGATGCGGGATGCGGATGCTTCAAGGGCGGAATTCCCGGCCGACGCCCGGCGTGTGTACTCTGCCGACGCCTTGGCGATCTTCGCCTGGGTCTCTGCAATCTTCTTCTGCAGGGCGGAAACCGATTCTCCGCTGCGGAGCCGGTTCAGGTCGGCTTCCAGCTTCATTTTCCCACGTGCCAACCGGACAATTTCCAGCCCATCACCCGCGGCGGGAAGATCGGCGGGCTTCGCCTTTTCGGCCTCGTCAATCCGACCGGGGATCTCCTTGAGCTGGTCGTTGATCTTCCGGCGCTGGGCTTTGGTAACCTCAACGTACTCATCGACGGATCTATACCCTATGTACCCGCCGAGAGGCTGCAGTTCCTTATGGGCATTGATGATTTCCCGGTCGTCGATGTCCGGAGCATAGAGCCGGATCAGCATATCGCGGCGCTCGTCCCATTTCATCTTACCCGGGAACATGTCGGGGTCCGTCAGAAGCTGAAAGGTTGTCTCGCCGCAGATTTTTGAGATAAACGCCTGATAGTCCTTCTGCGGCTTCGGGACATCGTCGATAAAAAATTCGGTGGTGTTCCCTTTGAACTTCCGCTCCGCTTCGCCGTTTTTACGGGTAAATACCTGATGATAGGCACGGCAGAGCTTGAATTCCTTCCCATCGTCTCCGGAAAACGTCCCTGCGACAGATGCTTCCAGCCCGGGAACAATCTTGCCGTCGCTGTCCATGGGAAGAACATTGAAATCACTTTTCCCGTCGGAATCCTTGCCGAACAGCAGCCAGAAGTAGGCATCGGCGATTGACGTCTTCCCTGTCGCGTTGTCGCCGTAAATATCGGCGTCCGCTCCATGGGGGGCAAAGCTGAATTCGCGGATTTTCTTAAAATTCTCTATGTCAAGCGTCAGAAGTTTCATCGGATTTTCTCCTTTCCCGCAGGCTGACGAAATAACGCCGTCCGCCCACCTCAAAGCTGCACGTCGCCCAACCGGCGGTCGGCGCCGCCTGCAGCAGCACCGGCTTTGCAGAATAAACGGTCTCAAAATGGGACATCAGGCCCAGCAGTTCCTTCGCCATGTCGACCTCACGGGGTTTCAAAAACTTAGCATACGGATGCACCGGCGGGGGTGTTACCGGAGTAGGCTTAGCCGGTTCCGGATCCGGCCTATCCTTCGGGGATGCGTACGGGGGCTGCTTCTTCAGCCGCCCCAGTTTCAGCGCTACCGGCCTAACCCGCAGGCCCATTTCATCGGCGATGGCCATCGGCCCCATACCCTGATTGTGGAGCTCGGTCAGCCTATCCACCATTTCCGGCGTCCAATTTGTACGGGAGCCGCGCGGCTTCGATCCCGGCGCCGCTTTCGGATCGGGTTCCGGCGGAAGCGGCGGCATCGGAATTCGAGAGGCAGGCGCCGGTGCCTTTCCATCGCCCAGCACGGCGCGAATTTCATCTTCGGGGACCTTCATCCCCTGCGAGAGTTTCCGGATTTCAGCGCCCTTATCCAGCGCCTTTCCGACGGCGACACGGACGACCTGTTTCTGATATTCGTTCAGCATCCCGGATCACCGCCCTTTATCCCATTGACTTTTCCTCTGACTTCGCTTAAACTAACAGTAGATTCGTTTGCTTTGCCGTTCTCGGTGTTACCAGCGCCGGGAGCGGCCTTTTTTATACGCTTTTTTACCTCGTCCACGGCAACGCTGATCGCGTCCCCGGCGGCGTTGAACTGCTCGCGGTTGAAGATATACTGGTCGTACAAGCAGCAGATGTAGCCGTGAGCCTCTGAGTATTCTTCCAGCGCGCCCTGCAGGCTCGGCGCCTTTGCGATGGCCTGGGCTCGGACCGAAATCTCTTCTTCCGCCGCTCGGAGCATTTTCTGATGATTCATGCCGTCTCATCCCTTTCTGGTTTTTCTGACTGCGCGAGATCCCGGTCCGCCTCGGCGATGGCCATCGTCCCGCGTGCGATCCTGTCCTGCCCGACGGCCTCGGCAACCAGATCCGCCATGTACCCGGGATCCAGTCCGTGCATGTCCAATCTGCCGTCATGGCCGGCCAGATGATATTTGTGAATGGTGTACCGAACTGCCCTGGAATATTCCGCCGGGTCCAGATCGTCGGGGATTCTCTGCGCCACCAGGCTGTGCAGTCTGACCTGCGCGGACCTTTTACGGCGCTCCCACTTCTCAATGCCGCAAACCTTCATGATCCCCGCATAAACCATCAGGCATCCGATAACCGCCGGCGGAACCGTGAAGGGCAAGCCGGCGCCCCTGTCGGATGCGGATGCGCTCATAAAAAACGCGGTAAATCCAAGTACGGCAACAATGCCCCAGAGTTTCTTCTTCACGACGGGCGCCCCCTTCCGAGCAGCCGATCGGCCGAAACGCCGAGGGCATCACCGAGCGCCGAAAGTTCACGGTCGGTACAGAAGCGGACCTGCCCTTCCAGCTTTGACAGGGCGGAAGCGTTCATGTCGATCCCGCGATTCTGGAGTTTCACCAGTAACTCTTTTTGCTTCATTCCCTTGGCTTTGCGTTCCTGCTCGACGCGGGCCCCGCAGATATTCCGGGTCCCGAGGGCCTGTTTACGGATTTTCACTTTGATTCCTTCTTTCCTTTTTGATGATCCCGGATTTCTCCAGCCTCGCCCTTACCGCGCAGTCCGGGCATATGTATCCGGGCTTTGCCTGCTCCGCGGCGACGATCCACCGGCGCCCGCAGACGGTGCAACGTGCGGTCATGGCGCGGCCTCCGGGCGGCGGGCGTAGGCGCGATAGCCTTGATCACCCCAATCAACCCATTCGTATTCTGTGGCCAACCGGCGTTCTTCGGCGACTACCAGCATCCAGCACGGCTCGATTGGCGTTCCATCGTCCTCCGGCTCAAATGTCACCCACACCGGTTCTCCATCCATCTGCCTAAGCTGCTCAAGCGTCAGTGCCTTGTTTTCCGGGGCGGCGCGGCGATTCCACTTTTCAGCCGCGATTTTCTGGCTGTAGAAACTGTCGCTTGAAAAGTCGCAATCGCGGCACCAAATAAATCCGGTTGTGGTGTCTTCGCACTGCTGTTCATCGTCTGGCGTAAAATTAACGTTCTTGCTCCCGCAGAACGGACACGCTTTCAGTTCTTCCATCAGATTTTCGCCTCCTTAATTCCGTGCCATTCGAACTTGCACCCAGCGCCGTAGTGACATGCGCCCTTACAGACATCACACCTTCCGAGATCCAGACCGCTGACCGGTTCATCACCGCCGTCAAGGAGCTGGTCGCACTTTTCGATTTCAGCGGCGATATGGGTCATATCTTTCACTGCCACTCGTTCTCTGCGTTGGGATTCGGTAAGCTGGGCTTTCAGCCTTTTGACCTCGTCCGCCAGCTCCAATGCCATGTCGATATACAGGCAGTCATGGCAATCCTTGTGTCGGCGCGTCTGCGCGGCAAAGTCGCACACAAAGCGGATAATTTCGTCGGTGGTCAGCTCACGGCCAAATACCTTCATATGGTTTTTCCTTCTTTTCGGGCCGCATCGAGATAATAGACCGGGTCCTTTCCGGAATCCTTCGCTGCGGCAATCAGTGCCTCTTTTAGCTCGTCTGCGCTCCACGCGCCGCCGGCTTGATATTTTTGCAAAACGATCCTGCTGCCATCCACGGAGATCTCCATCGGCGTGCCTTCCGGCAGATGGAGCACCCGCCGCAGCTCCTTCGGCAACACAATGCGGCCGAGGTTATCGATTTTACGGACAATGCCTGTTGATTTCATGGTTTGTCCACTCCTCTCAAATTTTCCCGGTTGCCAACTGTTCGAGCGGAATATGCAGCTTTTCGGCGATCCCCCGCAGCTCGCAGAGCCGGAATTGTCCGGGATCCCGGAGCCGGTCGTAATATGTTGCCCGGGAGACGCGTGCGGCCAATGCCAGCTCGTCCGGTTCCACCCCGGCTTGAGCCATGCCGTATTTGATCACGGCAATGATGGATCGGTTTGTCTGGTCGGTCGCGGCGGGACGAAGCTTTGGCATATGCTCACCGCCTTACTGCCGGTAAACGACGTTGTAGGACTTGTCCAATACAATCGGACTTTCACGTCCCTGTGTGGTAATCCAGTCACGCACCATATCAAGCACCGGGGCCTTGTAGCGGTCGTAATCGTCGGAATGGCCGTTTGCTGCGAACGGAGAATGCTCAATCAGACCAGCCGGGACGTTCAGCGTGCGGATAATTGCTGCGACAGCCTGCGCATGTGGTTTCCCGGCTTTCGAGTAGACGCCGAGCGCTTTTGCGATCTGTTCTTTGTCGTAGGTTTTGTCGCATTCGACCGGCGCGCCGGGGATGTCAATTCCGAGTTCGCCGTAGACCTGCTTATAGATTCCGGACACGGCGGCAGCGGAACGTTTCTCATCGACGCCAGCGGCGCGCCACGCCTGTTTGAGAATTTCTATGGAGTGGTTCACTGGCGGCAGGGCACGGTATTTCGACCTTGCAGAAGGAGCCCCGTGATGCAGAAATGCATCGGCAAGAACCTTCTGCGCCTTCAGCTGATACTGTACAAGCTTGTTGGCGACTTCCGGATGCTTTCTCTTCATGGTCGGGGTAATCGTGATTTTGGCAAGCCACAGTGGGATAAACTCGTTGTCGATGCATTGGACGGACTGATTGCCGCCTTTTGTTGGGAGGGTCAAATTTGACTCCCCTTTGGAAAGCACTAAATCATCATGGATTCTGCGGCGTTCATTGCGCGCTTGGTCTGCGGTGAGCCCGATACCTTCACACATCCAACGGACACCCGCATAGATTTTCCCGGTTTTGTCGTCCTTGGCCGCCATGAGCTCATCGCCCATGAAGGGAACCGTTTTGACTGATAATTGATTTCTCATGAAAAACTTCCTTTTTTGAAACTTTTTCTCCGCCATTGTAGAATTGTGGCGGAAGGGAGGTGATTCTGATGGATAAAATGTCAAAAGAAGAAATGCTGATTCGGGTTGCGGCATCTGCTGCAGAAGGGACAAAGCTACAAATTTTAACTGACATCGGAATTATTGAATGCGAATTGAATAATCTCGTATCTCAGGAACGGATTGACAAGAATGAACCGTGTACTCCGATGCAAATCGCCCTATCTGGAGAAGAAGATTCGGATGTTCAGAAAATTTTTGATGAATCCAAAAGTCCGAAGCATGAATTCGTTTTGCTGAAAAATGCTGTAATACATTACCCATCTGGCGGTGCGTGCTCTATTGGCGAACTAACGCTTTTCTTAGATTCGATTGAAGGATTTTCTGTAGGTCTTTTGGACTCCGCGCAACCAGTGAATAATTGATCGTGTTATTTTCTTTGCTGCCTTTGAGCGCCTGCTCAAGGGCGGCTATCTCTTTCGGCTCTCCCTCGATAGTGATCTTCATCTTTTTTTCATCAGCCTTTTATTAATTTTTTTCACGCTGTTCCTCATATCGAATTCCTTTTTTGGTCAGACGAAAGCCGTCTTTCGTAATCCGTATAAAACCTTTTTTGGCGAGTTCCTTAAGCACGGCGCTTGTTTTGTCGCCAGAATCCATATTTTTCACCTGCCTTTTTGAAAATCTTTTTGCTCCGATGTAGATTATTTTTTTAGAGGGGGATGGTTGGACTGCCAGGTAAGGAATACTACATAGAAAAAATCAAAGAACTTAATGATAGAGAAGAAGCGCGTAAGCAAGGAATTAGGCATAGAAAAAGACTTAGAGAAATTAAGCGTATCGGGAATATTGTACTTTGGTTGATTGCGGTTATTGGATTTGTTTTATCGCTTATTCAATTTTTGGGCTATCATAAGTAAGCAGGCACACTGAACAAACATCATAATCGATATTCCAAGTTCCCAATATTTGAGCAACCTGAGTTTCACCTGCCTTTCCACTGTCCTGAAAATGGGACGGTGCTTGTGCTATGCTGAACTTATCCAGCCTGTTTCTGGTGAATGAGCTCATTCAGCGCCTCGCGGAACATCTGCTCGGCTTTTTTAGGTTTGCGGTGACCATTCAGAATGGTGCTGACGTATTTTGGATTGTAACCAAGCTGTGCGGAAAGCTCTTTAGCGGTAATTCGGTTTAGGTGCATTTCACCAATTATTTCTGCCGTCCATTGTTCAGGCATACAAAATTCGGCTCCTTTCGTTAAATTCTGTTGAACTAAGTAGTCTGTGGTGCTAATATTATTTTGTTGATAGACTAATATTGCACAGACAGATTACTTTGGTATCTTGTGCCCTCATTATATAGCGTACTTTGGTACGCTGTCAAGAGCAAAAAAGCTACTTTAGTAACTTCTACTTTGTGCACAAAAATTTGGAGTGGTTTTCGTGTTTATGGATATCCTCTCGCGCTTGTGTATTGAAGCACATATAAGCCCCTATAAAGCCTGCGAGAGAGTTGGTCTTAATCGTTCTGCTGTCGCGAAATGGAAAAAGGGAGCGATTCCCAGCGGAGCAACGTTAAACAAAATAGCCGAGTATTTCGGTGTCTCTGTCGACTATCTCCTCGGAAACGAGCAAAAAGAAAAGCCTGCACACAATGTGCAGGTTAGAGACGAAAACGATAATATTGTTGTCCTTGACGATGAAACACGTAATCTCATCGACAGTTTACGGAAAAAACCAGAAATGAAAATGCTTTTTTCAGTTAGTAAGGGCGCCACAAAAGAGGATATCATCAAAGCCGTTAAAATAATCGAAGCTTTAAAAGACAAAGGAGAAGAAGGCGACCGGTAATTGGACTATTGTATCCGTTACGTTGACCTTCCCTGCCGGTTGAATGGAGTTACGGTCATGGATGGGGACGGGTTTTTCAACATCTATATTAACGCCCGGTTGGATTATTACCATCAGCAAAAAGCAATTCAACATGAACTCACGCACGTAGCACGGGGTGATTTTTTCAAAAACAGCAGTCTTGAAGAAATCGAAAGCATGTAAAAAAGCCGCCTTATCCGGTTGCATCCGGATGGAGCGGCTTGCTATCAGGAGGGCGCCATGCCAAAAGCAAAAAGATTGGCAAGCGGACATTACCGGGCTCTTGCCTACGACCGCACCGTAGATGGGGCGCGGAAGTACAAGTCATTTACCGCGCCGACCCGAAAGGAAGCGGAATTTCAGGCGGCGGAGTTCGAGTACAAAAAGAAAAAAGAACGCCTGTTGAAGAATAATTTTGGCGCCCTTACTTTTAAGGAAGCTGCTGACCGATACATTGAAAATAAAGAAAATGTTATCTCTCCGTCCACCGTTCGGGGATACAAGTCCATGTTGAAAGCTGATTATCCTCTGATGCTATCCGTAAAAATTGATAAGCTCGCCGCGGATGACACCATCCAAAAACAGATGAACGAAAACGCTAAAAAGCACTCCGCGAAGAGTCTGCGAAACCAATTCGGATTTATTTCTGCTGTAATGCGCTTCTGCGGGTATTATTTTGGCAAGGATAATGTGACGCTCAAGCCCCCAGAACATCACCCCATCCTTGTCCCAACGAAAGCGGATATGGAAAAAATCATTTCGGTTTTGGGACAAGACCCGGAGATACAATGCCCAGTATTACTGGCCCTAACATGCAGCCTGCGTATGAGCGAAATCGTGGATTTAGAGGTCGATGATGTCGATGGAAATGATGTTCTTGTCCACGGGGCAACCGTGCGGGGCGAGCGCGGCCTTATCCACAAGGAAACCAATAAATCCAAAGCTGGGTACCGCCGCGATACGATGCCGCCGGAGCTCGCCCGGCTGATGGAAAAACGCTGCGAGCAGGTAGGGCAGGGGAGACTGTTCACCCTGCACCCGTCCACGATATTGGAGCGCTTTCAGCGGCTGCTCGTAAAAAATGGGCTGCCAAAATACACAATCCAGTCTCTTCGGCATTGCTTTGCCGCGACGATGCATGCTTTAAACGTCCCTGATAAATACATCATGGAAATGGGTGGCTGGAGCACCAATAGCGTAATGAAAAATATTTATCAGTATACTTTTGAGGATGAAACGAGGAATATAAAACAAAAAGCGAATGCGTATTACAGCAAGATGTTGAAGCCTGCACGGGACCATAAAAATGCGCGCCCTGTGGGAAAACATGCAACACGGAATCGAATCGTACAACACGAAATGCAACACGACTTGAAAAAAATCCAGTAAAATTGCCGATTTTAGACAATTTATGCCGGGTTCGAGTCCCACCACCGGCACCAAAAAACGGGATCGGCGCTTTTGCGCCGGTTCCATTTTCTTCGTGTGGTGGGCGAGAACCCACCGGCGCAGGTTGGGAGAAAGTGCGGGCCCTTTTGGAGCGGGAAAAAAGGGGGAGGGACTCGCGGAACGCGGGAAGATACTGCACTACCTTCGAGTCCCACCACCGGCACCAAAAAACGGGATCGGCGCTTTTGCGCCGGTTCCATTTTTTCATTTTGCAGATGAAACGTGGGGAAACGATCTTTTTGTGGTATAATTGATAAAATAATTTTCTATACTTTGTTTTTTCGTTCCCAAAATCAACGGCGATAGAATCCATGGGAGGAAAGGCGTTTATGAGGAAAGACGTTCATCACGACAGCGTCAAAACATTTATAAAGCCGATTCGATGGTGCCGTTATATCGTGAATGTCGGTTATGCCACAGCCGCCCTTATGGTCCTGGCGCATGTGATCTGGTTTTTTGCGGCACGAAGCGTCCTCGCCTTTCCGCCGGACATCTATCTGCGGGATTATATTATCTTGCCGGCCGTCGGCTTTTTCACTTTGATGGCGCTGATCGACCTGTCCGTTCGGTCCCGTCGATTTACGCTTCTCGTAAAGGAGTATTTGTCCCTTTCGGTCTTTATCCTTTTTTCTTTCTATCTCTGCCTGACCCATGCCATTGCCACGGTTTTGCTGGGTTCCTTTATCCTGCCGATTTTCGCTTCCACGATCTTTTCCAATGTGAAAATGACCCGCTGGATGTTTGTTATGAGCAGCGCCGCCGCCATGCTGACCGGCGTCAAGGCCTGTTTGCAGGGCAAATTAGACAGCAGCATGCTGATGCAGATCTTTGTTGCGTGTTTTATGTTTCTCTGTTCCTATCTGCTGTCCAATGTCTTGATCCGGCACAGCCATGATCACCTTGCGGCGCTGATTTATTTTGATAACCAGCAGCGGCATATGCAGGAGCAGCTGAAGCTGGACTTGTTTACCGGCCTGTACAACCGGAAAACCTTTGAGGACTCTCTGCGGCGGCTTGCGGAAGAATGCGGGAGCGCCAACCAATTCCTTTCGCTGGCCATGCTTGATGTGGACCATTTCAAATGCGTGAATGACCGCTATGGACATGCGGAAGGAGACCGTGTGCTGCTTTATCTGTCGCAGCTCTTGAAAAAAACCCAAAATGAAAACATTGATGCATTCCGGACGGGCGGAGATGAGTTTGCGGTTTTATTCCAAAATTATACCGAGAAGGAAGCGTACCGTATCTGCGAGGACCTGCGCACTCGTATGGAATACGCTTCTCTGCGGAACATCGGCGGAAAGGCCGTTACGTTCAGCTGCGGGCTGGCCTGCGTGATTCCGCGGCATATCGATCTTGACCGCTTCAAAAAGGCTGCCGATTCCGCGTTGTATGAGGCCAAAAACAGCAGCCGGAATCGGATCGTGGTGGATCATGGCCTGACTCCGCGCGTCGGCCGCAGCCCCGACGGTTGATTTTAAACGACGGCCTGGGATGAAATTTGCCTTCCCCGCTTATGCCTCGTGCGAGAACTGGCTGTTGTAGAGGTCGGCGTAATATCCTTTTTTCTTCAGCAGTTCCTCATGACTTCCGCTTTCCACAATATGTCCTTGATCCATCACGAGAATCCGGTCCGCGCTGCGGATCGTAGACAGCCGGTGCGCGATCACGAAGCTGGTCCGTCCCGCCGTAAGGCGGGTAAAAGCCCGCTGGATTTTCATTTCGGTATAGGTGTCGATGTTGCTGGTGGCCTCGTCCAGAATCAGCATGGGCGGGTTTGCCAGCATCACGCGGGCGATGGTGAGAAGCTGCTTCTGGCCTTCCGAAATGTTTTCGCCGTCCGCCGTGATTTGGGTATCGTACCCGTTTTCCAGCCTTCGGATGAACCCGTCGGCGCCGGCTTCCTTCGCCGCCGTGACGATTTCTTCCATGGCGGCGTCCGGCCTTGCGTAGGCGATATTGTCGCGGATGCTGCCTTTGAAAAGCCAGGTGTCCTGAAGTACCATGCCGAACTGGGCGCGCAGGTTGTCCCGGGCCAGCCTGCGGATATCGATGCCGTCGATCCGGATGCTGCCGCCGTTCACGTCGTAAAACCGCATCAGCAGATTGACGAGCGTCGTTTTTCCCGCCCCCGTTTTTCCCACAATGGCAATACTGCTGCCCGGTTCGATGTCCAGCGTGAAGTGCTCGATCAGTTTCCGGTCCGGGCGGTAGGAAAACGAAACGTCGTCGAACTCCACTTTGCCGGTGCAGGTTTTGAGCTTTGCGGCGCCATCCGGGTCGGGCGTTTCCGGCTCCAGGTCGAGGATGTGGAACACGCGCTGCGCGGAAGCGACCGCAGCCTGCATCTGCGTGAGCACGTTGGTGATGTCGTTGAAGGGCTTGGAAAAAACGAGGGCGTAGATCAGAAAACTGGAAATGTCCCCCGCCGTGAGGAGGCCGCGGATTGCGGCTACGCTGCCGCAGACGCCGACCACCGCGTAGGCCACGTTGTTGACCACGCGTGCGGAAGGGTTGGAGAGCGACGAGATAAACTGCGATTTCACGCCGGTTTCATACAGCTTCGCGTTGATCCGCCGAAACTCTTCCTTTGCCCGGGACTCATAGCGGAAAGATTTTACGACCTTCCGGCCCTCGATCATTTCCTCCGAATACCCGTTCAGCCGGCCCAGCCAGGCGGCCTGCTCGCGGAAAAGCTTCTGCGACCGCGTCGTAATGAACCTTGCGGTAAAATAGGACGCGGGCGCGGAGAGAACGACGATCAGCGTCATGCCGGGGTTGAGGGAGAGCATGAACGCGATGGCACCCAGGATGGTAAAGACCCCCTGCAGCAGGGCCATGAACCCTTGCAGAAGCCCGTCGGAGATGATGTCCACATCGTTGATGAAGCGGCTCGAAGTGTCGCCGTGCGCGTTCCGGTCGTAAAATCCGAGGGGAAGGACGGCGAGCTTGTCGAACAGGACGGTCCGCAGCTGATTGACCGTAAGATAGGAGATCCGGTTCGTAAGATAATTGAGCAGCCAGAGGAACAGGCTGCCGCACAGATAAATGCCTGTCAAGAGGAGCAGCAGACGGGCGCTGCCGGACAGATCGATCCCCTTTGCGGCGACCATGCCGTCGATGGCGCGCCCGATGAGGAGCGGCGCGTAGAGCGTGCAGGCGACGCTGATCACGGCGCTCAGGACGGAAAAGGCGATGAGCGCTTTATATTTTCCGACATATTCCAAAAGCCTCGCGACCGTTTGCCTCATTGCCGCGCCTCCTCGCTGGAAAGCTGGGAAAGACAGATTTCCCGGTAGGTGCCGCAGGTTCGGAACAGTTCGCTGTGCGTGCCGATTCCCGCGACCTTTCCGCCTTCCAGGACAAGGATCCGGTCGGTATTTTTGACGACGCCCACCCGCTGGGATACCAGCAGAACGGTCTGGAACCTGCTGTTTTCCCGGATGGCCCTTCGCAGCTTGGAATCCGTCAGGAAGTCCAACGCGCTGGACGCGTCGTCCAGGATTAAAATTTCCGGATTCGCGGCGATTGCGCGGGCGATGGTCAGCCTCTGGCGCTGGCCGCCGGACAGGTTTGCGCCGCCGCGCAGCACCGGAGAGTCATATTTCTGCGGGAGCGTTTCGATGAATTCGTCCGCCTGGGCGATTTCCGCCGCTTTTTGAACCGCCCGCCTGTCCGCCTGCGCGTTTCCCCAGCGGATATTCTCCGCCACGGTACCGGAAAACAGAAGCGCGTGCTGGGGCACGACGGCCACTTTTTTCCGCAGGATCTGCAGGGGGTACCGTTTCACCGGCACGCCGTCCACCAGAATCGTGCCGGACGTCGCGTCGTAAAAACGGGGGATCAGGTTCACGAACGTCGTTTTTCCGGAGCCGGTTCCGCCGATGATTCCAATGGCTTCGCCCTTTTGAACCGTTACGCTGACGTGTTCGAGCGCGCGGCCGCCCTTGCTGTATCCGAAGGAAACGTCGCGGAATTCCACTGCCGGCGCGGCCGGCACCGCCGGCACGTCGCCGGCACGATTTTCCATATCGGGCCGCGTATTCATGATTTCCTTTATCCGCGCGGCGGACGCCATGGCCTTTGTCAGAAGGATCACCAGATTCGACATAAAAAGCAGGGCGATCAGGATTTGGTTGGCGTACTGGATAAAAGCGACGATCTGGCCCTCGGCGAGCCGGCCGGCCCGGATCTGAAAATTGCCCGCCCACAGGATCAGAACGATCACGATATTGACGACCAGCGAGGTCAGGGGATTGAACAGGGAGGAGATCCGGCCGATGGCGAGGCCGTTTTCCGTCAGCCCGCCGTTCGCCCGGCGGAAGCGGTCCGTTTCCTGCTTCGTTTTGGAGAAGGCGCGGATGACGCGGACGCCGGACAGATTTTCCCGCAGGATCACGGCGAGCCCGTCGAGCTTTTTCTGGTAGGAGCGGTACAGTGGGGCCGCGTTCTTCGACACGAAGTAAATAATCCCGGCCAGCACGGGTGTCGCGGCGAGCAGGATCCAGGCGATCCGGGCATCCAGAAAAAACGACATGACGATCGACCCGATGCAGATGAACGGCCAGCGGATCAGCAGGCGAATCATCATGGCCACCAGCTGCTGGAGCTGGTTGATGTCGTTCGTGATGCGGTTGGTCAAAGTCGGCGCGCCGAACCGGTCCGCCTGGGAATAGGAGAAGGACAGGATGCGGTCGAAAACCGCGTCCCTCAGATCGGTCCCGAAGCCCTGGGAAGCGCGGGCGGCGGAATATTGGCAGACCAGCGCGCAGCCGTATCCGCACAGCGCCAGCACGACCATCCGGAGCACATAATCCGTATCCCGCCGCGCGACGCCGTTATTGATAATCTGAACCATGATGGTTGGAAGAAAAAGCTCCAGAATCGCTTCCGTGAATTTGAAGATCGGGCCGATGATGCATTCTTTTCTGTATTTTTTCAGGTACGCCGTCAGTTTGAACAAGCCCATTCCCCCACAACTGTTTGGGTTCTATTATAAACCCGACGCGTTTCGATGCAAAGTATATTTTAGCCGGCCTGCAATATTATAAACGTCAGGTTCGTAGTGCAAATTGCGGCCATGTAGAAAAAGGCGGCATATTTCCTCCGCCGCAGCGGTTTGCGGAGCCGGGTGAAGCGCAATTTCATTCCCCGTGGAACCCCTTGCCGATAATTTCGCTGGTATTGGCGATGAGGATGAACGCGTCCGGCTCCTCCTGCCGGATGAACCGGCGGAGCTGCACCGCCTGCGCGCGCCGCATCGCCGTAAAGACGATGTAGTTGTGGCTGTGGGAAAAGGCCCCCCGCGCGTCGCAGACCGTGGCGCTGCGGTGCAGTTTTTCCGTGATGAATTTGCAGATCGGCTCCGGTCGGGAACAGACCACGTTGAAATATTTGCTCAGGTTGATGTTTTCGATCGCGCCGTCGATCACGAGCGATTTCAGGATGAGGCCGAGGCAGGAAAACAGAGCGGTCTTGATGCTGAAAACCAGAAAGGACGAGAGCGTGATCAGCAGGTCGCTCAGGAACAGGGCCCGCCCGATGTCCGCGCTTGTGTGCCGCTTCAGGATCATCGCGATGATGTCCGTGCCGCCGGAGGACGCCCCCGTGTTGAACAGGACGGCGGAACCGACCGCGGGCAGAAGGACGGCGAAAATCAGGTTCAGCATCGGCTCGTCGGTGAGCGGCCGGGAAAGCGGGCACAGCTTTTCCAGCGCCGAGACGGAAAGGGACAGGACCAGGCTGCAGTAGACGGTTTTCACCCCGAAGCCCCGCCCCAGAAAAACGAAACCCGCAGCCACCAGAACGAGGTTCAGAACCAAGTTCGCGGTTCCGGGCGAGATGCTCGAAACCCGGCTCAGGACCACGGAAAGCCCGGAAACGCCGCCGAATGTGAAATCGTTCGGAAATTTGAAAAAATAAATGCCGACGGCAATCACCCATGTGCTCGCGGTGATGACCGCGTACTCTTTGACCCGTTCCTTTGCCATAACGTGCCTCCGCTGTTTCAAAGACGGCTTCCTTGTCAGTATTCCCGAATTTTCCCGCCGCCTGCCTTTTGGAAAAAACCGGCCGCGAAAAAATTTTGGAAAGCCCTTTACAAAACCGTGCGCGTGTGCTAACATGAAAGCAATAAAGATAATTATTACTAACTTGCTGGGGGTGACAACATGGATTCAACCGAAAAAAAGCGCAACTTCAGCCGAAAGCGCGAGGCAATTTTAAAAGCTGTCCGATCCACGAAATGCCACCCCACGGCGGAATGGGTTTACCGGACTCTGAAGCCGGATTACCCGGATCTTTCGCTCGGAACGGTCTACCGCAATCTGGCGCAGTTCAAAAATGACGGCACCATTGTCAGCGTGGGAACCATCAACGGGCAGGAGCGCTACGACGGCAATGTCACGCCGCACACGCATTTTGTCTGTTCCAGCTGCGGCGCGGTGATCGATATCCCCGGCAGGCTCATCGATGAGGCGCAGGTGGAGAAAACCGCGGAAGAGATGCATCTGCGGGTCGATTCGTGGGACGTGCTGATGCACGGCATCTGCGCCAAATGCCTGCACGGAAAGTAAACAGTTTTTGTGCGAACAGGGCTTTGCCTTTTCATGTATTTTAATTAGGGGGTATTCTGATGAAAAAATTCGTCTGTTCGGTATGCGGTTATGTTTACGAGGGGGATGAGCCGCCGGCAAAGTGCCCGCAGTGCGGCGCCCCGAGGGAAAAATTTGTGGAGAAAAAGGAAAGCGTTTCCTTTGCCTGCGAACACGAGGTCGGCATTGCCCAGGGAGCCGACAAGGAAGTTTATGAAGGCCTGAAAGCCAACTTCCAGGGCGAATGCTCCGAAGTCGGCATGTACATTGCCATGGCGCGCCAGGCGGACCGTGAAGGCTACCCGGAGATTGCCGCGGCGTACCGGAAGTACGCGTCGGACGAAGCCGACCACGCTTCCCGGTTTGCGGAGCTGCTCGGCGAAGTGGTGACCAACAGCACCAAGAAGAACCTTCAGCTTCGTGTGGAAGCGGAGGCCGGGGCCTGCGCGGGCAAGCTGGAGCTTGCCAAACGCGCCAAGGCGCTGAACTACGACGCGATTCACGACACCGTTCATGAGATGGCGAAGGACGAAGCGCGTCACGGGCGCGGGTTCCAGGGCTTGCTGAAACGCTACTTTGGGGAATAACGGTCCCTGCTTTTCCAGTTGGGACAGAAAAACGGCCGGTGCGCAAAATGCGCACCGGCCGTTTGGCGTCACCGGTCCAGAAACCGGGACAAAAATTCCCGTGTCCGTTCGTTTTTCGGGTTGCCGATGACCTCCTGCGGCGTGCCTTCCTCGGCGATGATCCCGCGGTCCATGAAAACGACGCGGGTCGAAACGTCGCGCGCAAAAGCCATCTCGTGCGTGACGATAATCATCGTCAGGCCTTCCGCCGCCAGGTCGCGCATCACCGCGAGGACTTCGCCCACCATCTGCGGGTCCAGGGCGCTCGTGGGTTCGTCGAAAAGCAGGATCTCCGGTTCCATGGCGAGGGCGCGGGCAATGGCCACGCGCTGCTGCTGCCCGCCGGAAAGCTGGTTCGGCTTGGCGTTGATATACTGCGCCATGCCGACCTTCCGGAGGAATTTCAGGGCGGTTTCCCGCGCGGATTCCCGGTCTTTTTTCAGGACCTTTTCCATACCGACCATGCAGTTTTTCAGGACGGTCATATTGTGGAACAGATTGAAGGACTGGAACACCATGCCCACTTTGGCGCGGTAGGCGCTCGGCTTTCCCTCTTCCAATACATTCCTGCCGTGGAAGAGGACTTCCCCTTCCGTCGGGGTCTCCAGCAGGTTGATGCACCGCAGCAGGGTGGATTTTCCGGAGCCGGAAGCGCCGATGATGCAGACCACGTCGCTGGGGTAGGTTTCAAAATCGATGTCCTTCAGGACTTCGTGCCGGCCGAACTGCTTGCGCAGATGGCGCACCTGGAGAATGGGCTCCCTTATTTCCCCCATTTGTGCATGCCCCCTTTGGACCCGGCCGGGTTCCGCCCGGCCGGGTCCGCCATCGCGTCCAGGTCAACCAGCGTGTAAAAACCGGAGCCGTCGATTTTCCGCTCCATCCAGCGCAGCAGCCGCGAGCAGGTGAACGTCATGATAAAGTAGATCACGCAGATGAGGAAAAAGGCTTCAAAGTAACGGTAGTACACGCCGGCGGCGCTGTTCGCCTCGTAATACAGCTCCGTCACGCTGATGACGTTCAGCACGGAAGTATCCTTGATGTTGATGATCAGGTTATTGCCGATCTGCGGCAGGATAACCCGGAACGTCTGCGGCATGACAACGCTTGCCATCGTCTGCCAGTGCGTCATGCCGAGCGCCTCCGCCGCCTCGGTCTGGCCGGCGTCAATGGACTCGATGCCCCCGCGCACGGACTCCGCCATATAGGCGCCCGTGTTGATGGATACGACGAAAAACCCGGCGAACATCGGGCTCATGTCGAAGTGGAGCAGCGACATGGAGCCGTAGTAGAGGACCATGGCCTGAACCATCATCGGCGTGCCGCGGAACACTTCTATGTAGGCCGCCAGAAGGAACTGAAGAATCCCGTACAGCATTTTCAGCAGAAGATTGGTTTTCTTTTGAGGTTTCGGGATGGTTCTGAGCACGCCGACCAGCAGCCCGATAACGCAGCCGATCAGGGTGCCGACCAGCGCCAGCAGGAGGGTGATCAGGGCGCCCTGCAGGAACAGCGAACCGTATTCGTGAAGAAGAGTGCCCGCCCAGTAGAAAAAGCTGTCGTTGTTCTGCGGGATCGTGCCGTTCGAAAGGGGCTGGTCCTGAATGGCCTCATCCATGATCTTCGCGCGGTCTTTTTCGCTGATCTGCGCGAGCGCCCGGTTGATGGAGTCTTCCAGCTCGGCGTTGCCCTTCTTCACCGCGATGCCGATGTCCATCTGCTCTTCCGGAACTTTCAGGTTCCGGTCGCTGCCCAGGTCGATCTTGACCAGGCCTTTGTTGGCGTACACCGCCGCGAGCGCCGTGGGCTTGTCCGTCAGCAGGGCTTCGCATTTTCCCGACTGGAGGGAGACGATCATGGACGTCACGTCCGCGAGGGCGGGCTGGATCCGCGCGCCAGGGATCTGCTTCAGCAGATCGTACCAGATGGTGCTTTGCTGCGACGTGCACACCGCGCCTTTGAGGTCGCGGATGCTTTTCGCCTTTTCATATTTACCGCCCTGCTTCACCAGGGCGAAGATCGTCGCCTTATAATAGTTGTTGGTGAAGTCGACGGTTTTTTTCCGGTCCGCCGTGGCGCTCATGCCTGCGATGACCGCGTCCAGCTTGCCGGAAGCGACGCCCGGCGCGAGGCCGTCCCATTTTGTTTTGACGATTTCCAGTTTGTAGCCGATGGTGTCCGCGATTTTTTTCGCCATCATCACGTCGTAGCCGTTGGCGTACTCGTTGCTGTTGCTGATTTTAACGGCACCGTTGGCGCTCGTGGCCTGCGACCAGTTATAGGGGGCGTAACTGCACTCCATGCCGACCCGCAGCACTTTCCGGCTGCCGGAATTCCCGGAACACCCCGCCAGAGTGCCCGCCAGCAGCACGGCGGCGGCCGAAAGGGCCGCGATTTTCCGAATGGTTTCCTTCATGCATCCCTGTTCTCTTTCATTTCGATTTTTTACAGGCCGGCCGCCGGCATTTCCCTTCCGCGCCGGACCCGGATGCCATGCAAAAGCATACGCTGAACTTAGATAATCGAAATTATAGACTGCGGGGAAGCAAATGTCAACCGGGCGGAAGGATCGTCCCGCGGCGCTGCCGGGGACCGGCGGAAGAAATAACGTATAATTTGTGATAATCTATGGAAAAATTCTTAATTTTATAAAAAAATTAGGAAAAAATCAAATTATTTTTCAAATAATCCAAAATACTGCTTGACAAAAAAGAAATTCTGTTATAAGCTATGCTCGTAAATTGAATGTGCCCCAGTAGCTTAACGCAAGAGCATTTGGTAAAATCCAAAGGTTGTCGGTTCAACTCCGTCCCAGGGCAAAAAATTTCACACAGAGTGAGGTAAAAATTATGTTCGAAGACAAAACTTTAGTCTGCCAGGAATGCGGGAAGGAGTTTGTTTGGACTGCCGGTGAGCAGGAATTCTACGCCGCGAAGGGTTTTACCAATGAACCGAAAAGATGCCCGGACTGCCGCAAGGCCCGTAGAATGAACCAGAAGCCTCAGCGCGAAATGTATGATGCCGTTTGTGCATCCTGCGGTGCTCCCTGCAAGGTTCCGTTCCAGCCGACGGAAGGCCGTCCGGTCTATTGCAGCGAATGCTTTGCAAAGATGAAGGAAGAGGGCTGAACCGACTCGGTTCGGCTGTTGGAAGAGAAAATTCGGTACGGCGGGTGCGCTTCGGCGCATTTGCCGTTTTTTTATTGCCCGTGAGGCTGCCGTGCTTTCTCTTGTGTTTTTATGGAAAGCGGCTAAAATGAAAGAAAGGGGAGACGGTTCGGATGAGCGAACACTCTGAAATTGCCGTAAAACTGTTTCGGGAAGGGTATAACTGCGCGCAGGCCGTTTTTGCGGCCTTCTGCGACGAAACCGGGCTGGACCGGGAAACCGCGCTGAAGCTGTCGTCCTCGTTCGGCGGAGGCATGGGGCGCATGGGCGAAGTCTGCGGCGCCGTCAGCGGAATGCTGATGACCGCCGGCGCCCTTTACGGTTGCCCGGACCCGAAGAATTCCAGCGCGAAGGCGGAGCATTACCGTCTCGTCCGGCAGCTTGCGCAGCGGTTCCGCGAAGGAAACGGGTCCATCCTCTGCCGCGAACTCCTGCATCCGTCCGGGGACGGGCCGAAAAAGCATTCGTGCGCGGAGCTGGTGGGCTGCGCGGCCGAAATGATGGATGAAGAGCTTCGCCGGAAACACCGGGCCGCCGACTGACGGCGCAGCCGGGAATATTTTTCTTCCCTTCCGGCAAAGATAAGCCCGAAAGGGGAGATTTTCATGGATAAAATTGCGCTGACGATCCTGATTCTCGGCGGGCTGAACTGGGGGTCCATCGGCCTTTTCGGCTTTGATTTTATCGCCTGGATTTTCGGCGGGCAGCTGAGCGCCGGAAGCCGCATCGTGTTTGTTCTGGTCGCTGTGGCGGCTGTCTGGTGCATCCGGCTGCTGTTCAGCGGCGAAGAGGAACCGACCCGAGAGGCGAGGGCAAAGTAAACGGGAACAATGCAAAACGGGCCGCCGCAGAATCAAATTCTGCGGCGGCCCGTTTGTGGTGCATCCGCTAATTCCGGTTCCGTTCGTAAATCAGCCGCAGCCCTTCCAACAGGAGAGTATCGCAGTGGATGATGCTTCGTTCGCACTGCTGGATGACCTCTTTGACGAGGCCGCCCGTTGCCACGATGCTGCACTTCTTGCCAAGCTCGCGTTCCATCCGGCTGCACATGCCGTCGATCATGCAGGCGGTTCCGGTAATCAGCCCGGAGCGCATGCACTCCGTGGTGCTGTTGCCGATCACGTGCTCCGGCGCTTCCAGGCTTACCGAAGGAAGCTGCGCAGTCCGGCTGGTGAGGGCGTCCAGCGAGATCCCCACGCCGGGGGCGATGGCCCCGCCCAGCATCCGCCTGTCCTCATCCAGCACGACGAACGTGGTCGCGGTGCCCATGTCGAGAATAATGCAGGGCCCCGGGAACATTTCCGCGGCTGCCACGCACCCGACCAGCAGGTCCGCGCCGACGATTTCGGAATGCTTGATGTCGATTTTAATGC